>NZ_JAVDSL010000001.1:1579697-1895637 GCF_031455295.1 Leifsonia sp. 1010
ACGCCCTACGCAGAAACCATGGCGACCACGCGCGCCCTCCTGGAGCCGCTGACCCCCGCCGAGCGCGACGAGGTGCTCGCCGGCACCGCGGCTCGCGCCTACCGCCTCCCCTGACCCGCGAGATTCGTGCCGAATGTGCGGAATGCGGCGCGCAAAGCGCACATTCGGCACGAATGTGCGCGCCCTCTCCCCACCGCGGCGTGAGATTTGCGCCAAGTCGCGGTCCCGCGCCTCACGTCCCGGCGAGATTTGCGCCAAATCGCGGTTCTGGGCGCCGCATTCCCGCGATTTGGCGCAAGTCGTGGGGTGATCCGCCGTCTCCTTCGAGTGCACCCTCTCGCGGCTCCCCGCGAGATTCCTGCCGAATGTGCGGAATGCGCGCCGCAAAGCGCACATTCGGCACGAATCTGCGCAGGCTCTCACGGCGTTCGCCCGATCTCTGCGGCGCGAGATTTGCGCCAAATCGCGGTTCCGCCCATCGGGTTCCCGTGGAGACTTGCGCCAAATCGTGGTTTTGGGGGCCGCTTCCCGCGATTTGGCGCAAATCGCGGGGTGATCCGCCGTCGCCTCCGAGTACACACCTCTCGCTGCTCCCCGCGAGATTCGTGCCGAATGTGCGGTATGCGGCGCGCTAAGCGCACATTCGGCACGAATGTCGGCGCCCTCACGGCGTTCGCCCCGATCTCGCGGGGGGGCGGGGCCGCATTGCCGTGATTTGGCGCAAATCGTGCGCGGAGGGTTAGGCGTCGGCGTCCTCGCGCGCCGGGGCGGGGCGGAGGGGGTGGAGGCGGGTGAGTTGGGTGACGTGGTGGGGGGCGAGTTCGGCGAGCGACCGTACTTGGAGGAGTTTCATGGTGCGGGTGAGTTGGTCGGTGAGGATCTGGATGGTGCGGTCGACCCCGGCACGCCCGCCGGCCATGAGCCCGTAGAGGTATGCCCGTCCGATCAGGGTGAACTTGGCGCCGAGGGCGTACGCGGCGATGATGTCGGCGCCGTTCATGATGCCGGTGTCGATCGCGACCTCGGTGTGCTGCCCCACCTCGCGCACGACGGACGGGAGCAGGTGGAACGGGATGGGGGCGCGGTCGAGTTGGCGTCCGCCGTGGTTGGAGAGCACGATCCCATCCACCCCGTGATCGACCAGGGTGCGCGCGTCCTCGAGGGTTTGCACGCCTTTGATGACGAGTTTCCCGGGCCACATGTCGCGGATGATCTTCAGGTCGTCGTAGTTGATCGACGGATCCATCGCCGCGTTCAGCAGGTCCCCGACCGTCCCACCGGTTGAGGACAGGGACGCGAACTCGAGTTTCGGGGTGGTCAGGAAGTCATACCACCACCACGGGCGCGGGATCGCGTTCACGATGGTGCCGAGGGTGAGCTGGGGTGGGATGGAGAACCCGTTGCGCTTATCCCGCAACCTGGCCCCCGCGATCGGAGTGTCCACGGTGAAGAACAACGTGTCGAACCCCGCCGCCGCCGCCCGCTCCACCAGGCCATAACTGATCTCGCGTTGCCGCATCACATACAACTGGAACCAGTTCCGCCCGTGCGGGTTCGCCGCCTTCACATGCTCGATCGACGTCGTCCCCAGCGTGGACAGGGTGAACGGGATCCCCGCCGCCCCCGCAGCACCCGCCCCCGCGGTCTCACCCTCGGTCTGCATCAACCTCGTGAACCCGGTCGGCGCGATCCCGAACGGCAACGCCGACGGCCCACCCCAAATCTGGCACGACGTGTTCACCTGCGACACGTCCCGCAGGATCGACGGGTGGAACTCCACATCCTGAAACGCCTGCCGCGCCCTGGCCAACGACAGCTCCCCCTCGGCCGCGCCCTCGGTGTAATCGAACGCGGCCTTCGGGGTGCGGCGGCGGGCGATCCTGGCCAGATCCTCGATCGTCAACGCCGACTCCAGCCGCCGCTTCTTCAGATTCAGCTCCGGCCGCTTGAACCGCATCAACTCCAGCAACTCCGCCGGACGCGGCAACTGACGCTCGACCATCGGGTTACCTCCGCGGCCGCAGCGAGTACATCCCGCCGTCGACCGGCAGGATGACGCCGTTGCTCGACCCGGACGTCGGCGACGCGAGGTAGGCGACCGCCTCTGCGACCTCCTGCGGCTGCACCAGGCGTCCGCTCGGCTGGCGCGCTTCGAGCGCCGCGCGCTCCGCGTCCGGGTCGGCGGCGGAGTCAAGCAGGCGGCCGACCCAGGGCGTGTCGGCGGTGCCGGGGGCGACGGCGTTGACGCGGATGCCCAAAGGCAGGCAGTCGGCGGCGATCGCGAGGGTCATGGCCGAGATGGCGCCCTTGGATGCGGCGTACAGCACTCGCTGCGGGAGTCCGGCCCAGGCGACGATGGAGCTGGTGAGCACGACCGCGGGCGACGGCGACTCCTTGAGGTGCGGCATCGCGTGCCGGATGGTCCGGGCCGAGCCGATCACGTTGACGTTGAGCACGCGCATCCACTCGTCGTCGTCGTTCGCCTCGATGTCGCCCTGCGCGCCGATCCCGGCGTTCGCGATGACGATGTCGAGGCGCCCGGCGTCGGCAACGACCGCGGCGATGGCGTCCCGCACGCTGGCGTCGTCGCCGATGTCGCAGCGGATGCCGGTGTGCGGGGCGCTCACGGCGTCCGGGTCGAGGTCGAGCGCGAACACGCGCGCTCCCTGGGCGGCCAGCTCGTCGGCGATCGCCCGGCCGAGCCCGGACGCACCGCCGGTGACGGCGGCCACCAGGCCATCGAAGTGCGACATCCTTGTCTCCTTGCAGTGAGGGTGGGTGATGGATGCGGTCAGAGCGCCGGCCGCACGGTCGAACGCTGCGCGCCCAGGCCGTCGACTTCGACCTCGACCTCGTCGCCGACGGTGAGGTACGGGAAGCGACCGGAGAGGCCGACCCCCTCGGGGGTGCCCGTGTTGATGAGGTCGCCCGGTTCGAGCACGGTGAACCGGCTGAGCCGGTAGACGATCTCGGCGACGTTGAAGATGAGGTCGCTGGTGTTCGAGTCCTGGCGCGATTCGCCGTTGACGCGCGAACGGATGCCGAGCCCGCTCCCGTCGCCGACCTCGGCGGCGGGGACAAGCCACGGTCCCAGCGGGTTGAAGGTCTCGAAGCTCTTGCCCTTGCTCCACTGACCGAGGGAGCGCTGCAGCTGGTACTCGCGCTCGGACACATCGTTGGCGACCGCGAAGCCGGCGATGTGGTCGATGGCCTGCTCGGGGGAGTCGAGGTAGCGGGCGCGCTTGCCGATGACCACGGCGAGTTCGACCTCCCAGTCGGTGGTCGTGGACCCGGGCGGGAGCAGGATGTCGTCGTTCGGCCCGACGACGGTGTTGGGGTGCTTGTAGAAGACGACGATGTCGGTGGGCGGCTCGGAGCCTGACTCGCGGGCGTGCGCCGCGTAGTTCATCCCGATGCAGATGACCGCTTGCGGGCGGGCGATGGGGGCGCCGATGCGGAGCCCGGGCGGGTCGAGCTCGGGGAGGTCGCCGGCAGCCGCGGCGGCCTCAGCGCGCGCGAGGCCGTCGTCGGCGAGGAAGGCGCCGTCGATGTCGGCGGTGAGGGGGCGCAGGTCCCACGTGGTGGTTCCGTCGGTGACGACGGGGATCTCCGCTCCCGGCTCGCCGAGTCGCATGAATCGCATCGAGGGTCCTTTCGCTCGCCTTCCGGCATCGAGACTATTACTATTTCCTATAGGAATTCAAACCACGGAATGCAAACCACGGACGCAAAGGAGCACCCGGATGCGCGTCGCGCTTCACTCCATCATCCGCGACGGCCACGAGGCCGCCTACGACGCCGCGCACGCCGCCATCCCGGAAGACCTGGTCGCGTCGTTCGAACGCCTCGGCATCCACGACTGGCAGATCTGGCGCAGCGGGCGCGACCTGTTCCATCTGGTCGACTGCGACGACTTCGCCGCGGCGATGCGTGCGCTGGACGACGACCCCGCCAACCAGCGGTGGCAGGAGTCGATCAACCGCCATGTCGACCATTTCGCCGCGTCGGGCCCCGGCGCCGAGGGGATGGTGCTGCCGCAGGTCTGGAGCCTCGCGGCCCAGCGCGACGGCGCCTGAGACGGTCCGCCGTCAGGCACCCGCGAGCCCCAGGCGATCACGGAGCACAGCGAGCGCGCCTCGCCGGTCGGCCGTCGCCCCGGCCTCGTGCCCGGCGCCCGGCCACTCCCGCAGGGTCACCGGGGCCGCGTAGGCCTCCGCTGCCGCGCGCGCGGTCTCCGGCGGACAGATGTCGTCCTCGAGACCGTCGCTGATCCATCCCGGCGCCGACGCGTGCCGGGCAGACGTGACCCCGTCCACGTACGCCAGCGTCCGCGCCACCGCATCGGCCCGGTCGGGATGCTCGCTCAGGTAGGCGCGCAGCTCCAGCCAGGGCCCGTTGCGGGCCAGCCGGATGCCCTGCGGTGCGTCCGTGAGGAAGGGCGCCTGCGCCAGCACGGCGGAGAGGTCTGGCCGCAGGGCTCCGACACCGAGGGCGATCCCGCCGCCCTGGCTGTTCCCGATCGCCGCGATCCGGTCGCCGTCCACCTCGTCCAGCGAGCGCAGCGCGTCAACGGCGCGAGCCGCATCCACGAACACCCCACGGTAATAGGAGCGGTGCGGATCCTCGATCCCATCGAGCAGGTGCCCGGTGCTGCCGCCGCCCTGGCCGTGGGTGTTCATGACCAGCTGGGCGAAGCCCGCGACCGGCCAGGTGAGGTCGTCGATCGGGTCGAGCCGTCCGGCGCCGTAGCCGTTGAAGTGCACGACGCCCGGGAGCCGTCCCTCGCGGTGCCGCGGCAACCGGAGCCATCCGCTCACCCGCCGCCCGTCGGCCCCCGCGAACGAGATGTCGAACACCTCGATCGCGGCGAGGCCCGCATCCACCGGCTCCACGCGAACGGCGAGCGGATGCCGCGCGGCGTCATCGAGAGCGCTCGCCCAGTAGGCGTCGTAGTCGTCGGGAGTGGGGAGGGGTGCCGAGTCCAGGAGGGCGTCGGAGTCGGACATGCGGGGCCTTTCGGAGAGGGTGGGCCGGGAGGTGCTCCCGGCCCACCCGACGGATCAGCGGACGGAGTAGCGGACGGCGTCGGCGCGCATCACGGCACCCGACTCCTTCACGGCCATGATGGTGTGCTTCCCGTTGCGGAGGCCCGAGACGCTGAACACCTTCTGCTGGGTGCGGCGGGTGTCGCTGTGGGTGTCGAGCTGCTTCACCAGCTTGCCGTCCAGATAGATGTCGACCACGCCCTGGTCGGGGCCCGTCGGCGCGAGCCAGTCGACTCCCGTGCCGGTGAACGTGTACGACACCGAAGCGCCGGTCGCCGTCGTGGCGTGGACGTCGTCGAGGTAGTCGCCGCGGAAGGCCACGTTGAGGGTCGTCGTCCCGACGGGCAGCGTCGCGACGTACGACGGCTGCAGTGTGACGGTCGACCCGGAGACGGTGTAATCGGACCCCTTCTTCAGCGCCGTGCCGTTGGCGGTGATCCCGGTGAACTCGTCCGGGTCGCGCAGCACCGAGAAGGTCGCCGGGGCCGGCGCCTTCGTGTCGAACGACACGCTGGACGGGTCGATCAGGCTCGGCTGGATGACGTCGAGCCGGTCGAGCAGCATGAACTGCCCCGACTTCATCACCACCCGGAGCGTGTGCTTCCCGTCGGTGAGGTCGTTCGTCGTGAACACCGTCTGCTGCGGCGTGTGGGAGGCGGTCGGGATGTTGGCGCTGATCGTCTTCACGAACTGCCCGTCGATGTACACGTCCGCTTCGCCCTCCGAGGAGTCGAGTTCGGTCAGGTACGAGATCCCGGTACCGGTGAAGGTGTACGAGAACGAGTCGCTGCCAGGATGCTCCGCATAGTGCACGTCGTCCTGGTAGTCACCGAAGTTGCGCCCGTTGCTGTACCCCCACTGACCGGAGTACGCGATGCCCGGATCGGTGTCGTTGATGCTCGTGGTGCGGGTCGGCCCGGTCGACGTCGGCGGTGCCGGCGTGCCCGTGTCGGTGACGTTCACGGTCAGCGGCTGCGAGGTGGCGGCGACTTCGGCACCGCCGTTGCGCGTCCAGGTGCCTCCGTACGAGAAGCCCTGGGCGTCGTCGTTGACCGTGACCGTCGCGCCCTTGTCGGGCGTGACCTTGAGCAGCCGGACGCCGTGGATGGGCACATCGGTCGCCGTGAACGAGCCGTCCGCGCGACCCACGTTCTTGCGTGCCCACAGGTCGCGGACGGTCGCCGATCCGGTCAGCCCGATGTCCGACCACTTCGCGGTGATGTCGGACTCCGCCCGGCCCAGGTTGAACAGCGCGACCGTGTAGCTGCCGTCCTTGTTCAGCGCGTACCAGACCTGCTGCTTGGTGGTCGTCGAGACCGGACGTGCCGGCACGCCCGCCTGGTCGACGCCGACGACCTCCGGGTTGGTGAGCAGATCCACGCCCAGCTGGTCGAGCTTCGTGAGGTCGTTGCCGGTGTACATCGGTGCGGCGGAGATCGCCCACAGCGTGGTGGCGGTGCGGCGCTCGTCCGGCGTCAGGCCGTCCATCTTCCCGTTGCCCACGTTGAGCGAGTCGAAGTCGTTCCAGCCGCCCGGCCCGGCGTGACGCCACCAGTCCGCGGCGCGGGGGAAGAGCCGCGCGATGTTGTCCCACTGGGTGAGGGCCTCGCTGCCGCAGTAGCACTCGACGTCCCACTCCACGCGCCAGCCGTTCGCGTACTGCTTCCAGTAGTCGGCGTAGTTGATGTCGAGCGCCCAGGAGAGCTCGAACCAGATGCTGTGCTTCTTGAGGGCCTTCGACCAGGCGGCGACGTCGTCGCGCGCATCCACCGAGCCGTCGCTGATGCCGGAGCCGGGGGTGACGCTGTCGAACTTGACGAAGTTCACGCCCCACGCGGCGAGCTGGTCCGCGATCGAGTCGACGTACTTCTGCGAGCACGGGTTCGAGAAGTCGATGGCGTAGCCGATCTTCCAGTAGTCAGCCTGCGTCAGCGGCTGCTTCGCGATGTCGTGCGTGGTGCATCCGGGTGCGCCGGCGATCGGGTACGCCTTGTTGTAGACGTCGGGTCCGATGCCCGGGATGAGGTAGACGCCGAACTTCTGGCCGTTGGCGTGCACGTGGTCGATAACCTTCTTCAACCCCTGCGGGTAGAGAGTCCCGCTCGGAGTGGGGCGCCCGTTGGCGTCGACGCCATCGCTCCAGCCGGCGTCGACGTTGATGTGGTCGTAGCCGGCCTTCTGCAGCTTGGCGTGCATGGCGTCCGACTGGGCGATGAGCTGGTCGGCGGTGATCCACTTCCCGTTGCCCGAGTAGACCTGCATGCTGTAGCTGCTCCACCCCATGTAGGGCGTGACGGCCCACGGGTCCACGGCCGGGGCCGCAGGCGGGATGGGCGTCGGCACCGCGGCCGGCTTCGACTCGCTCTTCGGAGTCGCACTGGGAGCCGCTGTCGGCGTGCCCGTCGCGGTCGGCGTGGCGGTGGGCGTCGGTGTCCCGGTCGGGGTCGCGGATGGTGTCGATGTGGCCGTCGGTTCGGGCGTCGGCGTCGCGCCGGCAGGGACGGCGGCGGCGGCCACGATCCCCAGGGCCGCGACCGTCACGACCAGAGCACGCAGGCTCCGTCGTGCACGCGTCATGCGTGTCATGCGTTCTTCCTCTCTGAAGAGCCCTGCGCGCGTCGGTGCGCGAGGGGTGTTCGGTGCGGTGGGCCGTCTGGGTCAGACCCGCGTCCGGTGGCTCAGGCCAGCCGGACGAGGTCGAAGAGCATCGCCTGTTGCGGATTGAGGGTGGGCAGGGGGACGCCGGCGACGCCGAGCACCGAGCCGGGGAGGTCGACCCCGCTCGGCTCGAGGGCGGCGGTGATCCAGGACGGATCGGCGCCCTGGTGCCGGCTGGCCGGACCGAACTCGTCGCGGACGCGCACGGTGTACCGGGCATCGGGGTCGAGCCCGGGGAACCGGACCCGGCCGGACTGCCCGGGCGCTGAGGTCACGAGCCGCGCCCAGGTGTAGACGGCACGCGAGCCGTCCTGCGCGACGATGCCGGTGAGTGCGGTCGCGTCGTCCGCCAGATCGGCGTTGACGATCCGGCCGGAGTGGATCAGCCCCCGGAGCTCGCGGTAGACGTCCGCCCAGCGGGCGATCCGCTCCAGCTCGTCGTCGTCCGCCTCCTGGAGGTCCCATTCGATGCCCGCGTGGGCGGTGAGGGCGACGATCAGCCGGAACGACAGGTCCGTCCGGCGGGAGGTGGTGTGCGAGCGCTCGGCGCCGAGGTGCGAGCCGATGAGTTCCGGCGGGAGGAGCATGCGCGTCCAGCGCTCGATCTGCAGGCGCTCGACGGGGTCGTTGCAGTCGGAGGCCCAGACGCGGTCGGTCCGTTCCAGGATGCCGAGATCGACGCGGCCGCCGCCTCCCGAGCAGGTCTCGATCTCGAGGTGCGGGTGGCGGGCACGGAGGGTGTCGAGCATCCGGTAGAGCGCGAGCGTCTGCTCGTGGACGGCCGGCCGGTCGACACCGGGCGAACCGCTGACGGCTTCGGACAGATCGCGGTTGTGGTCCCACTTGATGTAGTCGACGGCGTACTCCTCGACGATCGCGCTGATCTGCTCGAGGACGTGGGAGTACGCGTCAGGGCGGGTCAGATCGAGCACGTACTGCGCGCGGGAGGTCGCTCCGAGCCCCTGGCGCGGGCCGAGCACCCAGTCGGGGTGCTCCCGGGCGAGGTCGGAGTCGAGGTTGACCATCTCGGGCTCGAACCAGAGCCCGAACTGCATCCCGCGCGACCGGACCAGGTCGACGAGCGGCCCGAGGCCGTCCGGCCACACGGTGCGGTCGACGAACCAGTCGCCGAGTCCGGCGTCGGCGGCGCGGCGGCCGTGGAACCAGCCGTCGTCGAGCACCACGCGCTCGACGCCGACCCGGGCGGCTCGCTCCACCAGGGCGGTCAGGCGAGGCAGGTCGTGATCGAAGTAAACCGCCTCCCACGAGTTCAGGGTGAGCGGACGCGGGGACCCTGGATGCGACGGCCGAGCGCGTAGGCGCCGGTGGAGTCGCTCCGCCAGCCCGTCCAGGCCGTTCGCCGACCACACGAAGAGAGCGGTGGGGGCGGTGTACCGGTCGCCGTCGGCGAGCACGATCTCGCCGGGCCGCAGCCCCTCCCCGACGCCCAGCACCGACGAGAACGCACCGGCGCCTTCCGTCAGCCGCTCGACGACGTACTCGCCGTCGCCGCTCCATGCGAGATGCGCAGCCCAGGCCTCACCTCGGCCGAAGCCGAGATCCTCGGTGCCGGCGACGACTAGGAACGGGGCATCGTGGCCGGGCTTGCCGCGGCGCGCACGGCGCACGTGGCTCCCGTAGAAGAGAGGACCCCGCTGCGGAGCACGCTCGCGGCACCACTTGCCGGTGAAGTCGAGGATGTCGACCGCGCGCTCCGGGACGGGCAGCATCACGCGCAGGGCGTCGAGGGTGTACGGGATGCCCGCATCGCCCAGGGCGGCCTCCCGGACGACGGTCGTGTCCACCGAGAGCACGCCGAAACGGTCGAGGGCCAGGGTCATCGTCGTCCGCAGAGCGGTGATCTGGTCGACGAGCTCGATCTCGATCGTCCCGCCCTGGTCGGCGTCGATGCGGTGCCGGACGGCCTCCGTCCGTGGCCGCGGGGTCGTGGCGGTGCCGGAGGCGTGGCCCTCTTGCGCCGGCGTCCCCGCCCATCCTTCGAACTCGGTCGGCCACAGACTGAAGGTGCGCGGCACATCGGGCGAATTGTTGAGCAGCGCCGGTCCGGCGGTCGTCCGTAGGGTCTCGGCGGCGGCCTCGTCGATGGGCCCGAGATCCGCGCCCCAATGCAGCACGCGAGGCACTCGACCCGCCGTATCGATGACGAGTGAGGTGCCTGCGGCTCGCAGGCTCAGAACGGCGCCATAGCCGTCGAGCATGAAGGACTCCTCGGGGGTTTCCGGTTACTTGACAGTGTCAATTAACCATGCCTAGTGTGTCGAGTGCAACCCCGAGAAGGAAGACCGATGACGATCTCCACCGATACTCTGCAGCTCGCCTGGAGCCGACCCGCGACCCAGTGGGAGGAGGCCGTCCCGATCGGCGACGGCTCTCTCGGTGCGATGGTCTTCGGCGGTTCCGAGGGCCGCTATCACGTCAACGATGCGACCGTGTGGTCCGGCACTCCGGAGACCGCCGCGGACGAGCTGCGTCGCGTGATCGCCGGAGGCGCGGGCCCGGAGCGCCTGCATGAGGTGCGTGAGGCGCTCGCCGCCGGGGACCTCGATGGCGCGGAGGAGTTGCTGCTCACTTTCGAGGGGCGGTACAGCCAGGAGTTCCTCCCGTTCGTGGACCTCTCGGTCGGCCTCCCAGGCGCAACGCCGGTCGACGGCGAGCCCGCGCGCGTCCTCGATCTCGACCGCCGGATCGTCGAGGAGGCACTGCAGGTCGGGGGAGCGCGCATCGAGCGGGTGTCGCGCGTCTCCGACGGCGCACTCCTCGTCTCGATCCGCTCGACGGAGCCGCTTGCCGAGGTGCGCATCTCCCTCAGCACGCCGCTCCGCGAACGGGGGCGCTCGTGGAGCGACGGGATGCTGACCCTCGACCTCGCCGTCCCGATCGACGGGGCGCCTCTGCACGAACAGTCCGTCGTCCCGCCGCTGCGCTACGCGGAAAGGGACGACGCACCCTACGACGGCTTCGCTACCGCGGCTCTCGCGGTGCGGAGCGACGGCACGACGGAGACCGCCGATGGCGACCTCGTCGTGCGTCATGCCCGTCGGCTGTCGATCGCCCTCTCGTCGTCGACCCGCGCTGAGTCGTGGTGGGCCGGCGCGGACGACGAGTGGCGGACCGTCTCCCGTGAGACGATCCGGGACCGCGCCGCTTCCCGTGTCCTCGGCGCCATCGCCGAGGACCCGGGTGCGCAGGATGACGCCGTGCGTCGCCCTGCGCCGGCGCGGTTCGCGATCGGCGGGCGGCGCGAGGGCCGGTGGGATGTCGAGACCGACATCCTGCGGGGCACCGACGATGGACTGCGGGCGACCGTTGCGGCCGAGTACGGACGCTACCTCCTCACGTCGTCGTCGCGCCCGGGCGGCCCTGCGGCGAACCTCCAAGGCATCTGGAACGGCGAGCTCCGCCCGGCGTGGTCGTCGAACTACACGATCAACATCAACACGGAGATGAACTACTGGGCGGCCGGACCGCTCGGCGTGATCGATCACGCCGAACCGCTGATCTCGCTCGTCGAGCGTCTGGCTTCCAACGGTCGTGACGTCGCGCGGGAGCTCTACGGCTGCCGCGGTTGGGTCGCCCACCACAACACCGACCTCTGGGGCTGGGCGCTCCCCGTCGGCATGGGTCATGGCGCGCCGAGCTGGGCGATCTGGATGATGGGCGGCGTGTGGTTGACCCACTCGCTCTGGGATCACTACGAGTTCAGCGCCGACGAGGCCCTCCTGCGCGACCGGATCTGGCCGCTGCTCCGTGGCGCGGCGGAGTTCTGCCTCGACTGGCTTCAGGTCGGGCCGGACGGCCGTGCCTACCTCGCTCCGTCGACATCGCCCGAGAACTCCTACCGGGACGCCGACGGCGATCCGCGCTCCCTGGGCCTTACGGCGACGATGGACCTCGAGCTCATCCGCTCGCTCTTCGAGCGCTGCCTGGACGCACTCGACATGCTCGGCGGGAGCGACCCCGTCCGGCGCGAGCTGGAGGCGGCGCTCGCCGTCATCCCAGACCCGCCGATCGGCCGCGACGGACGGCTGCAGGAATGGTCGGAGGAGGTGACCGAGCACGAGCCAGCCCACCGGCACCTGTCCGCGCTGGTCGGCCTCTACCCGCTCGACCTCATCACGCCGGAGGGCACCCCGGAGCTCGCGGACGCGGCTCGCCGGTTCCTCGACGCGAGGGGGCCGGGTGCGATGGGGTGGTCCTGGGCGTGGAAGATCGCGCTCCGTGCGCGGCTCGGAGACGGCGAGGCGGCGCACGACCTGCTGCAGCAGGCCCTCACGCCGTACGACGGCGACGCCCGCCGGCACGGGCCGGTCGACGGCTCGGAGTGGGGCGGCCTCCTGCCGAACCTGTTCAGCACGCATCCTCCGTTCCAGATCGACGGCAACCTCGGGTTCCCGGCGGGAATCGCCGAGCTGCTCCTGCAGAGCCACGGGGGAGTCATCCAGCTGCTGCCCGCGCTGCCCGCCGCCTGGCCCGACGGTCGGGTCCACGGGCTCAGGGCCCGCGGCGCGCTCAGCGTCGACCTGGAGTGGGCGGAAGGAAGGCTGACGACGGCCGTCATCCGCAACCTCCACAGTGAGCCGCGCACCGTCCGCATCCGCTCGGGAAGCACCGACGCCGTCGTCCGTCTCCAGCCGGGAGACGAGCATGTGCTGCAGGGGGAGCCCCGGCTCCCCGTCTCCACTCCGTAAGGTGGAAGCACCCCGACCGGAGAGGGCACCGCATGAACGACGAGCTGCGAGCACGCACAGCGCTGCTCGGGTCGTCATCGGAGGCGGCGACCCGGGTCTTCACCACCATCCTCACCCGGAGCCCGATCAGCCGCATCGAGGTGGCCCGGCTCACCGGGCTGTCGCAGGCCGCCGTCACCAAGGCCGTGACGCCGCTGGTCGCCGCCGGCCTCGTCGACGATTCGCTCGGTGTCACCCCCACCGGTCTGCCCGGCCGGCCCGCGAACCCGGTCGCGGTGGTCCCGGACGCGGTGATCGCGCTCGGGATCAAGGTCAACGTCGACGAGCTGATCGGCGTGGCGACCGATCTGACCACGCGGATCATCGCCTCCGATCGCGTCGAGCTGGTGTCTCACGATCCGGTCGCGGTGGTGGACGCCATCGTCGCGATGTGCGCGCGCCTGCAGGAGCCGCTCGGCGACCTCCGGTCGAGCGTCGCCTCCATCGGCGTCTCGGTCTCGGGCGACGTGGACACCGCGACCGGCGTCGTCCGCGACTCGGCCATCATGGGCTGGCACGGTGTGGAGCTCGCCGCCGCGCTGCGTGAGCACCTCGACGCCGAGATCGTGGTGGACAACGACGTGCGGGCGCTGACGATCGGCGAGCACTGGTTCGGCGTCGGGCTCGGTACGAGCTCGTTCGCCATCGTGACGATCGGCCGCGGCATAGGCAGCGGCCTGCACCTGAACGGCGAGGTCGTGGAGGGCGCCTACGGGGTCGCGGGCGAGATCGGCCACCTGCCGCTGACGTCGCCCGACCGGGTCTGCGGGTGCGGGCGCCGCGGTTGCGTCGAGGCGGTCGCCGCGACCAGCGCGATCGTCGCGACGGTCTCCGCGGCCCACGGCCGGCCCGTCACAGTCGAGGAGGCCGTCGCGCTGGCGCACGCGGGGGATCGGGCGGCCGTCGAAGCGTTCGGCGAGGCCGGTGCCGTCATCGGACTGGCGATCGCCAGCCTGGTCAACATGGTCGGACCGGAGCTCGTCATCATCGGCGGCGAGGGCGTCGTCGAGTTCGGGCTCTTCGAGGAGCGTCTTCGCGCTGCCTATGCCGAGCACGTGTTCGAGTCCGCCGGCCGCTGCCGCATCGTCGTGCGGCCGCACACCTTCGAGGACTGGGCGCGTGGAGCGGCCGCCTCGGCCATCCGCTCCCTCGTCCTCTGACTGAGCCTCCGCTGCCAGAGCCTCAGTCCGCGGCCTGCTGGGGCGAGACGGTGATGGATTCGCGCAGCGCGGCCACCGCGGCGCCGCGCGCCCAATCGGTGAAGGTGTGGCGGCGGACGACCAGGCGGCAGTTGGCCGCGGCGCCGAACGCGTGCGCAAGGAACTCCTCGCGGAACCGGCGCTCGTAGAGGTCGTAGTCCATGACCCCCTCCCCGGCGATCACGACCACCTCGGGCCCGAACAGGTTCACGGTGGCGGCCACCGCGGCACCGATGGCCGTGCCCGCCCGCTCGAAGGCGTCGACGGCTGCAGGATCGCCGTCGTGCGCAAGGCGGATGACGTCCGTCAGGGTGAGGTCAGGCTCCCCTCTCTCCAGGCTCACCGCGTCGCGGATGGCCCGGGAGGAGGCGACAGCCTCGACGCAGCCGCGACGGCCGCATACGCACAGGGCATCGGACGACGCGAGCGGGAGGTGCCCGATCTCGCCCGCGACGCCGTGGGCGCCGACGACGACGTCGTCGTTCACGTAGATGCCGCACCCGATGCCCGCACCGATCGTGATGATCGCGAACGACTCCGCGTCCCTGCCCGCGCCGAACCACTGCTCGGACTTCGCGAGTGCCCTCACGTCGTTCTCGACGGTGATGGGCAGGTCAAGTTCTTCCGCCAGGCGCGCGCCCAGGGGAAAGTGAGTCCAGCCGAGCAGGGGGGAGTCGCGGACAAGTCCGGTCGTGCTGTCGATGTCGCCGGAGACCGAGACGCCGACGCCGGTGAGATTCGCGGCCGTGTCGCCGAGCTGCGCGATGAGCGACGTCACCGAGGTCACGATGGCGGCGATCGTGCTCTCCGGGTCGTGGCTCTTGAGCCGTCGACGGGTGGAGCCGAGCACCTCGTTGCCCAGGCTGACGGTCACGGCGAAGATCTCGTCCGCATTCACCTTGACCCCGATCGCGATCATCGACCGCGAGACGACGCTGAGGGGGCGAACAGGGCGGCCGGGGAAGGAGTGCTCGGCGTGCTCGCCCACGGTCACGTAGCCGCCCTCGATGAGCGGATTGACCGTCTTGGTCACCTTCGCCTGCGACAGGCCGGTGAGACGGCCGATGTCGAGCCGGCTGACCGGTCCGTGCGTGATGATGCGCGTGAAGATCTCGGCCGACCGGGGAGTGCCCAGTTCCGGCCGCCGACGGGTGCCCACGTCATCGAGTGGCATGTCGAGAGAGTACCCCATTGCCCCCGCTTTCTTTCTTTCGTGTTCGAATGCGCGGCGCCCATGATTCGCACGAATCCCGGCGGGCAGCGGATGCGTACGACGGAGGGCGCCTGGCATCAGGATAGATTATTGACAACGGTAAGGAAATAGGTTTTGCTGTATCCAGTCCGGGCGGACCGAGCGTCCATCCGGCTCGATCTGTTCAGGAGTCTTCGATGACGAAGCGGCAACACCGTTGGCACGCGGCGGTGCGCGGATGACCAGCGCCCCGCCCATGACGACCACCACCACCCGGCAACCGGCTCGGACCACTCCGCCGCCGAAGGCACGCGTGACGACCCGGCGCAGGACCCTCGGTCAGCGCTGGCGCATCGCGCTCCGACGGCACTGGCAGCTGTACCTGCTGACGATCCTGCCGCTCGCCTACTTCGCGATCTTCAAGTACGTGCCGATCTCCAACGCGATCATCGCGTTCAAGGACTACAGCCCGGTGCTGGGCGTGTGGGGGAGCCCGTGGAACGACTTCGCGAACTTCCAGGCGATGCTGCAGAACCCGCAGTTCCCCACGCTCGTCTCCAACACCCTGATCCTCTCCGGATACGCGGTGCTGGCGAGCTTCCCCATCCCGATCATCCTGGCCCTCGCCCTCAACGAGGTGCGTCACCGCTGGTTCCAGAAGACCGTGCAGATGGTCACGTACGCCCCGTACTTCATCTCCACGGTGGTCGTCGTGTCGATGCTCATCCTGATCATGGCCCCACGTCTGGGCGTCATCAGCCAGGTGTTCGGGTTCTTCGGCGTCCCGTCTCCCGACCTCCTGGGCGACCCCGACTACTTCCGCAACATCTACGTCTGGTCGGACGTGTGGCAGACCGCGGGCTACTCCGCCGTCATCTACATGGCGGCGCTCTCCGGAATCGACCCGTCGCTGTATGAGGCGGCGCGGATGGACGGCGCCTCCCGGCTCCGGAAGATCTGGCACGTCGACATCCCCGGCATCATGCCGACCGCGATGATCGTGCTCATCCTGAGCGTCGGCAACATCATGGCGATCGGTTTCGAGAAGGTCTACCTGCTGCAGAACCCGCTGAACCTGGGGCAGTCCGAGATCATCGCCACCTACGTCTACAAGCTGGGCATCCTCAACGCCGACTTCGGGACGGCGACCGCCGTCGGCCTCTTCAATTCCGTCGTGAACCTCGTGCTCCTGCTGGTCGTCAACTGGGTGGCACGTCGAGTGAGTGGGAGCGGACTGTGGTGACCATCGATCTTCCGGCCGAGCGCGCGCGGCAGAAGGCGCGTGCGAAGCGCATCAAGAAGCCCCGTCGCATCAAGGAGTCGCCGGGAGACCGCGCGCTCCTCGTCGTCATCTATCTCGGGCTCACCCTGGCGGTCCTCGTCGTCCTCCTGCCCCTGCTGTTCATCCTCGCCAGCTCCTTCTCCTCACCGCATGCGGTGACGGCGGGCCAGGTCTTCCTCTGGCCGGTGGACTTCACGCTCAAGGGCTACCAGACGGTGCTCGCGGACCCGCAGGTGCTGATGGGCTACGCCAACTCGCTGTTCTACATGATCGCGGGCACCCTGATCAGCACCACCCTGACGGTCTGCATCGCGTGGCCGCTGTCGCGCCCGTCGTTCATGGGCCGCAACGTGATCATGTCGCTGCTGCTGTTCACCATGCTGTTCAGCGGTGGACTCATCCCGACCTACATGGTCGTGCAGAACCTCGGCCTCCTCGACACGCGCTGGGCACTCCTGCTGCCGCAGGCGGTCGCGGTGTGGCAGGTCATCATCGCCCGGACGTTCTTCCGCTCGGCGATCCCAGAAGAGCTCGTCGAGGCCGCGTCCCTCGACGGCGCGAGCGACTTCCGGTTCCTGTGGACCGTCGTGCTCCCGCTCTCGAAGCCGCTGATCGCCGTCATCGCGCTCATGTATGCGATCGGCCAGTGGAACGGCTACTTCGACGCGCTCCTCTATCTGAAGAGCTCCGACCTGTTCCCGCTCCAACTCGTCCTGCGCAACATCCTGGTCCTCAACGCGACCAACGGAGGCGTGAGCGACCTGGCGGCCCAGGCGCAGAACCAGGAGCTCGTGAACCTCCTCAAGTACGCGCTCATCGTGATCACGAGCGTCCCGGTGCTGATCATCTATCCGTTCGTCGCCCGGTACTTCAACAAAGGCGTGCTCATCGGTTCGGTCAAAGGCTGAGCCGGCCGATCGAGCGTCATCTCCCACCACACAGTGCACCATCCACATCCCTGACACACCCGAAGTTCCAAAGGAGGAACGCACCATGTTCTCGAAGACTGATCGACGACCCCGCCGGGTCCGGTCGCGGGCGCTCGTCGCCGCGGTGGGCGGCACCGCCGCGCTGCTCGCCCTCTCCGCCTGCACCCCCGCGAGCGGGTCGGCCGCTGACGACAAGATCGGCGGAACGGCCGCACTGAGCGTCTTCGCCCAGCAGGGCACCGGACAGGATCTCGCCACCAACGCCTTCACCAAGGAGGTGGAGAAGAAGTTCAACATCAAGTTCTCCTGGCAGACGACGACGCAGGATTCGTCGGTGGCGCCCGAGAAGCGGCAGATCCTGATGGCGAGCGGCGACTATCCCGACGCGTTCCTCCTCATCCCGTGGGTGGACCAGTTCAACCAGGTCGACGTCGAGAAGCTGGCCAAGCAGGGCGTCGCTCTGCCGCTCAACGACCTCATCAAGCAGTACGCGCCCGACATCCAGAAGGCGCTCGACAGCAACCCGGACTACAAGGCGATGGCGACCTCGCCCGACGGCAAGATCTACGGCCTGCCGCAGCTGGCCGAGACGCTGCACATCCAGTACCCGTCGAAGCTCTGGATGAACACGGAGTGGCTGAAGAAGCTCGGCCTCCAGATGCCGAAGACCACCGACGAGATGACGAAGGTGCTCGAGGCGTTCAAGAACGGCGACCCGAACGGCAACGGTCAGAAGGACGAGATCCCGCTCAGCGGCGACTCCCACGACACGCTGATCCCGTTCTTCATGAACGCGTTCATCTACGATCCGCAGAACCCGGACAAGGGCAACCAGTCGACGACGGTCCTCAACAAGGGCAAGGTCGACATCCAGGCGAACAAGGACGGCTGGCGCGAGGGTCTGAAGTACATCAAGTCGCTGTGGGATGCCGGCCTCATCGACAAGGGCGCCTTCACGCAGAACCCCGCGGCGCTCGCCCAGGAAGGCAACAACGCGGGACCCGTGCTGCTCGGCAGCGCGAGCGGGCTGCACCCGTACATCTTCGTCAGCCCCGGCGCGAAGGACGGCCGTGACAAGCAGTACGACGCCGTCCCGCCGCTGACCGGTCCGGACGGAGCCGACTACGCCACGTACGCCTTCGGCAGCACCCCGGGCGCGACGTTCATGCTGACGAACAAGGCGTCGAAGAACGACCAGGTCGCCGCGATCAAGCTGGTGAACTACCTGTTCACAGAGAAGGGCCAGCTCGACGGCAACTTCGGCCCGGAGGGCAAGGGATGGGACAAGGCGCCCGCGGGCTCCGAAGCGCTCAACCCCGACGTGAAGGCGCAGTTCGTCAACCTGCAGCTCTCTCAGGATGAGGCCAACGCCGTCCAGTGGGGCGCGCTGTCCACCTACAACCAGAACGCTGCGTTCCGTGAGTCGCAGGCCGTGCCGACGGACATCTACGACACATCCGGGTACGAGCGCCGGCTGTTCCAGGCGACGCAGCTCTACCAGGGCCACGAGGACAAGAGCCAGATCTACCCGAGCTGGAAGGTGTGGCCGGATCCCGCGAAGGCGACGCAGGTGGCCACGCAGCAGACGAACATCGACAACTACGTCACGCAGAACGCCCTGGCCTTCATCACGGGTTCCAAGAGCCTCGACAGCGACTGGGATTCCTACGTGAAGGGCTTCGACGGCCTCGGGCTGAAGGACTACCTCAGCACGCTGCAGAAGGCGTACGACGCGTCGAAGAAGTAGTGCCGCGGACGCCGGCGGGGACCTCCCCGCCGGCGTCCGTCATGCGCCGAGCAGGCGTTCCGTCTCGGCCCACAGCCGCTGCTGCCACTCCGGGTCTCCACCCGGATGCGCCGGCGTCAGCGGCTTCGCGCTGCGCACGGAGAAGTACTCGCCGGTCCTCCCTGCGAACGCGGGATCGGTGGCCAGCCGGACGATCAAGCCTGCGCCTCTGGCGGGGTCGCCGATGCGCAGCAGCCGCAACACGCGCTCGAGCGGCGCGGCGAAGCGCAGCTCCCGGCCCAGGCCCGTCACGTTGAACCCCGGGTCCAGGCAGTTCGCGGTGACGCCGGTGTCTTCGATCCGCCGGGCGAGCTCTCGGGTGAACATGATGTCGAGCAGTTTCGTCTTTCCGTAGACGGTGGAGGATCCCCGCGCGGTGAACGGCGTCGTGTCGGTCAGATCCTCGGGCAGCGCGAGCGTGCCGTGCCGACGGGAGGCTTCGGAGGCGACGTTCACGATCCGCGCTCCCGGCGTCTGCGTGAGCACGGGGAGCAGCTCCCGCGTGAGCAGCCAAGGAGCGAGGTAGTTCACGGCGACCATCTCGGGGAAGCCGTCGGCCGTCACCCGCTGCTCGAACGCGTGGATGCCGGCGTTGTTGACGAGGACATCGATGTGCTCGTAGGCGGCGGCGATCTCCTGTCCCACCCGGCGGACATCGTCGAGGCGGGTGAGGTCGGCCGAGAACACGCGGACCTCCGCGCCGGGCTTGACTTCTTCGATCGCGGCGCGCGTGGCATCGGCGCGGCCGGCATCCCGAGCGGTGATGGCCAGTCGGGCGCCCTGGCGTGCCAGCTCGATGGCGGCGAGCCGCCCGAGGCCGCTGGTGGCGCCGGTGATGACGATGGTCGGTGGATGCGCGGACGGGCCGGATAAAGTGGGCATTTCCACACCATAAGGAATTGATGGGGAAATGTCCACTAAATCCGGAGCGGACGCGGACCGCCGCGCAGCCGAACTCGCCCTCGGCGTCGAGCTCAACGCCCTGCTGAGCGCATCCCGTGCCCTCACCGAGCGCAGCGCCGCCGTCTTCCACCGGGGCGTCCAGCCGGCCGCCTTCCACGTCGCGCGCTGGCTGTACGCCTACGGCCCGGCGAACCCGAGCGCCGTGGCCGACGCGGTCGCAATGGACCGCAGCTCCACCAGCGCCCTCATCCGCCAGCTGAAGGCCGCCGGCCTCGTCGATAGCACCCCCGACCCGACCGACGGCCGCGCGGTCCGGGTCTCGCTGACGCCCACCGGCGCCGAGCGGGTGCGCGAGGCGCTCGACCTGCGCGGAACCGCCTTCTTCGAGCGCACCGCCGACTGGTCGGTCGCCGACCTCCGCACGCTCGCGCGCCTCCTGCGCGAGCTGACGGGGCCGCGCGGCGGCGGGAGCGCATCCACTCCGCAGGAATAGCACGCCCCGCCCGACGGTTTCGCCGAGCGTGACGATCACCGGGATGCGCGCCCCCGCCACACTGGACGAGCTGCTCTCCACGCTCGAGTGGCACGTGGATGCGTCGCGCCGCGAAGCGTTCGATCGCGGGATCCGGATCCGGTTGGAGGGCCCGACCTTCGTCTACGTCGTCGACGGATCCGTGCGCGTGCGCTCCACCGGCCCCCAGGCGGTGTCGTTCGCCTACGGCGCGGGCGACGTGGTCTTCCTGCCCGGCCGGAACGACGCCGAACTGACCGCCGACGGCCCCGGCGAGGTCGTTGTCACAGCACTTCGGCCGACAGCCGGATTCCACGCCATCGACCTGCTGCCCGACCATCTCGGCGTCCATCGGCTCGCCGACCTCGACCCCGGTGTCGCGCTGCTCGCCTCCCGGATGGGCTGCCAGACCGCGGTCCGTCGCGCGGGCGACCGCGTGATCTGCGGACGGATGGCGACCACGATCATCTCCGTCGCGATCCGCGCCTGGGCCGAGGGGGAGTGCGCGCCCGACAACTGGCCGGCCGCCGTCGAGGACCCCTTTCTCAGCCGTGTGCTCGACGCCATGCACACGAACCCGGGGCACCCGTGGACGCTTCGCGACCTCGCCGCCGTCGGCGCGATGTCGCGGACCACGTTCGCCGAGCGCTTCCGCGAGCAGGTCGGTCAGTCGCCGGCGAGCTACCTCGCGCAGGTGCGCATGGAGGCGGCCATGACCTACCTCTCGCAGGACGGCCTCAGCGTGAGCGAGACCGCCCGCCTCCTCGGCTACGAGTCGGATGCGGGCTTCAGCCGCGCGTTCCGCCGCCACACGGGGGCGGTCCCGTCCGTCTGGCGGCAGCGCGCGAGCTGAACGAAGCCGATGGCGGTGGATGGACTGCCGCGCTAGTGTCGCCTCATGCAGACGCCCCGATCGGGTCCACCTCGGCGCCTCCACGTTCCGCTCGTCGTCCTCCTCATCGTCGGCGTGCTCGTGACGGTCGCTGGCGAGGGGTGGTTCCTGACCGCGAAGGACACGGTCGCGAGCAGTGCGCAGCGGTCGAATTCCCTGCCGACTCTTCCGGTGCACGTCTACGCGCAGTACACCCAGCACCTGCCCGCGATCGACACCTCGGGTCTCTGGACCGGCCTGCTGATTGCCGGGTCGGGTATCGCAGTGCTCCTGGCGGCCGCGGCCGTCGCGATCAGGCGGTCATACGTCCGCTGATCGGGCGTGGGCCGAGTGGATGCGGCCCGCAGCCACTCGGCTCGCTCAGCGCAGAACCGCGCCGCGTCGCCCGGCGCTGCCGAACAGCACGACCCCGACCGCGACGACGGCCACGGCGACGAAGTAGGTGAACCGCACGTCGACCGTGTCGACGAGGAGGCCTCCCACGCCTGCGCCGAGCGTGATCGCCAGCTGGAACCCGGCGACGACCAGGCCGCCGGCCGCCTCCAGCCGATCCGGGATGTAGCGGCCGGCCCACGTGTTGATGACCGCGGGCCAAGCACCGAAGCCGAAGCCCCACACCACGACCGCCGCCGCCACGACGATGACCGACCCCTGCCCGACGATCGCGAGCAGGATGGCGCCGGCGATCAGCGACGGCTGCAGATAGCGCAGCAGCGCCAGGTGCCGATCGGCGAGCGCCCCGACGACCAGGTTGCCGATCACTCCGCCGACGCCGAAGGCCACGAGCAGCGCGGCCGCGAACGCCGTGTCCAGCCCGGGCACCTGGTCGAGGGCGAGACGGATGAACGTGTACGCCATGAAGTGGCCGAGGACGATCAGGATGTGACCGGCCAGCCCCTGGCGCACTCCCGGTCGCCGCAGGGTGTCGCCGAGGATGCGCAGGCTCGACGCTTCGGCCGGGGCGACCGGAGGCAGCGCCAGACGCAGCGCGACCGCGACCAGGGCCGTGAGGATCGCCGCTCCGACGAAGACGCCACGCCAATCCACGAGCGCGGTGAGATACACGCCGACCGGGACGCCGGCGACGACGGCGAGCGTCATGCCGGCGCTCACCGTGGTCAGCGCGCGGCCGAGCCGGTCGGGGGTCGCGAGCGATGCGGCCACGGTCAGTGACATCGACCAGAAGCCGCTGATGGCGACCCCGATGAGCAGCCGCGCGATCAGCAGGACCCACAGCGAGGGCGCCAGCGCCACGGCGAGGTTGGAGACGGCCGCGAGTGCCGCGACCAGCACCAGCAGAGTCCGGCGATCCATCCGCGGGATCAGGATGCCGATGGTCGGCGCCGCGAGGAACCCGACGAACGCGGTCACGGTCACCGTCTGTCCGGCCTGCCCCGGTGTCACCCCGAGTTCGGCGGCCATCGCGGTCAGCACACCGGAGGGCAGGAACTCGGCGGTCACCAGCACGAAGCTGGTCAGGAACATGACGATGAGGCCGGCCCAACGCGTGCGCGTGAGCGGCTGGGCGGCGGGAGAGGTGGCCCGGACGGGCGAGGTGTCTGTCGTCACCCTTCGACTCTGCCGGATCGCGGACGCCGGCACCTGACTCTGCGTCCGGCGTCGGGCGACCGGGCGTCCCGTGCCGGCGGTCACCGGTGCGCCGCCCGGAGCGCGGCGATCGCGACCTCATGCGAGACGACCGGCGCGTATCCCAGCTCCTCGACCGCCTTCGCCGTGCTCAGCGTGCAGGGCTGCCCCAGAAACCAGAGCACGGGGACGGGAACGACCTGATCGGCGGTGGCCGCGTCGATCTCCTGGTCGGGAACCGGCGCGCCGACGAGCTCCAGCTGGAGGCTGACGAAATCGCGCAGGTCGACCCGCTCCTGATCGGTCACGAAGTAGGCCTGGCCGCCTCGGCCGCGCGTCCAGCCGAGCAGGAGCCCCTCGACGGCGTTGTCGACGTGGGTCACATCGGTGAGGTGGTGGCCGCCCTCGATCCAGGGCAGTTGCCCGGCGCGAGCCGCATCGGCGAAGCTCGCGATCAGGCTGCTCTCCGGTCCCCAGACGAAGCGGGGCCGGACGACGACCGCGGTGAAATCGGGGCCGTCGGCGTCGAGCACGATCTGCTCTGCCATCGCCTTCGACGCGCTGTACGCGGCGGGCGAGTCGGGTCGCAGCGGTGCGCTCTCGTCCACATCCAGCAGCGGGTCGCCGGCCATCAGCGCCGCTTCGGTCCCGCAGTGCACGAAGCGAGGGACTCCGGCCGCTCGTGCGGCCTCGACGATCGAGCGCGTCCCGCCGACGGTCACCTGCTCGTGTCGTTCCCAGGGGGCGAGGATGTCGGTCTCCGCGGCGAGGTGGAAGACGACATCCATGCCGGCCAGGGCGCGGGTCAGGCCGGCCGTATCGTCCAGTTCGGCCAGCACGGCGCGGGCGCCGAGCCGGGTCACCGCCTCGGCCGACCGCTCGCTGCGGACGAGGGCCGTCACCTCATGACCCTCGTCGACGAGCCGGCCGACCAGCCGCCGTCCGATGAAACCCGATCCACCTGTCACGAATACCTTCATGGCAACTCCTTCTCTCGCTGGGTCCAGCAGTCTGGAGCGGGGATGTGTTCCCTCGGATACATCGAGGTATTGAGGTTCTGGCATAGATTTCTTCTATGCCGTCTCTCCGCGCCCTCGCCTGCCTCGTCGCGGTGGCGGATGCCGGTTCCATCACCGAAGCGGCGCGTTCGCTCTACCTGTCGCAGCCGGCCGTCTCGCATCATCTGCTCCAGCTCGAGCAGGAGGCCGGCGTCGCGCTCATCGTGCGGGAGACGCGGGGCGTGCGGCTCACTCCGGCGGGCCGCGCCGCGCTCGTGGAGGCCCGGCGTGCCGTCGACGCCGCTGACGCAGCGCTGCCGGCGGCAGCCGCGGCGGCGAGGGCGACGGGTGGCGCCATCCGGATCGGATGCGCCCAGAGCCTCGTGACGGTCCTCGCACCCGTGCTCGTCGACTGGCATCGGCGGAGGCCCGATGTCCTCCTCACGGTGCGCGAGTTCACCACGGTGGAAGAGGTGACCGCGCGCCTGGATGGCGACGAGGTCGACGTCGTCGTGATGCCCGGACCGGCACCGGCCCGCTTCGTGGGCACCGCCCTCGGGAACGAGGAGATCGTGCTTGTCACCTCCGCCGACCATTCCCTGGCGGGGACGGGCGCCGTCGAACGGCACGCGCTCGACGGCGCCTCGCTGGTGCACTACGCCCCCGAGAACAGCTTGAGCGGCTGGCTGGATCAGGCGTTCGCGCGATCGGGGGTGCGTCCGGTGGTGATCATGCGGACCGCGGTGACCGCCGCCGCTCCCCAGCTCGCGGCGGCCGGTCTGGGCGTCGCGGTCTGCCCCGCGAGCGCGGTGCCCGCGGGACTCCCCGGCGCGGTGCTCCCGTTCTCTCCGATCTGGACCCGCGAGCTCGTCGCCACGACACGCACAACGCCGCACGGTCTCGTCGCGCACCTCCTCGCGGACCTCCGCCACAGGTTAGCCACCTCGACCGCACACAGTGCCGCATCCCCGGCTGACGCGCCGTGATAGCGTGCTCTCGCTCGGCCGGCTGAGGGGAGGCGAGGATGGCGAGAAGCGCGACGGCCCGGAGAACGATCGACCCGCTGACCCGCCCGATCATGCTCGGCCGCGACATCGAGCCGCGCGTCGCGGCGGTGCTGCTTCGCCCGTTCGGCTATCTGCTGGTATCCATCGTCTGGGTGGTGCTGTTCCTCGCGGCCGTCGCCACTGCCGTCGTCGCCCTTCCGGCCGCACTGTCGGGCACCGTGGGCGACGCCGGGCTGGGGGCATCGCCGGCATTCCATCGCTACGACACATGGATGGCGTTCATCGTGATCCCGCTCGTCATGGCGGTCCTGGGCTGCGTCGGGTACCTCCTGATCCTGGCATCGCTCGGGAACATGCTGGCCGCCCTCACCCTGTTCGCCCGGAGCCTGCGGCCGTCGTTCCGGCACGAGCGGCTCTCGGCCAGCATCCGCGCGGCCGGCGGTGAGGCCGTCGGACCCTCGACCACCGCCGTGACGGGGGTCTCGCTCTCCCTTCTCCCGATGCGCCTCACCCGCTGGACCAAGCTCGTGATGATGGTCCAGTTCAACGGGTGGGTCGTCAACGGCCCGATGCTCAGCATCGGATCGGTGTGGGGAGCCCTCTACATCTTCACCGTCGGATGGATCCTGTGGCCCGCCACCGGCGTCGGTCTCGTCGTATGCGGCGTCGTCAGCGCGGCCCTCGCGGGCGTCCTGCTGTGGATGATCTGGCAGCGCCGGTCCGTGTTCCCCACCGTGATGCCCGGAGCGCTCGAGAACAGTCCGTACCGCTGGTCCTGGCCCAACAAGCCGCCGGTCGCGAAGAAGCGCGACCGGCGGACGATGCCGTCTTCCTGACCCGCCGCAGCGGCTGCCGGTCAGGCGTACTCGGGCCGACCGCCGACGCGGTATGTCAGGCCGACGATGCCGGTCGGGAACACGCGCGTGTCGGTGAGGTCGAGGGCGAAGTCGAGGCCGCGTTCGGGCAGCCAGCGCTCGCCCTCGCCCACGATCACCGGGAACTGGACGAGGTTCAGCTCGTCGACCAGCTCGTTCTCGAGAAGCCATCGTGCGAGCGCCGCGCTTCCCACCACCAGCAGCTCGCCGTCGCCCTCGGACTTCAGTTCGCGGACGCGGGCCGCGACATCCCCGGGGATGACCGTCGTGCCCTGCCAGGTCGGGTGGGTCAAAGTGCGCGAGACGACATACTTCGGCCGGGAGCTGATCGCCTCACCGAAACCGCCGTCATCGCTGCGCGCACCCCAGTAGGTCTCGAACAGCCCGTACGTCTTGCGGCCGAGCAGGAACGCGTCGGGACGCCGCCAGGTGTCGAGGATGTACTGCACGGCCTCGCCGTCGTTCAGCGGAAGCGCCCAGCCGCCGCGGGTGAAACCGGGGTCCATCTCCTCGTTATTGCCGCCGTTCGCCTGGGCGACGCCGTCGAGGGTGACCTGGAGACTGATCGTGAGCTTCATCGTGTGTGTTCCTCTCTCTCACCCCTGCAACGAAGGGCCTCCACCCATTTCGACAGCGTCGCGCGATTCGGCTTCGATTTCCACCGTGTGGATGTGTCGCGACACGCCGACACGCCGACACGCTCGACCGACGGGATGCGCCCGGGCGGTGACGGGGCGGCTCTCGGATCGCAGGTCGGTCGCCGGCCGCGCGCGTCAAAACTCGCGTCAATCTGCGGGAAAATCCGTCTCGGCGGAGCGCGGCCCTCGACGCGATCCAGCCTTCGAATGTCGGTGGTAGCCCCTACTCTGGGGGCAGCGAGAAAAAATCCCCAAAACACAACATGTAGTGGAATGACAATCGTGTCATTCGGGTTATATAGTGGGTGAACACCGCGGGAACGCGGATCACCAAGACTTCTAGGGGAGGCCATCATGGATTACGAAAACGACAGCGTTGGCGGCTACTCGGTTCCCGTCGACCCCATGGACCTGCTGCAGTGCGACAGCTGCCAGTAAGGCGCTAGCACCGAGCACGAAGACCCCGGAGGCCCACGGCCTCCGGGGTCTTCTGTCGTTCACGGCTGCCAGGGACCGGCGAGGAACGCGCCGGTAGAATCGTCGGGTGCCAGTGAATCCAGAGCTGCAGGGGCGTGAGTTCCCGCCCACCCGGCCGTACCTCGTCGGGCGAGAGAAAGTGCGCGAGTTCGCTCGGGCAGTCTTCGCGACCTCGCCGGTCTGTTTCGACGTCGACGCGGCGCGCGCGCAGGGATACCGCGACCTCGTGGCCCCGCCGACGTTCCCGGTCGTGGTTCAGGAGGCGACGCTCGCACAGCTGCTCTCCGAGCCCGATGCCGGAATCGACTTCAGCCGCGTGGTTCACGGCGACCAGCGCTTCTCGTTCTCCCGCCCGGTGTTCGCCGGCGACGAGCTGACCGCGACCCTCCGGGTGACCTCCGTGAAGTCGCTGGGCGCGCACTCGATGGTGACGGCCGAGTCGACCATCGTCGACGCCGACGGCGCGCACGTGGTGACCGCCACATCCACCCTGGTCGTGCGAGGAGACGAGTGATGGCCACCCCCGACTTCGACACCCTCACCGTCGGCGACGTGGTCGCCGAGCGCACGGTCGAACTGACCCGCGACTCCCTCGTGCGGTACGCGGGCGCCTCCGGCGACTTCAACCCCATCCACTACCGCGACGACATCGCCAACTCGGTCGGTCTGCCCGGCGTCATCGCGCACGGGATGCTCACCATGGGACTCTCCGTGCAACCGGTGGTCGACTGGGTCGGCGACCCCGCCCTCGTCGCGGACTACCAGGTGCGGTTCACCCGCCCGGTCGTGGTCGACCCCGCGGACGGGGCCACTGTGACCGTGACCGCCAAGGTCGGCCAACTGGATGCGGAAGCGCGAATCGCGCGCATCGACCTGACCACGACGTTCGGCGGCGAGACCGTGCTCGGCAAGGCGCAGGTCCGCGTCCGGTTGGCATGACCGACTCGACCATGACCGACTCGCCGATGGCCGACTCGACGCCGGCGCTCGCCGAGCTCACGACAATCCGCGTCGGCGGCGTGCCGCACCGCCTTGTAGCGGCCGACGACCGCGACGCCGTCGTGGATGCAGTCCGGGAAGCCCGTGACACCGCCGAGGACTGGCTGCTGATCGGCGGCGGCTCGAACACGGTGGCGAGCGATGAGGGCTTCGACGGGACCGTCATCCACATCCGCAGCCGCGGTGTCGAGCGTCTGCCCGCGCCCGAAGGCCGGATCCGGCTCCGCGTGCAGGCCGGCGAGCCGTGGGACGACCTCGTCGCCCTCACGGTGCGCAACGGCTGGTCCGGGATCGAGGCGCTGAGCGGCATCCCGGGGTCGACGGGCGCCGCGCCCGTGCAGAACATCGGCGCGTATGGCCAGGAGCTCGAGTCCGCGCTCGTCGGCGTGGAGTTCTTCGACGACGCCTCGGACGAGGTCGTGTACCTCACTCGGCACGAGTTGGGTCTCGGATATCGCACCTCCGTGCTGAAGCGGGGACGCATCGGTGTCGTGCTCTCGGTCGACCTGGAGCTTGCGGACGGCGCCGTTCCCGGTGCCGTCGGCGCGCCGCTGAGCGCACCCGTGGCGTACGCCCAGCTCGCGGACGCCCTGGGCGTGCCTCTCGGCGCCCGGGTTCCCGTGGCGGAACTGCGTCGCGCGGTGCTCGCCCTGCGGTCGTCGAAGGGCATGGTGCTGGACCCGGCCGACCCCGACTCGGTCAGCTCCGGATCGTTCTTCACCAACCCGATCGTGTCGGAGGGGTTCGCCCGCACCCTTCCCGCCAACGCCCCCCGCTGGCCGCAGGCGCCGCTGGAGGCCGACACGGTGATGGACATCCCGCTCGGCGGAGTGCACCCACTCGATGTCCCGCCTCTCGCGACAGCCGAGTACACGGTGAAGCTCAGCGCGGCGTGGTTGATCGAGAACGCGGGCATCCGTCGGGGATTCGCGTTGCCCGGCTCGGGTGCCGCCATCTCGTCCAAGCACACGCTCGCGATCGTCAACCGCGGGGGTGCGACGGCGGCGGACGTCGCCCAGCTGGCGTCGTTCATCCAGTCGCGGGTGCAGTCCGAGTTCGGCGTGGTGCTGCAGCCGGAGCCGATCATGGTCGGCCTCAGCCTCTGACGACGTTCGTGAGTCCGGCGGTCTCGCACCCGGTGGCCTCGCATGCGGCGCAGTGCTGACACCCATCCAACTCTGAGAGTTTTCTCACGCCGCGCTCCGTAGGCTGAACCCCAGACGGCGCGTTCGCGCCGGGAAGGACCGGAGGGGACGACATGGGATTCCTGGACCGCCTGCTCGGACGCGAGGAACCGCGCCCGAACGGCCAGCAGACGCAGAACACCGCCTACCAGCCGTACGGCGGAGGCCAGGGCCAGCCGCAGGGCCAGGCTCCCGGCCAGCCTGCCGGTCAGCCGCAGGGCCGCAGTGAGGACGAGATCGCCGTGGAGCGGTACCGGTATCTGCTCCGCACCGCTCCGCCGGAGACGATCGAGCAGGTGCACGAGGAGGCGTTCGCAAAGCTGACGCCCGACCAGCGGCGCCTGCTGTTCCAGCAGCTGAGCGAGAACGCTCCGGCGGGGGAGCAGCCGCGCGGCGACGACCCGCGGTCGCTCGCTCAGGCGGCGACCCGCTCCGAGCTCCGTCAGCCGGGCACCCTGGAGCGCGCTCTGGGCGGCAATGGCGCCGGCGGCGCCGGACGCCCCGGTTTCGGCGGAGCGGGTTTCGGCAGCATGTTCGCCAGTTCTCTGCTCGGAAGCGTGGCCGGTTACGTGATCGGCTCCGCTCTGGTCAGTGCGTTCCTTCCGGCGCCCGGCGCCGACCAGGCGGACGGCGGCGCCGGCGACCAGAACGGCGACAACCAGAACGGCGACAACCAGGACGGAAACGACCAGGGCAGCGACCAGAACGGCGGCGACCAGAACGGCGGCGACCAGGGCGGTGACGGGGGCGCCGGCGACGCCGGTTCGGTCGACGCGGCCGGCTGGGACGGGGGCGGCGACGCCTCCGGAGGCGGCGACTTCGGCGGCGGTGGCGACTGGGGCGGTGGCGGCGACTGGGGTGGCTTCGGCGGAGGCGACTTCGGTGGCGGCGACTTCGGTGGTGGCGGCGACTTCATCTGACCGGCTGGGGGAGGCGAGCGCCTGTTCGGCGCTCGCCTCCCGCAGCCGCGCTGGCAGCATCACGGGCGGCGTGGTGGAGCTCAGCTGCGCACAGCGGCCGCGAACGGCAGAACCGCCCCTGCTCCCGCGCGGAGGAGCTCCTGACCGGCGACCGTGATCGTCCAGCGACTATCGACCAGGTCGTCCACAAGGAGCACCGGAATGCCGAACGGCAGGTCGAGCCCGTCGGCGGAGAAGTGATTCCACACCGACGCCAGCCGAAAAGCGCTGTTGCCGCCGGGTGACCCGGCCGGCGGTCCGCCGCGCCACGCGAGCGTCCCCGCGAAGGGGAGACGCCCGATGCCTGCGAGCCCGCGAGCGAGGGACTCGATGAGCACCGGTCGCCGACGTGAGGGCATCGCGACGACGGCTCCCGGACGCGCATCCCAATCCCAGTCGGCGAGGACTCGCACGCACGCGTCGAGGACCGCAGTCGGCACCGGCTGGTCGGCCGCATCGTCCGCCAGCAGCTCGCGCAGTCGCCCGCCCCAGCCGAGGTCGGTCAGTCGGGCGAGCGCCCTCCCCGGCCGGAGCTGCTGGTCCGGCGCCAGCTTGCCCTTCACCGGCACCCCGAGGCGGTCTGCGCCTGTCGGCCAGAGTTTGCGCGGCTCGACCTCGACGCCGACCCGGTCGAGGATCGTGCCCACTTCGCCGGACGTGCTGCTGTCCACCTCCGTCGGGTACCAGACGCCCGCACAGTTGTCGCAGCGGCCGCAGGGGCCGGCATCCGGATCGTCGAGCGCACGCTGCAGGAACTCCATCCGGCACCCGGTCGTGGACTCGTAGTCGAGCATCGACTGCTGCTCGGCCTCGCGCGCGGCCGCGATGCGGGCGTACCGCTCCTCGTCGTACTCCCAGGGGGCGCCGGTCGAGACCCAGCCGCCGCTCACCCGCCGGACGGCGCCGTCGACATCCAGTACCTTCAGCAGCAGCTCCAGCGTGGACGCACGGAGGTCGACGCGGCTCTCCAGCACGCGCGTCGACAGGGGTTCCGACCCGAGCGCGTCGAGCACCGCGGCGGCCTTCTCGCGCGACGGCATCGAGGCGGTCGCGAAGTACTGCCAGATGGCGCGGTCCTCCGGACCCGGCAGCAGCAGCACGTCGGCGTTCTCCGTCGCCCTGCCGGCGCGACCCACCTGCTGGTAGTAGGCGACGGGAGACGACGGCGCCCCCAGGTGAACGACGAATCCGAGGTCCGGCTTGTCGAAGCCCATGCCCAGAGCACTCGTCGCCACGAGCACCTTGACCTCGTTGCGCTTGAGCCGACCCTCCAAGTCTTCGCGCTCAGCGGTGTCCGTCTGCCCGGTGTAGGCGTGCGCCTCGTGGCCGGCGCGGCGGAGCACCCGCGCGGTGTCCTCCGCAGCCGACACCGTCAGGGTGTACACGATGCCGCTGCCGGGCAGGTCGCCGAGGTGGCCGGCGAGCCACGCGAGCCGGGCGGTGGCGTCGGGCAGAGGGAGCACTCCCAATCGCAGCGATCGCCGGGCGAGTGGCCCGCGGATCGTCACGACCTCGGCTTCCCGGCCGACGCCGAGCTGCTCCACCACGTCGGCCACGACGCGCTCGTTGGCCGTCGCCGTGGTCGCGAGCACGGGCACGCCGTCGGGAAGCTGCCCGATCAGGTCGCGGAGCCGGCGATAGTCGGGCCGGAAGTCGTGGCCCCAGTCGGAGATACAGTGCGCTTCATCCACCACCAGCAGTCCGCTGCGCTCGACCAGGGCCGGCAGCTGCGTGTCGCGGAAGTCGGGATTGTTGAGCCGCTCCGGTGAGACGAGCAGCACGTCGACCGAGTCTTCCCGGAGCCTCGCCGCCACATCATCCCACTCGTGCCGATTGGACGAGTTGATGGTCACGGCGCGCACGCCCGCCCGCTCGGCTGCCGCCACCTGGTCGCGCATGAGCGCCAGCAGCGGCGAGACCAGGATGGTCGGCCCCGCTCCGCGGGCGCGCAGCAGCATGGTCGCCACGAAGTAGACGGCGGACTTGCCCCATCCCGTGCGCTGCACGACCAGGGCTCGTCGATGATCGTCGACCAGAGCGCTGATGGCCTCGAACTGCCCGTCGTGGAACTCGGCTTCCGGGCGCCCGACGAGGGCCCGGAGGCTGGAGAGGGCATCTGTTGCGGTGGTCATGAAGCCATCGTGTCAGGGACGCCTGACGCCCGCTCCCCTCCGAGGACATCGGTGGAGAACGGGCGTCGAAGCTGTTCTGTGGACGGAACCGGTCAGATCCGCACGCGCTCACGTCTGCGCTGGGAGGCTCGGATGCCGCCGAGCAAGGCGGAGACGACGATGACGAGTCCGATGACAGCGGCTCCGAGCGCCCAGGCGGAACCGGGGGTGAGTGCCGCGAGCCAGTCGCCGACCTCACGGACGCGTCCCGACGACGCCAGCACGTAGAGGGTGGCGCCGGCGAACAGTGTCAGCAGCAGCCCCCAGATCACGCCGCCCCAGCGCACCGGTGCTTCGCCGGTCGGCGCGGTGAACGGTGGTCCCGTGAGGGGCGCCGTCTCGGAGATCGAGCCCTCGTGCGGTGCGTTCTGCGGCTTCTGGTCGGTCATGGTCGTCTCTCCCGGTCGATTCTCGGCCAGCACGGGATCAGTGCTGGAGGAGCGCGGGCAGCCCGACGCTCGTCAGGTGGATGCCGGCGACGTTGTCGCCCGCGAGGAACAGTGCGGCCGTCGTGAGCACGGCCAGCAGGATCCCGAGGAAGATCAGGAATCCGCTGCGACGCCGCGCCAGCCCGGCGATGAGCACGACGACACCGACGACGAGCGTGGCGGCGGCGAGCCCGGCAGCCGTCGTGAAGCGCGTGACGTCCGCCAGTTGCGGCCACACGATGGCTACCAGGGATCCGGCGACCAGAGCGAGCCCGACGGTCAGCCAGCCGATCGCCGCGCCGACGCGCGGATTCGCCGCCCGGTAGGCCTCTCGGCGCGCAGCCGCCTCGGCTGTCGCGGTGGCGACCTGGGTCCGGAGCTCGGCCGCGCGTTGCGCCTTCACTGCGCGCATATCCGCGGCGAGACGCTGCTTCCACGCTGCATGCTCCGCGCGCCACTGCGCCTGACGCTGCTGCCAGTCGGCGACCTCGTCGGCGGAGGCGCCCAGTCGCGGTGCGGGTGGGGCCGTCGGCTCGGCAGCGGTGTCCAGCTGCGGTGCGGGGATGGATGCGGCGCTCGCCGCCGGCACGGTCGAGGATGACGCCGCCGCAGAATCGCTTGCCGAGGGAGGGGTACCGGCGTCCGCGGACTCGTTAGTCGAGCCGGCGGCACTCGTGTCCGCCGTGAAGGCGCTCGCCGCAGCCGTGTCGGCGCCGGTAGGGCCGGTCGTCCCGGACGCACCGGAACCGGCAGCGGGCGCCGCCCGCGTCGCCGCCCGGGCATCCGAGTTCCGCACGGCGATGACGATGAGCGCGACCACCGCGCCGATGACCACCAGCGTCCAGATGACGCGGCCGATCACATCGCCCCAGTCCGGAACGTTCCAGAACGGCCCGTCGGCCCACCAGACGCCGCTCGTCCACGGCAGCAGTGAGAGCAGCGCCATGACGCCGATCGCGACGATCGGCGGCTGGAAGTCGCCCTCGAAGAGCTGCTGGAGGTGGATGCGGCCGTCACGGTCCGGCAGGAGCGCCCACGCCGCCGCGTACAGCAGCAGCACGGGTGCGCCGAGGATGCCGGCCACGACGATGATGCCGCGCACGATGAGCGGGTCGATGCCCAGGCGGTACGCGACGCCGGCGCTCACTCCGCCGAGCCAGCCGTCGGCCCGGACGATGCCGAGACCGCGCATCCAATCGAAGAAGCGCGTTCCGCGGCCGGAGAATCCGGTCTGCGGACCGCCGTAGGGGTTCGCGGGCGTCCCCACCGGGGGAGTCGAGTCGTTCTGTGACATGTTCCCCATCCTGGCGTCGGGCTTCGCGCCCGGGTATCGGGTGAACCCCTGAGCGGACCCTGATTAGGGCGGCCATCGGGTGCGGGTCCCCTCGGGGTCTGCTTGGATTCTGACTATGTCCTCCACAGCGCCCGCCGGTTCGCGCGCCGGCCTGCCGCGGCCCCCGTTGGCCCGGCCGCGCACGTGCGCCGTGAGCGGGGTGAGCGTCGCGCTCGCCGACCACCTCGGCTGGCCGGTCGCGGCCGTGCGCTGGGCGTTCGTGGGCGCCACGTTCCTGGGCGGCGCCGGCATCCTGCTGTACCTCTGGCTGTGGGCGTTCACGCCGTTGCGTGCCCCGTCGGGAGTCGACCCCGCGGACGGCGTGCGCCGCCGGGTGAACCTGCCCTGGCTGCTCGCCGGCGCCGGTGCGGCGGCGGGCATCACGGCCGTGGTCCTCGCTGCAGGTGGAGCACTCGGCCCCGGCTTCGGGGCGCTGGTCGCCTGCGCCGCCCTGCTGGTGCTCGCCGTGGCCTGGGAGCAGTTGGCGGACGAGGAGCCGGTCGCCTTCGCACCTCTCTCTCCTGCCGCCTTCCGCATCGTCTGCGGTGCTTTCCTCGTGCTGGTCGCAGTGGCGATCGCCCTCACGCAGAACGTCGCAGGCTCCGGGATGCTGTGGCTCGGCATCCTGATCGCCACTTTCGCCGGCGCGGCCGTGCTGGTCGCTCCATGGGGGCTGCGGCTGTGGCGGGAGCTGATCACGGAGCGGACCGCACGCATCAAGGAGGAGCAGCGGGCGGAGATGGCAGCGCACCTGCACGACTCCGTCCTGCAGACGCTCGCGCTCATCCAGAACCGCGCAGGCGCGTCCAGCGAGGTCGGGCGCATCGCCCGTGCGCAGGAGCGGGAACTGCGCGAATGGCTGTTCACCGAGGGCGCGGCCGCGTCCGCCGCGGAGGAGCGGGACCTCGCCGCCGAGCTCCGCGATGTCGCTGCCGCTCTGGAGGTGGAGCATGCCGTCACCTTCGACGTGGTGTCGGTCGGCGAGCCGGTGACGCAGGCCCCCTCCGAGCTGGGAGCGGCCGCGCGCGAGGCGATGCTGAACGCCGCGCGGCACGCGGGCGGCGACGTCTCCGTCTACGTCGAGCACGCGTCCGGACGAGTGGATGTGTTCATCCGCGACCGCGGACCGGGCTTCGACCTCGGGGCGCTTCCCGAAGGGCGCCTCGGTGTCAGAGAATCGATCATCGGCCGCATGCGCCGTGCTGGCGGTCAGGCGACCGTGGTGGCGCGCGAGACCGGCACCGAGATCCAGCTGACCATCGACATCGCGAACGAGGCCGTATGACCGAGAGCACCGCCACCGGCCGACCTGTCACGGTGGTGATCGTGGACGACCACTCCATCTTCCGCTCAGGGCTCCGCGCCGACCTCGACCACCGCCTGCACGTCGTCGGAGAGGCGGCTGATGTGGATGCGGCGGTCGCCGTGGTCCTGGAGACCCGGCCCGACGTCGTGCTGCTCGACGTGCATCTGCCGGGCGGCGCGGGCGGCGGGGGAGCCGAGGTGGTCCGCAGGACCGCGGCCGAGACGCCATCCACGCGATTCCTGGCGCTCAGCGTGTCGGATGCGGCCGAGGACGTGGTGGGCGTCATCCGCGCCGGAGCCCGCGGCTATCTCACCAAGGGCAGCTCGGGTGGCCAGGTGAGCGATGCGGTCGTCGCGGTGGCGGGCGGCGACGCCGTCTTCTCGCCCCGCCTGGCCGGCTTCGTGCTCGACGCTTTCGGAGCCGCGTCCGGCGAGCAGGCGGAGTCGACCGACGAACTCGACCGCCTGTCGGCGCGAGAGCGCGAGGTGATGCGGTTGATCGCCCGGGGCTACGCCTACAAAGAGGTGGCGGCCGAGCTGTTCATCTCGATCAAGACGGTCGAGACCCACGTCTCCGCCGTGCTCCGGAAGCTGCAGCTGTCGTCCCGGCACGAGCTCACCGCGTGGGCGCTGGAGCGCAAACTCCTGTAGTCGGGTGACCGCTTTGCGGCCGACCTGTCGCGTCCCGTACACTTGACGCGGTGGTTGAATCTGCCAAGCTTTTTTGCGCCCTTTTTCTGGTGTAGCGACGGCAGTACTGCCCCGCTCCGGCCGGGCATCCGCAGCACGTTCGGATGTTCGATCGGTTAGCCTGGAACAGCCAGCGCAGGAAGTCGGCGATTCGGTTCCCTAGGGCGGTAGCTCAATTGGCAGAGCAGCGGTCTCCAAAACCGCAGGTTGCAGGTTCGATTCCTGTCCGCCCTGCAAGTCGGCACTCTGGTGCCGATCCACGAAAGGTGTAACGAGGTGGCCCGAAAGGTAATCGACGAGCCGAGCGAGGAGATCGTCGCCAACGCGAAGAAGGATCGCGCCGCACGGCGCAACCCCTTCGCGCGGATCGCCCTGTTCATCCGGCAGGTCATCGGCGAGCTGAAGAAGGTCGTCACGCCGACCCGCAAGGAGCTCTTCAGCTACACCGGCGTCGTGCTCGTGTTCGTGGTGATCATGATGGCTCTCGTGTCACTCCTTGACTGGGTGTTCGGCATGGGTGTCGTCTGGGTCTTCGGAAACCCGAAGTAGACGACGTCGATCGGGCCGCACCGGCCCTCCCGACAAGAAATGGAATGAATTCAGTGTCTGAGACGAATCGCGACGACGTGGACTGGGCGCCCGCTGCGGAGCAGTCCTCCGAGGACGACGAGGCGCAGACCGGCAACGTTCTCGCCAGCGAGGACGAGGCGTCCGACTCCGCCGAGCACGAGGCGCTGCACGTCGTCGCCGACGACGGCACCGAGATCGACCTCGACGCCGTGCTCGACGCCATGGCGGAGGCAGTCGACCCCGAGGCCGACCGCGCCGTCGACGAGGCGCTCGAGGTCGACAGCGAGGACGAGGCCGAGGCGGCTCTCGAGGCCGTCGAGGACGAGGAGGAGGAGACCTCCGCCGACCCGTACGAGGAGTTCCGCGCAGAGCTCCGCTCCAAGCTCGGCAAGTGGTACGTCATCCACTCGTACGCCGGCTTCGAGCGTCGCGTGAAGTCCAACATCGAGAACCGCATGGTCTCGATGAACATGGAGGACTACATCTACGAGGTGCAGGTCCCCATGGAGGACGTGGTCGAGATCAAGAACGGCCAGCGCAAGATGGTCAACCGCGTGCGCATCCCCGGCTACGTGCTGGTGCGCATGGACCTCAACGAGGACAGCTGGTCGGTCGTCCGCCACACTCCGGGCGTCACCGGCTTCGTCGGCAACGCCCACAACCCGACGCCGCTGCGCTTCGAAGAGGCCTTCTCGATGCTGAAGAGCCTCGTCCAGGTCGAGGCTGCTCCGGCCAAGGGCGCCGCTAAGGGCCAGAAGGCCGCCGCGCGCGTCATCCCCGCCGAGGTCGACTTCGAGATCGGCGAGACCATCACCATCAAGGAGGGCTCGTTCGCGGGCCTCCCCGGCTCCATCAGCGAGATCAAGCCGGAGAGCGGCAAGCTCACCGTGCTCGTCTCCCTGTTCGAGCGCGAGACCCCGGTCGAGCTCAGCTTCGACCAGGTCACGAAGCTCTAGGGAACATCCAGAGCCTCCCCACTGTTTTTCAGAACACCGGGTCTCGGAAGGGCCGAGAAACCGGGAGAGCGATGCGGACTGCGGTCCGGCTCGCTCGAATACACAAAGAAGGAAGAGACATGGCACCGAAGAAGAAGGTCACCGGTCTGATCAAGCTTCAGATCAACGCCGGCGCCGCCAACCCCGCCCCGCCTATCGGCCCGGCGCTCGGTCAGCACGGCGTGAACATCATGGAGTTCTGCAAGGCGTACAACGCGGCGACCGAGTCGCAGCGCGGCAACGTCATCCCCGTCGAGATCACCGTCTACGAGGACCGTTCGTTCACGTTCGTCCTGAAGACCCCGCCGGCGGCAGAGCTCATCAAGAAGGCGGCAGGCGTCGCCAAGGGCTCGGGCGTTCCCCACACCAACAAGGTCGGCAAGCTGACCCAGGAGCAGGTGCGCCAGATCGCCGAGCAGAAGATGGTCGACCTCAACGCCAACGACATCGACGCGGCGTCGAAGATCATCGCAGGCACCGCCCGCTCGATGGGCATCACGGTCGAGGCGTAAGCCCCACCCCCTCAAGACATCTCGTGGAAGAGCCGGCCAGGCTCGCACCACATTCTCGTAAGGAGAAATCACATGGCACAGAAGTCCAAGGCCTACCGGGCCGCGGCCGAGAAGATCGAGGCCGGAAAGTTCTACACCCCCGCTGAGGCCGTCGCCCTGGCGAAGGAGACCGGCTCCGCCAAGTTCAACTCGACCGTCGAGGTCGCGCTGAAGCTGGGCGTCGACCCGCGCAAGGCGGACCAGATGGTCCGCGGTACCGTCATTCTTCCTCACGGTACGGGCAAGACCGCCCGCGTCATCGTGTTCGCGACCGGTCCGGCCGCCGAGGCGGCCATCGCCGCCGGTGCGGACGAGGTCGGCGGCGCGGACCTGATCGAGAAGGTGGCCGGCGGCTACACCGACTTCGACGCGGCCGTCTCCACCCCGGAGCTCATGGGCCAGGTCGGTCGTCTCGGTAAGGTCCTCGGCCCGCGCGGCCTCATGCCGAACCCGAAGACCGGTACGGTCACGCCGGATGTGGCGAAGGCCGTCTCCGACATCAAGGGCGGAAAGATCGAGTTCCGCGTCGACAAGCACGCCAACGTGCACTTCGTCGTGGGCAAGGCGGGCTTCACCGCCGAGCAGCTGAACGACAACATCAAGACCGCTCTCGAGGAGGTCGTGCGTCTCAAGCCGTCCGCCGCGAAGGGCCGTTACATCCAGAAGGGTGCCGTGTCGACCACGTTCGGCCCGGGCATCCCGCTGGACGTCAACGCCATCTGAGTTCGTTCCGCGAACACCTCCGACGGGGTCGGGGCCGCTTGCCGGTCCCGGCCCCTTCGTGGTTTTCGGGGCGGGAGGATGTGGCCGTCGCGTGAGGATGCTTCACCTCTAGCAACAATCGCGACAGAACTGTCTACCCCTCGTTGCGGTGGTAGAACGATGAGGTCTAGTGTCGCTCCTGTCGCGCGCCGTGCGCGACGGCTCGAAGTTGAGTCCGTCCGAGCTAAGGATGACATTCATGGCACATCGCACCACGGGATCCCTCCACAAGAGGGCGCTCGGAATCATCGCCACCACGTCTGCCGTGGTGGCTTTGTCATTGGCGGGGGCATCGGCGGCGAACGCAGCCGACCGGGTGACCTACGCCGGCTCCGTCCCCTCCTGGGCGACCGCGGCGAACGACGCCGGCGCCGCACCGGCCGATGAGACAGTGGAGGGTGAGATCTACCTTCCGCTCCGCGACCAGGCGGGCGCGGAGGCTCTCGCCAAGGCCGTCTCGAACCCGCTTGATCGCGGATACCGCAAGGCCCTCAACCCCAAGCAGTGGATCGACCGCTTCGCGCCCTCGCAGGCTGACTCCGACGCCGTGGTCAGCTTCCTGAAGGCCGCCGGCCTGACCATCTCGGCCGTTCCTGCCAGCCGCCAGTACGTCGTCTTCCGCGGCACTCCGGACCAGCTCGGCTCGATCTTCGGCACGTCGCTCCACGCGTTCAACTACGCGGGGCGCCAGCTCGTGGCCCCGGCTGCGGCGCCGTCGCTGCCGACCTCGATCGGCGGCAAGGTGTCGGGCGTGAGCATCGAGCAGTCGCGCACGTTGACGCGTCCCGACTCGATCAAGCAGGGCGACCTCGGTCCGTCCGGCGCTCCGCAGGTCGCTCGCAAGGCTGCTGCAGCGCCCGTGATCCAGACGCCGTGCTCGCACTACTACGGCGAGCACACGGTGACGGTCCCGCCCGCGTACAACGGGAACACGCAGTACAGCACCTACAACTGCGGCTACACCCCGCAGCAGCTGCGCAGCGCGTACGGCCTGAACGACCTCGGCAAGCGCGGCATCAACGGCTCCGGCCAGACGGTCGCGATCATCGACGCGTACGCCAGCCCGACGATCGTCAAGGACGTCAACAGCTACTCGCAGCAGAACGGCGAGCCCGGCCTGACCAACAGCAGCTACCAGCAGCTGGTGCCGAGCCCGAGCGAGTTCGTCGACCAGGAGCTGTGCCAGTACCCGAGTGGATGGCAGGGCGAGCAGACGCTCGACGTCGAGTCCGTGCACGCCATCGCACCCGGAGCCCGCATCCTCTACGTCGGCGGTTTCAACTGCGGCGGCGGACTCGATGTGGCCATGTCGAAGATCCTCGACAACAAGCTCGCGAACATCGTCAGCAACAGCTACGGCAACGTGGGCGAGGCCGTCCCGGCCGACGTGATCCAGGGCGAGGTGAACCTGCAGCTCCAGGCTGCGGGCGAGGGCATCGGCCTGTACTTCTCGAGCGGTGACAACGGCGACGAGGTCGCGAACCTCGGCTACCCGTCGCCGGACTTCCCGGCGTCCTCCCCGTGGGTGACCTCGGTCGGTGGAACCAGCACCGGCATCGACAAGAACGGCAAGATCGCGTGGGAGACGGGCTGGGGCGACCAGTTCGACCAGATCGTCAAGAACGCCGACGGCACGCTCAGCTACGCTCAGCCCCTTCCGGGCACGCGGTTCGTCGGCGGCGCCGGCGGCGGCACGAGCGCAGTGTTCGCTCAGCCGGACTACCAGCGCGGGATCGTGCCGGCGGCTCTGGCGAACGGCAAGCGCGTCTCGCCGGACGTCGCGGCCCTGGCCGACCCGTACACCGGGTTCCTGATCGGCATCCGTCCGATCATCGACGACACGACGCTGGAGACCGGCGACTACGTCAACGAGACCTACGGCGGAACGTCGCTGGCCTCGCCGATCGTCGCGGCGCAGATCGCGATCGTGCAGCAGGCGACGCGCTCCACGATCGGGTTCGCGAACCCGACGCTGTACGGCGTGAAGCGCATCCTGCCGAACGCGTTCCGCGACGTGCTGCCGCAGAACCCGACGCAGGCGCTGGTCTACACGAGTGCGATCAGCGGCAACACCTACCTGGTGTCGATGGATCAGGACACGTCGCTGAAGACGGCCAAGGGCTACGACCCGGTGACCGGCCTCGGCGGTGTCTCCTTCGACCTGCTCAGCTGGGTGGCGCAGGGGCGGCACTAACGACCCTGCGGCTCGGGCCGCACGCACCACGGACCGGCCGTCTCCCGATCGGAGGCGGCCGGTCCGCTGTGTGTCGGGGGTCCTGCGCTGGCTAGGCTGGCGGGGTGACTGTCACCATCCGCCCCGCCGTCGCCGGAGACGCCGCCGCCCTCGCCGCGGTCGCCGCCGCGACCTTCCCGCTCGCCTGCCCGCCGCACACGACCGAGGAGGCGAAGGCGGCGTTCATCCGGGCCGTGCTCTCGGAGGAGCGGTTCGTCGAGTACCTCGCCGACGCATCCCGCCGCCTGCTCATCGCGGAGGACGACGAGGGCAACGCGGTCGGCTACACGATGATCAACCTGGGCGAGCCGGCCGACGCCGATGTGCGCGGCTCCCTGCGCATCCATCCCACCGCCGAGCTGAGCAAGTGCTACGTCCTCCCCGGCCATCACGGCGAGGGCGTCGCGAGCCGGCTGATGACCGAGAGCCTGCGGGCCGGCGGCGAAGCGGGAGCCGAGGGGATGTGGCTGGGCGTCAACGAGGAGAACGCCCGCGCCCAGCGCTTCTACGGCAAGCACGGCTTCGAGCGGGTCGGGGCGAAGCGGTTCCTGGTCGGCGACCGTTACGAGGACGACTGGGTGATGGAGCGGCCGCTGACCCCGGTCGGCTAGCTCAGCCCTCCGCGATCTTCAGCACGACCTTGCCGCGCGTGTGGCCGCCTTCAACGGCGCGGTGTGCCTCGGCGATCTGCTCGAGGGCGAAGATCTGGTCGACGTGCACGCGCACGTTCCCCGACTCCAGCAGGCGGGCGATGACCGCGAGCGTGCTGCCGTCCGGCGCGACCTTGTAGTCGGTGCCGCGAACTCCGGCGGCGGCCGCGTCCTCCGCGAAGGTGGGCCAGCTCCCGGTCGGCACGTTGACGATGAGGCCGCCGGGGCGCAGAACGGAGAGGGAGCGGGTGCCGGTGTCGTCGTGCACATTGCCGACCAGGTCGATCACCACGTCGGCGTCGTGCACGACGTCCTCGAAGCGGGTCGTCGAGTAGTCGATCACCTCGGCCGCGCCCAGGGAGCGCATCCAGGACGCGTTCGACCCGGAGGCGGTAGCGATGACGTGCGCGCCGAAATACGAGGCGAACTGCACCGCGAAGTGACCGACGCCTCCGCTGCCCGCGTGGATGAGCATCCGCTGGCCCTCGTGCGCCTTGGCGACCTCGACGACCAAGCCCCACGCCGTCAGAGCGGCCAGGGGCGCCCCCGCGGCCTCGATATGGCTGAGCGTCGCCGGCTTGCGCACGACGCTCAGCGACGGCACCGAGATGTACTCGGCGAAGCTGCCGCCGAGGCGCGGCACCATGACCATGCCGAAGACCTCATCGCCCGGACGGATGGGATGCGCGCTGTACGGCGACTCCACGACGACACCGCTGAAGTCGTGGCCGAGCACGGCGGGGAACGCGTGGATGGCGTCGTAGATCCCGCGACCGGCCCGCGTCTTCGCGTCGATCGGGTTCACACTCGAGGCGACCACCTTGACCAGGAACTCGGCGTTCACGCGATCCGGGTAGGCGGTCTCCCCGATGCGGAGTGCCTCCGGGGCTCCCGCGGCGTCCAGAAGTGCGGCCCGCATGGTCTTCGGCATTCGTCATCCCCTCGTCGGTCTGCCGCTGCGTCGGCGCGGCGTCCCCTCAGTCAATCCTGCGCGTGCTTCACCGGTGTTACGGTCGGGTCACCAGATGTGAACAGTCTGTTTCGGATACCCCCAGGCCGTTTCCCAGCGTCGCGCCGGTTAGGATGCTGCGACCCGGGGCGTGCGTCGCCCGCGGGTGCGGAACGACGACGGCCAGACCCGAGGAGCGACAGGTGCGACAACTGCTGCGGATCGCTCGCGAGCCCTTCGCCGTCCCCGTGCTTGCGCGCGGATGGCAGCGCGCCGTCCCCATCCTGCTCGCCATCGGCACCCTCTGCGTGCTCGGCGGGCTCGTCGTCATCTGGGCTGCCAGGCTGACGGTGCCGTATCCGGTCTACGTGAGTGAGCTGGGCGCGAAGGGCGCGGCGACGTCCGGCGCCTTCGCCGTCGCATTGCTCCTCATCGCGGGTGGCGGCTTCGCGATCGCCGTGGCGAGCGGCCACATCCGCTCGTCCGCACGAGTGCTCGACCGCTGGGCGCCTGCCGTGACGCTCGGGTTCGCGGCGGTGTGCTTCGTCCTCGCGTCGCAGGTCACGTGCACGGCGTACTGCCCGGTGCCGATCGTCGACCCGAAGTCGACCGTGCAGGATCTGGTGCACACGGTGTCCGCCGTCATCGGCTTCGCGGCGGCGTGCTTCGCCATGCTGCAGGTGGGCTTCAGCCGGAAGCTCCCCCGCCTCTCCCGGCTGTCGCGGCTGAGCTGCGGGGCGGTCGCCGTGATCACGATCGTCGGCGGGCTGCTCGCCATCGTGCGCGTCGGCGCCGACGTCGGTGCGTGGCTCGAACTGATCGGCACCACCGTCGCCGTCGGGTGGATCGCCGTCTACGCGGTGGCGCTGACCCGCATCCCGGTCGGAGTGGATGCGGAGGCCGAGCCGGACACGGCGGTCGCGGCGGGCACCGACACCGGCGCGGGCGCTCCGGCCGAAGTCGCCTGACGCAGGAGCTCGATCAGATCGGCCGCAAGGGCGACCAGCTTCGCGATCTCGGCCTCATCGCGGTCGACCCAGCGGCACTCCGGCTCGTCGCGCAGCGGGACGAAGCCGTCGTGCTGCTCCCAGACGAAGAGCGTGCGCTCGGCGCCGAGCACGTACTGCTGCCACCAGATCTGGCGGAGATACGGGCGGGGGATGCTGCGGAACGGCTTGTTCGTCGTCTTGATCTCGGCGAGTTCGAGCTTGCCGCCCGAGCGGGCGATCAGACCGTCGGGCGTCGCCAGATGCCGGCGGTCGCGTTCGGCGTGGAAGAGCAGATCGGAGGGCTCGATCCCGTGCGTCGCGGCCACCCAGGCGGCGATCTCCGGCTCGCGCGAGCGGCCGTGCTGCGTGAAGACGTTGCCGCTGAACCCGGTGCCGTGCAGCTTGTCGTACGCGGCGGCACGGATGGATCGCGGGCTCGACAGTTTGGCGACGTCGGTGGCGGTGATGCCGCGGCTGCGCGCCCGCAGCCAACTCACGCGGTCGCTGGAACGCGCCACCACGCGTGCAAGATGCCCGGTCTGACCGGGGACGGCCGGGACCACCGGGACGGGAGCGGGCCGTGCCGGGCTCAGGTCCGCGAGGACGCCCGGCCGGTACAGGTCGGCGGTGCGGTACGGAGCGGAGTCGAGCACCTCTCCATTGTGCCGCGTCACGCCGACGCTCGCCGTCACTCCACGCGCGTCGCCCCGAGTTGCCTCCGCGCTTCGTCGATCGTGGCCAGTGTGTCGACCGCCTCCGCGAGCGGGTGGAGCGGCGACTCCGTCCGGCCCTCGGCGACGAAGCGGGCGAGCGCTGCGGCCTCGTACGACATCCCGTCGCGGTGCGGCCGGCCGTACGGGTCGCGCCAGTGCGCGGCGAGGGTGCCGTCGCCGCGGAACACCCGCAGGCCGCTCGGTCCCCAGAACGGGCTGTCCGTCTCTACGCGGCCTTCGCTGCCGCTGATCGTCGCGAGCGACGGTGTGCCCGCCAGCAACGTGGTGCTCAGCAGTGCCTGACCGCCGCTCGCGGACGACAGCACCAGCGCCGCCTGCTCGTCCACGCCGGTTTCGGAAAGCGTTCCCGAGGCGATGATCCCGGCCGGGGCGCCGAGCGCGAACGAGGCCCACGACACCGTGTAGACGCCGAGGTCGAGCAGCGCTCCGCCCGCGAGCGCAGGGTGCCACAGCCGACTCGACGGATCGAACGGCGCCCGGCCCCCGAAATCCGCCGTGGCGATACGGATGTCTCCGAGCGCGCCGTCTTCCAGCAACTGGCGCACGATGTCCGTCTGCGGCAGGTAGCGCGTCCACATCGCCTCCATCGCGAAGACGCCGGCATCTCGTGCCGCCGCGACGATGCGTCTCGCCTGGTCGGCGGTGACGGCCATCGGCTTCTCGATGAGGACGTTCTTGCCCGCCGCAATCGCGAGCAGGGAGTGCTCGAGGTGCTCGCTGTGCGGGGTCGCGACGTACACGACGTCGACGTCCGGGTCGCCGACGAGCTGCTCGTAGGAGCCGTACGCGCGCTCCACCCCGTGGGCGTCGGCGAACGCCTGCGCCCGCTCCGCAGACCGCGACCCCGCCGCCACCACCCGCTGGCGGGTGTGCCGATGAAGTGCGTCGGTGAAGTCGGCGGCGATCACGCCGGGACCGAGCACGCCCCACCGCAGCGGCGGGGCGTCGGCGGGGTCGGGATGGCGCGGCTGGGGAAGCGTGGACATCACGTCGGTCATGGAGGGCTCCTCGTGTTCGTACTTCGATGCTGCGGTCTCGATGTGCTCGGCGCCAGGCCGTGGGATCCGATGCTTCCGTAGGAGAAAAGGCTCAGGATCTCCGACGGACCGCGGCCTGGACGGAGATGCGAAGCGGATACGGCTGATTCTCCGACGGGAGGCCGCGGATCTCCGACCGTTGCCGGGCTCGGCCTAGACCGGCTGCGGATTCGACACCTCGGGCGACTGGCGGGCGCCCTCCACCGGGGCCGCCCACTTCACGCCGTTGGCGAGCACGCGGCGCACCTGGGGGTGGAAGTACACCGGGTACTCCTGGTCGCCGGGGCTGAAGTAGAAGATCTTCCCGCGCCCGCGAGTGAAGGTGACGCCGGAGCGGAACACCTCGCCGCCGGTGAAGGAGCTGATGAAGACCAGGTCGTCGGGCGTCGGGATGTCAAAGAACTCGCCGTACATCTCCTGGGCGTCGATGACGATGGGCTGCTCGACGCCCGCGGCGATGGGATGGGTCGGGTTCACGTTCCAGACCAGCTCCCGCTCGCCGCCCTCCGGGTTGCGCCAGCGCAGCGAGCAGGTCGTGCCGAGCATCCGGATGAAGATCTTCGAGAAATGGCCGGAGTGGAGGACGATCAGCCCCATCCCGCCGAGGACGTGACGGCGGACGCGCTCCACCACCTCGTCCGAGACGCGGTCGTGCGCGATGTGGCCCCACCAGAGCAGGACGTCGGTCTCGCCGAGCGCCTGCTCACTGAGCCCGTGCTCGGGGTCGTCGAGGGTGGCTGTGCGGACGGCGACCTCGTCGCCGAGCAGGTCGGACAGCCCCTCGGCGATGGCTCCGTGGATGCCGTGCGGGTAGATCGCGGCGATCTCGGGCTGGGTCGCCTCGTGGACGCCCTCGTTCCAGACGGTGACGCGCAGTGTCATGGTCATGCTCCCTTCAGGGCGGTGTCGGCGGTTGCCGGGTTGGTCGCCGGGGACAGCCGGACCTCGGCACCGATGCGAGCGGATTCGTAGGCGGCGTCGATGACGCGCGCGCGGTCGAGGGCGAGCGAGCCGTCCCAGTTCGACCAGTTCGCCTGGTCGGCGACGTGCTCCAGGAAGGTCTCGACCACCGCGAGGTGGCCGCGGCCGGGGTCGGCCGTGACCGTGATGTCCTCGCTCTGCTCGCCGTCGCCGGTGAAGATCGTCAGCTCGCCGGACGGGGCGTAGTCGACGACGCGCAGGTCAGCGCCGCCCTCGGTGCCGTAGAGGGTGATGCCGAACTCGTCGCCCGCGGGGCGGTATGCGGCCCAGCTGGTCTCGATGACGATGGAGCCGCCGCCCTCCAGCCGGAGCAGGAGGCTCGCGAGATCTTCGACCTCGTACTCCGACCCGACGTGCTGCTTGGACGCGGCGGCGCCGCCACGACCGCGGACACCCAGCTCGGAATGCGTGACGGCCGAGACCGCCTCGACGCGCGGCTCGCCGAACAGATGGAGGGCGTAGTCGAGGACATGCACGCCGATGTCGATCAGCGGGCCGCCGCCGGCCATCTCGCGGTTCGTGAACCAGCTTCCGAGCGCGGGGATGCCGGCCCGGCGCAGCCAGACGGCGCGCGCGTGATACGGCCGGCCGATCTGCCCGTCGTCGATCGCGGCCTTCAGCGCCTCGATGTCTCCGCGACGGCGGTGGTTGAAGGCGACCTCCAGCACGCGGCCGGCGCGATGGGCCGCATCCACCATCGTCTGCGCCTCCGCCGCGGTGCGGGCGATCGGCTTCTCGCTGAGCACGTGGATTCCGGCGTCGAGGGCCCCGACGGCGATCGGCGCGTGAAGGAAGGTCGGCACGGCGACGCTGACGACGTCGAGGTCGCCCTCGGCGACGAGGTCCTTCCAATCGCGGTGCAGCCGCCTCACGCCGTATGTCTCGCCGAGCTCGGCACGGGGGCCGTCCTCCATGCCGGCGATGGCGACGAGCTCGACGCCGGGCAGGGCGGAGTAGGCCGCCATGTGCTGCTGTCCGGCCCAGCCGAGGCCGACCACTCCGGCGCGGAGGGGACGGTCGAGGGGTTCGCTCTGGGTGCTCACGGCACTCCTTTCAGTGTGACCTTCGGGGGATTCGAATCGATTCGAGGTTGTGGGGGAGGCGGTGGATGTTTCGCCGCGGCGTCAGCGGAAGAGGGAGCGCGGCGTGCCCGCGTCGGGATCGAGCGCGCGCTGGATGACCATGATGGCCGCCCCGATCGCGCCGCCGGTCTCGCCGGAGCGCGACTGCGTGATGGTCAGATGCTGCGTCGCCAACGGCGTGGACCGCTGGTAGACGACCTCGCGCATCCCGGCGAGGAGCTGCTCGCCGACGCGGGAGAGGCTGCCGCCGACGACGATCATCGACGGGTTCAGGAGGTTGACGCAGGTGGCGACGACCGCGCCGAGGTCGCGTCCGGCCTGCCGGATCGCGTTCTGAACGGCCGGGTTGCCCGTGCGCGCCAGGGCGACGACGTCGTCGCTGGTCTCGGCGGCGAGACCGGCTTCGGAGAGTGCCCGCGCGATGGCGGGCCCGCTCACCAGCGACTCGAGGTCCGCATCCTGCTCGCCGTGGCTCGGGGTGTCGCTGCCGAAGGGGACGCGGACGTGACCCAGGTCTCCGGCCGAGCCGAGCGCCCCACGCTGCAGGCGGCCCCCGCTGATGATCCCGGCGCCGACGCCCGTCGCGACCTTGATGAAGAGCAGGTCGGTCTCATCCGGCCACATCAGTGCCTGCTCGCCGAGGGCGAGGAGGTTGACGTCGTTGTCGACGAGGACGGGCACGTCGAAGACGCGACGGATGTATGCGGGGATGTCGAAGCGGTCCCAGCCGGGCATGATCGGCGGGTTCACCGGCAGCCCGGTGGAGTGCTCGACCGGGCCGGGGACCCCGACGCCGACGCCGATCAGTTCCTCCGGCTGCCGCCCGCTCGCGATGTAGAGCTCGGACGCCGTCTCGAGCGCCCAGTCGAGCACCGGCTGCGGGCCGTCGGCGATATCGAGCCGACGCGACACGCTCGCCGTGATGTTGCCGGCGAGGTCGGCGAGGGCGACGACGCCATGCGTCGCGCCGAGGTCGATCGCGACGACGACGCGCGACTCGGGGTTGAAGCGGATGCGCGACGGAGGGCGCCCGCCGGACGACACGTCGTCGCCCGCTGGCGCGACGAGTCCCGCCGCCGTGAGCGTGTCGATCCGGGAGGCGATGGTCGAGCGCGCCATGCCGGTCAGCTCGGCGAGCTGCGCGCGGGTGCGCGGGATGCCGTCGCGCAGGATCGCCAGCAGCTCCGCGGCGTCTGCGGCGACGAGCACCGAGTCTCGCGCGCTGTCGGTCATAGAGGGTATTGAACCACAGTGCCGGTGGACTGCTCAAAGATCGTCTGCATTTGATCGACTTTTGATTGACATCCGGCAGAAGTGGCACTTGAATAGACCCACGCCATCCGGCGCCCTTCCACTCCATGAACTCGACGAGGAGAACAGTGTCGACGTCAAAAGTCTCCGTGCAGCTGTACACGGTCCGGGAGCTCCTGACCGAGGACACGGTCGGTACCCTCAAGCGGATCGCCGATATCGGGTTCACCCAGGTCGAGCCCTTCGCCTTCCTCACCTTCGGTGACGCGCTCCGGGAGGGCCTCGCCGAAGCCGGCCTCTCCGCTCCTACGACCCACCAGGGCTTCATCGGCGGAGACCTGGACGAGGTGTTCGGAGCCGCGAAGGAGCTGGGCGTCCAGACCGTCATCGACCCGTTCGTGGCGCCGGAGCGCTGGCAGACCGCGTACGACGTCGCGCAGATCGCCGACCAGCTGAACGCGGCGGCCGAGGTCGCGGCCCGCCACGGCGTCCGTGTCGGCTATCACAACCACGCGCACGAGCTCGAGAGCACGATCGAAGGCGTGACCGCGCTCGAGTTCTTCGCGGGCAAGCTCGCTCCGGAGGTCGTGCTCGAGGTCGACACCTACTGGGTCGCCGTCGGCGGAGTCGACCCCGTCGCGCTTCTCCCCAAGCTCGGCGACCGCGTCGTCGCCCTCCACATCAAGGACGGCCCCGGCACTACCGAGACCAAGGATCAGGTCGCTGTCGGTCAGGGTTCCCTCCCGATCGAGCAGATCATCGCCGCGGCGCCCGACGCGCTCCGTGTCATCGAGCTCGACGACTCGCGCGGTGACCGCTTCCAGGCGGTTGCCGACAGCTTCGCCTTCCTGACCTCGAAGGGCCTCGCATGAGCGGCGGGCGCGTGGGAGTCGGCGTCATCGGCGCCGGCGTCATCAGCAACCAGTACCTCGAGAACCTCACCTCGTTCCCCGACCTCGACGTGCGCTTCGTCGCCGACATCGATCTCGAGCGCGCGAAGGCGCAGGCGGACAAGTACGGCGTGCCGGGTTCCGGCACGGTGGAGGAGCTGCTCGCCGACGACGCCATCGAGATCGTGGTGAACCTGACGATCCCCAAGGTGCACGTCGAGGTGGCGCTGCAGGCGCTCGCCGCCGGCAAGAACGTCTGGAGCGAGAAGCCCTTCGCGCTCGACCGCTCCAGCGGTCGCGAGCTGCTCGAGGCCGCGCACGCGGCCGGGCTGCGGGTCGCCACGGCGCCGGACACGTTCCTCGGCTCCGGCATCCAGTCGGCCCGCCGTCTGATCGAGAACGGCGACATCGGCGCACCACTGACCGCGCTCACGCTGATGCAGAGCCCGGGCCCGGAGTCGTGGCACCCCAACCCGGACTTCCTGTTCCAGGAGGGCGCGGGTCCGCTGTTCGACATCGGCCCGTACTACCTGACCGCCCTCGTGCAGATGTTCGGGCCGGTCGCCCGGGTGAGCGCCAGCGCATCCCGCGCCAAGGAGACCCGCGTCATCGGCTCCGGACCTCGCGCAGGCGAGAAGTTCGCCGTCACCGTGCCGACCCACGTCAGCGCTCTCTATGAGTTCGAGAGCGGCCAGACGGCGCAGGCCGTGTTCAGCTTCGACTCCAAGCTCGGCCGCACCCAGTTCGAGGTGGCCGGTGTCGACGGCACGCTCGTCGTGCCCGATCCCAATACCTTCGAGGGTGAGCTCCTGGTTCACGGGGCCGACGGCATCGAGACGTTCCCCTCAACCGGAACGACCGACACGCGGGGTATCGGCGTGGTGGAGCTCGCCCGAGCCATCCGCGCCGGGGTCCCCGAACGCGCCTCCGGCGAGCAGGCCTACCACGTACTCGACATCATGGTCTCGACCATCGAGGCGGGGGAGTCCCGCACTCCGGTCGAGGTCGAGAGCACGGTGGAGGTGGCGCCGGCTCTCCCGGAGGACTGGGACCCGCGAGCGGCGACCCTGGCGTGACGGGAGCGGAGCGATGACGGACGGAAACCGGGCCGCAGCATCGGCCGCCAGCGCTGCGACCAGCGGCGGGCTCACCCGGCGCGACGGCGGTTCCGCCGGAGCCCGGCTCCGCGTCGCGATCGTCGGCGGTGGCTTCATGGCCGAGGTTCACTCGCGAGCGGCTCGTTCAGCACGCGCCGAGCTCGCCGGGATCGTCTCCTCGACGCCGGAGCGCTCGGCAGCGGCGGCCGAGCGGCTCGGCATCGGCCGTTCGTACGGATCGCTCGATGAACTGCTTGCCGACGACTCGGTCGACGTCGTCCATGTCACGACGCCGAACGCTCTCCACGCAGAGCAGGCGGCGGCCGTGCTGGCCGCGGGCAAGGACGTCATCTGCGAGAAGCCGCTCGCCACATCGGTCGCCGATGCCGAGAGCCTGGTGGCTGCGGCGGAGGGCCGCACCGCGACCGTTCCGTTCGTCTACCGCTTCCACCCGCTCGTGCGTGAGGCCCGCGCCCGCTTCGCCTCCGGCGAGGCCGGGCGCGTCCTGAGCATCAACGCCTCCTACCTGCAGGACTGGCTCCTGGGGTCCGACGACGACAACTGGCGGGTGGATGCGGCGCAGGGCGGCCGCTCGCGTGCCTTCGCCGACATCGGGTCGCACCTCGTCGACCTCGTCGAGTTCGTCAGCGGCGACCGCGTGAGTCGCGTATCCGCCACGAAGCGAACGGTGTTCGCCGAGCGCGCCTCCCACGCGGCGATCACGACGGAGGACGCCGTCGCCGTGGTCATCGAGACGCGTTCCGGAGCGCTGGGCACCCTGCTGGTGTCGCAGGTCGCGCCAGGCCGCAAGAATCGGCTCTGGCTCGAGATCTCCGGCAGCGCCGAGAGCATCGGCTTCGACCAGGAGCAGCCCGAGACGCTGTGGGTGGGCCGCCGCAAGGGCAGCCTGATCATCCCGCGCGACGCCGACCAGCTCAGCGAAGACGCCGCCCGCCTGTGCGTCGTGCCCTCCGGGCACCCGCAGGGCTATCAGGACGCGTTCAACGCGTTCGTCGCCGACAGTTACGCGGCAGTCGCGGGGGAGAACCCCGACGGCCTGCCGCGCTTCACCGACGGCCTTCGCGCCGTGCGGGTCACGGATGCGGTGATCGACTCGGCCGAGTCGGGCACCTGGATCGAGATGGGAACGAACAATGACTGACGCCACCAGCGCGGGCGGCTCGGAGACCACCGAGTCGGGCCGGACGCACCCGGTCACCCTCTTCACCGGCCAGTGGGCCGACCTCACGCTCGAAGAGGTCGCGAAGTACGCGAGCGAGTGGGGCTACGACGGCCTCGAGATCGCGTGCTCGGGCGAGCACCTCGACGTCTGGCGCGCCGCCGAAGACGACGCGTACCTGCAGGGGCGCCTCGACATCCTCGACCGCTACGGCCTCAAGGTGTGGGCCATCTCCAACCACCTCAAGGGCCAGGCGGTCTGCGACGACCCGATCGATTTCCGCCACCAGGCGATCGTCGGTTCCAAGGTGTGGGGCGACGGCGACCCGGAGGGCGTGCGCCAGCGCGCTGCCGAAGAGCTCAAGCTCACAGCGAAAGTCGCTCGCAAGCTCGGCGTCGACACGGTCGTCGGGTTCACGGGCTCGAGCATCTGGCCGTACGTCGCGCAGTTCCCGCCGGTTCCGGCCGAGGTGTTCGACCGCGGTTACCAGGAGTTCGCCGACCGCTGGAACCCCATCCTCGACGTCTTCGACGGCGAGGGCGTCCGGTTCGCGCACGAGGTGCACCCGTCGGAGATCGCGTACGACTACTGGACGAGCGTGCGGTCCCTCGAGGCGATCAACCACCGCGAGGCCTTCGGTTTCAACTGGGACCCGTCCCACATGATGTGGCAGGACATCGACCCCGTCGGATTCATCATCGACTTCCAGGACCGCATCTACCACGTCGACTGCAAGGACACGCGTCTCCGGCCGAAGAACGGCCGCGCCGGCGTCCTCGGCTCGCACCTGTCGTGGGGCGACCCGCGTCGCGGCTGGGACTTCGTCTCCACCGGCCACGGTGACGTGCCGTGGGAGGACGCCTTCCGCGCGCTCGAGTCCATCGGCTACACCGGCCCGATCTCGATCGAGTGGGAGGACGCCGGGATGGATCGCCTTCACGGGGCCAAGGAGGCCGTCGGCTACATCCGCTCGCTGCTCTGGAAGCAGCCGACCGCCTCCTTCGACGCGGCGTTCAGCAACCAGGACTGAGCGCCGCGTCGCCGGTCGTCAGGCGACGTCGAGCACCCAGGTGACGCCGAACCGGTCCGTCAACATCCCGAACCCCGCCGACCAGGCGGAGGCCGCCAGCGGCTCGACGACGCTGGCGCCCTCCGCGAGGCGATCCCAGTAGCCGGTCAGTTCGTCCAGCGACCCGGCCCGCACGGAGACGAAGAACGGCTGCCCGGTGATGGTCATCCCGTTCTCCCGTCGTGTCGACGCCTCCGCCCCCGTTCCGACCTCAACGCCCGAGCCCGGAACGTCGTAGGCCATCACGCGGAACCCTTCAGGCGAGGCGACCGGCCCGAAGACGATGTGTTGCGCGCCGGGCACGTCGGCGGGCATGCCGAAATCGGCATACGTCGCAGCAGTGACCTCTCCGCCGAACCCTCCGGCGTAGAACTCGAGGGCGGCGCGCGCCTCGCCGCCGCGGAAGTTCAGGTGCGTGGTGGTGATGATGCTCATGGTTTTTCCTCTCGGTGACATCGCCGGGTCTTCCCAGCGATGCCACACTCGCAGTGGTAGCGGACAGTTCCCGTCCGCTACTTCGACGAGAATCGAGCCATGAACGCACCGTCCTCGCGCATGCTCACGATGCTCTCGTTGTTGCAGGCGCGACGGGACTGGCCCGGGCAGGCGCTCGCGGATCGGCTCGACGTGAGCATCCGGACGGTCCGCCGGGATGTGGACCGTCTCCGCGAGCTCGGCTACCGCATCGACGCGCTGAAAGGCCCCGACGGCGGGTACCGACTCGCCGCGGGCTCGGAGCTGCCTCCGCTCCTCTTCGACGAAGAGCAGGCCGTCGCCCTCTCCATCTCGCTTCAGAACGCGGGCGCGGCCGGGGCCGGAGTCGAGGAGGCGGCCGCCCGCGCGCTCGCGACCGTCCGCCAGGTGATGCCGTCGCGTCTGAGGCACCGCGTCGACGGCATCCGCTTCGACCGGCCGAACGCGGGACCGGCGGTCGAGCCGGCCGTGCTGGGCGCGGTGAGCGACGCCGTCCGGGAGAGGAAGGTGCTCCGGTTCGACTACGCAGGCGCGGACGGACCGCCGCGTCGCACTGAGCCGCACGGCCTCGTGGCTCGGGATGCGCGCTGGTATCTAGTGGCATGGGACCTCGACCGGGATGACTGGCGGGTGTTCCGGCTCGATCGGCTGGCGCCGCGGATCCCCGCCGGTCCCGTGTTCCGTCCGCGGCGGATCCCCACCGGTGACGCGACGTCGTACGTGGCTGCGCGCTTCAAAGGCAGCGACAGCCAAGATCGCTGGCCGTGCGTAGGCGAGGTCGTCATCGACCTGCCGCCGCGCGACGTGATCCCGTGGGTGACCGATGGGCACGTGGAGCCCGTGGGCGACACCCGGAGTCGTCTCACCGTCGGCTCGTGGTCGTGGATCGGCGTGCTGGCGTCTCTCACGCGGTTCGACGTCGCGTTCGAGATCGTCGGCCCGCCCGCACTGGCAGAGGCCGCGGCGACGCTCGCCGACCGACTGGTCGCGGCGCGCCCGTCGTCCGGACCGTCGGGACCGCCCGAACGGGGGAGGGTCGCGAGGCCGCCCATGGAGGCATCCAGCCGGTAGTCAGTAGGTATCCTCAGATTCACTGGGGACACCTGGGCGAACGGAGGAGCTGTGGCCAGAGGAGCCAACCTCCCCGCCATCGCGGCGTTCAACGAGACGGTCGTGCTGGATGCCGTCCGGCGATCCCCGGACGGCCTCAGTCGGGTGGAGCTCGCCGCGCGCACGGACCTCTCGGCGCAGACCGTCACCAACGTGACACGCCGGCTCCTCCAGCAGGGACTGATCCGCGAGGCCGGAAAACAGAGCGAGGGCAGCCCCGGCAAACCGCGCACCATCCTGCGCCTGAACCCGGCGGGCGCCTACGCGGTCGGCGTCCACCTCGACCCCACCGTGATCGCCTGCGTGCTGCTCGATCTGGAGGGTGGCGTCGTCGCCCATGTCCACCGTCCGTCCCCGCCCGATGGCGATGCGGTCTCGACGCTCGCCGCCGCCGTCGACGCCATCCGCGAGGTGCTCGCGACGCCGGGCATCGACGCCGAGCGCGTGATCGGCGTGGGTGTCGCCGCCCCTGGTCCCATCGACGCGGAGCGGGGCGTGGTGGTCCGGCCCCCGCTGATCCCGAGCTGGAACGACTTCCACCTCCGCGACGAGCTGACGGCCGCGACCGGTCTGCCCTCGCTGGTCGCGAAGGATGTGACCTGCGCCGCCGTCGCCGAGCGGTGGAGCGACCCGGCCGGAGCATCCCGGCACTACGCCTTCGTCTACTACGGCACCGGTGTCGGGGTGGGTCTGGTGCTAGGCGGAGAGGTGTACACGGGATCCACCGACAACGCCGGAGATGTCGGCCACGTGCTCGTCGACCCCGGCGGGACACTGTGCGCCTGCGGTCGGCGCGGCTGCTACGGCGAGTCCGTGCGCCCGTACCGGCTGGTCATGCAGGGTCTGTGGTCGGGTGTGCTGACGCCGCCGGCCGGCATGAAGGTCGTTCCGGAAGAGGATCTGCATCTGGATGTGGAGGCCGTCGACGAGCTCTTCACGCGGCTGACGTCGGCGGCGGAGGCGGGGGATGCCGGGGCGCAGGAGATCGTCGACCGGAGCATCCGCAACTCGGCCTTCTACCTGTCCAATCTGACGTCCCTCCTCGATCTCGACCGCGTCGTGTACGGCGGCCCGTCGTGGTCGCGCGTCGAGCGCCGCTACCTGGACCAGCTGCCGACGCGGCTGGCCGAATTCGACACCGGCATCCTCACGCACGGCATCGCGATCGCCTCCAGCGCGATCGGCGAGGACGTCGCCGCCGTCGGGGCCGCCGCGCTCGTCCTGGACGGCACGTTCTCGCCTCGCGCCGTCGTCCGCTGACGGTCGGCCCGCCCTCGTCGAGCCGGCGGGGGACAATATCGCCGCTGCCCTTGCGCTCGTAAATCAAATTGATTTATAAATTACGCAGGTCCGGCGGCGTCGCGCCACGGACGTCAATGCAAAGGAGCATCGATGAAGCGAAGCAGGATCCTGGCCGCCACTGTGGCCACTGCGGCCCTCGTCGCACTGGCGGGATGTTCGTCCTCGTCCGGCGGCAGCGACGGCAAGACCATCAAGGTCGCCTTCCAGGACTTCGGGTCCGACATCATGGCCAACTTCATGACCAAGGCGAAGGCCGATTTCGAGAAAGCGAACCCCGGCAAGAAGATCACGCTCGTCCCGATCAAGGCGGCCGAGAACGACTACTACACGAAGCTCTCCCTCATGAACCGCGCGGCCACCACCGCGCCCGACGTGATGTCGGAGGACACCTTCCTCATCCGCGCCGACGCCCAGGCCGGCTATCTGGCCCCGCTCGACTCGTACGTCGACAAATGGTCGGACTGGTCGAACTTCTTCGACAATGCCAAGGACGCGGGCAAGGGAGACGACGGCAAGGTCTACGGCATCCCGACCGGCACCGACACCCGGGGCCTCTGGTACAACAAGGACATCTTCGCGAAGGCCGGCATCCCGACCCCGTGGCAGCCGAAGAGCTGGGACGACGTGATCGGCGCCGCGAAGAAGATCAAGGCGGCCGTGCCCGGTGTCATCCCGCTCAACATCTTCTCGGGAAAAGCCGCTGGCGAGGCGAGCTCGATGCAGGGCTTCGAGATGCTGTTGTACGGAGCCGACGAGAAGGGCCTCTACGACGACTCGAAGGCCAAGTGGATCGTCGGCTCGAAGGCGTTCACGGAGGCGCTCGACGTGATCAAGGAGGTCTACCAGGGCGGCCTCGGCCCGAGCCAGGAGGTCACCAGCGACACCAATTACCAGAACACGATCAACAACCAGCTCATGCCGCAGGGCAAGCTCGCGATCAACCTCGACGGCTCCTGGGCCTCGAACGCCTGGCTTCCGACCGGCGCGACGCCGTGGGCGGACTGGTCGAAAGTCATGGGCACCGCGGCCATGCCGACGAAAGAGGGGCAGGACCCCGGGAAGATCAGCCTCTCCGGCGGCTGGACGTTCTCGATGGGCGCCAAGAGCAAGGCCAAGGACCTGGCGTGGAAGTTCATCACCTTCCTGACCGACAAGCAGCGTTCGCTCGAGTACAACATCAACACCGCCGGCATCCCGGTGCGCAAGGACGTCGCCGACGACGCGAAGTACAAGACGTCGAACCCGACCTCGGAGTTCTTCTCGTCGCTCGTCGCGGTGACCAAGTTCCGGCCGGCCACACCCGACTATCCGAAGATCTCGAACGGCATCCAGGTCGCGATGGAGTCGGTGATGACCGGGCAGGCGACGCCCGCGGAGGCCGCCAAGACCTACGACGACACCGTCGTGGGGATCGTCGGTGAGGGCAAGACGGAGTCGAAGTAGTGACCTCCACCGTCCCCGCCGTCTCGGACGCGCGCGGCCGGGCCTCGTCGGCCCGGCCGCCGCGCCAGCGGGACACGGCACGTTCGCGCGCACACACCCGGCGGTCCCTCGCCCGCTCGGTCCCTCTCCTCCCGGCCATCGGTCTGCTCGTCGTGTTCCTGCTCGGGCCGATCCTGTCGTCGTTCTACGGCTCGTTCACCGACATGTCGCTGACGGGCTCCGCCGCCGCATCCAGCCAATGGGTCGGGCTGCAGAACTACATCGACCTGTTCAAGAGCCCGGACTTCCCGGTCTCGGTGTGGCTGACCCTGGTCTTCCTCCTCGGGTCGGCGGTGATCGGCCAGAATGTCGCCGGGATGGTGCTCGCCCTGCTGATGCGGAGCGGAAGCCGCTGGGTCGGCGCGATCGTCTCGACCTTCGTCGTCGGCGCGTGGGTCCTTCCGGAGATCGTCGCGGCGTTCGCGTCGTACGCCTTCTTCAGTCAGCACGGGACGCTGAACGCCATCCTCGCGATGTTCGGCGTGACGGGTCCGTCCTGGCTGTTCGCCTTCCCGATGCTGTCGGTCATCCTGGCCAACACGTGGCGCGGCACGGCCTTCTCGATGCTCGTCTACTCGGCGGCGCTGCAGGAGGTGCCGCCGGAGATCACCGAGGCGGCGGAGGTCGACGGCGCCAACGGCGTCAAGCGGTTCTTCCTCGTCACACTGCCGATGATCCGGCGCAGCATCTCCACCAACCTGATGCTCATCACGCTTCAGACCCTGTCCGTCTTCACCCTCATCTACGTGATGACCGGAGGCGGCCCGGGCAACAAGAGCATGACGCTCCCCGTGCTGGCATACCAGGAGGCGTTCAAGTTCTCGGAGCTCGGCTACGGCACGGCGATCGCGACCATCCTGCTGCTGGTCGGGGCGGTGTTCGCCGTGATCTATGTGCGGGCCCTCAAGACGGAGGTGGACTGATGAAGCTGTCGTCACCCAACGGGGTCGCCCTGCGCTGGACGTCGAATGTCGTCCTGCTCCTCATCGGCGCGGTCTTCGTGCTCCCGCTGGTGTGGGTGGTGCTCGCGTCGTTCGACGGCGGGGCCACGCTCTCGGTCGCGTGGCCGAAGCAGTGGTCGCTGGAGAACTTCCGCAAGGTGCTCACGCCCGAGCTGTCGTTCCTGCCGCTGTGGAACAGCCTGCTGCTGTCGGCGGGATGCGCGATCGTCACGGTGATCGTCGCCATCCTGGCCGCCTATCCGCTGTCGCGCTACCGCAACCGGTTCAACCGGCCGTTCCTGTACGCGATCCTGTTCGGCACGTGCCTGCCGATCACCGCGATGATGGTGCCGGTCTACAGTCTGTTCGTGTCGCTGAACCTGATCGACTCGCTCGGCGGGACCATCCTGTTCCTCGCCGCTTCGTCGCTCCCGATGGCGATCTGGATGACGAAGAACTTCGTCGACTCGGTGCCCGTGCAGCTGGAGGAGGCGGCGTGGGTGGATGGCGCATCCAGCATGAAGACGCTGTGGACGGTGGTGGTCCCGCTCGTCCGCCCCGGAATCGCGGTGGTGTTCATCTACGTGTTCGTGGCAGCGTGGGGCAACTTCTTCGTCCCCTTCGTGCTGCTGCTGAGCCCGGAGAATCAGCCGGCGGCCGTGAGCATCTTCACGTTCTTCGGCCAGTACGGTGCGGTCGCCTACGGCCAGCTCGCCGCGTACTCGCTCATCTACTCCGTTCCCGTGATCGCCCTCTACGTCATCGTGTCGCGCGCGCTCGGCGGTTCGTCCGCGCTCGCCGGCGCCGTCAAGGGATAGCCCGTCCCCCTGCTCCGCCCCCATCCCCTCACCCAAGGAGAACCGTTGTACCAGCAGAACCAGCTCGCCGAGATGCGCATCGACCGCTTCGTCCGCGAACGCCTCACGCCCGCCCTCGAGCGTGCGGCCGCGCCCGCGTCGATCGAGGTGTGGGAGGCGCCCGGCGAGCCGGTGCCCTTCGCGGACGCCGTCGTAAACGACTTCCGTCCGTTCGCGGCGGGGGAGGCGTGGGGCCGTCCGTGGGGGACCGTGTGGTTCCGCGTGACGGGCACCGTCCCGGCGGAGTGGGATGCGGCGGCCGAGGATGTCGAGCTCCTCGTCGACCTCGGGTTCACGCTGAGCCAGGTGGGGTTCCAGGCGGAGGGCCTGGTGTGGACGCCCGAGGGCACCATCCTGAAGGCGCTCGAGCCGTACAACGCCTACGTGCGTCTCCAGGCCCGGCCGGGCGAGTCGTTCGAACTGTACGTGGAGGCCGCGGCCAACCCGGACGTCGGCTCGAACTGGACCTTCGCCCCGACCGGGATGGGCCGGGTGTCGACCGCGCCGCGAACCCCGATCTATACGCTGCGGCGCGTGGACATCGTGCATCGCGACCGCGAGGTGTGGGAGCTGGTGCAGGACATCTTCACCGCGAAGGGGCTCGCGCTCGTGCTCCCCGAGACGTCGCCGCGCCGGGCGGCTCTGTTCGCCGCGCTGGAGGCCGCCGTCACCGCGGTCGATCCCTTCGACGTCGCGGGGACGGTCTCGCGCGGGCGGGAGGCGCTCGCCGGGGTGCTCGCGTCACCCGCGTCCGCGACCGCGCACCGGGTCTTCGCGGTCGGGCACGCGCACATCGACTCGGCCTGGCTGTGGCCGGTGCGCGAGACCATCCGCAAGTGCGCCCGCACCTTCTCCAACGTGCTCGACCTGATGGACCAGGACCCGGACTTCGTGTTCGCCTGCTCGTCCGCCCAGCAGTTCGCCTGGATGAAGCAGTTCTATCCGGAGCTGTTCGAGCGCATCCGGGCACGCGTCGCCGAGGGCCGGTTCGTCCCGGTGGGCGGCATGTGGGTCGAATCGGACACCAACATGCCGGGATCGGAGGCGATGGCCCGGCAGTTCGTCGAGGGCAAGCGGTTCTTCCTGGAGGAGTTCGGATACGAGCCGCGCGAGGTGTGGCTCCCCGACTCCTTCGGCTACTCGGGCGCGCTGCCCCAGATCGCGCGCGAAGCGGGGATGGACAACTTCCTCACGCAGAAGATCTCGTGGAACGAGGTGAACCTGTTCCCGCACCACACGTTCCAGTGGGAGGGCATCGACGGGTCGCGCATCTTCACGCACTTCCCGCCGGTCGACACGTACAACTCGATCCTCTCGGGCCAGGAGCTGGCACGCGCCGAGCGGAACTTCGCCGACAAGGGCCGGGCGAACACCTCGCTCGTGCCCTTCGGCTTCGGCGACGGCGGCGGCGGGCCGACCCGCGAGATGCTCGCGGCGGCGGAGCGCACCGCCGACCTCGAGGGGTCGCCGACGGTGCACGTCGCATCGCCCGCCACCTTCTTCGAGGCGGCGCGCGCCGAGTTCGACCCCGCGCCGGTGTGGGTGGGGGAGCTCTACCTCGAGTTCCACCGCGGCACGTACACCTCCCAGGCGCGGACCAAGCGCGGCAACCGCCGCAGCGAGGCGCTGCTGCACGAGGCCGAGCTCTGGGCGGCCACCGCCGCGGTCCGAGCCGGAGCAAAGTACCCGGAGCGCGAGCTGCGCGAGGCGTGGCAGACGGTGCTGCTGCAGCAGTTCCACGACATCCTCCCCGGTTCGTCGATCGGCTGGGTGCACGACCAGGCGGTCGAGAACTACGCCCGGGTGGCGGAGTCGCTGGAGGCGGTCATCGCCCGCTCGCTGGCCGCACTCGGTGAGGGAGTCGCGGGTGGAGCGGATGGAGCGGTGGATCGGCCAGGCACCGGTCTCGTCGCCAACGCCTCCCCGTTCGCGGTCGACGGCGTACCGGCCGGCGGAGTGGCGGTCCCGCAGCGGACCGGCGACGCGCGCATCGAACGCGACGGCGACGGCATCCGGCTGTCGAACGGCCGCGTCAGCGTCCTCGTCGATGCCGACGGTCTGATCGCGTCCCTGGTGGATGCGGCCACGGGCCGCGACGCGGTGCCCCCGGGCACGCGCGCCAACGTGCTCCAGCTGTTCCGCGACACCCCCGCCCAGTGGGACGCCTGGGACGTCGACATCGAGTACCGGCTCTCCGGCGAGAACCTCAGCGGTGTCGACTCCGTGGAGGTCGTATCCGAGTCGCCGGAGCGGGTCGCGCTGCGCGTGGTCCGCCGGTTCGGGGCGTCCACCGTCACGCAGACGCTCGCGCTCGCCGCCGGGTCCCCGGCCCTCGACATCGAGACGAACGTCGACTGGCACGAGCGCCAGCGCATGCTGAAACTCGCCTTCCCCGTGGATGTGCACACCGCCTCCGCGCGGTCCGAGATCCAGTTCGGCCACATCGAGCGCCCGACGCACACGAACACGAGCTGGGATGTCGCCCGGTTCGAGACGAGCGCGCACCGCTGGGTCCACGTGGGCGAGCCGGGGTTCGGCGTCGGAGTCGCCAACGACTCCACCTACGGCCACGATGTGACCCGACACCCGCGGGACGGCGGCGGGACCTACTCCCTGGTGCGGCAGACGCTGCTGCGCGCCCCGCTCTTCCCCGACCCGGAGGCCGACCAGGGCGAGCACGTGCTGCGCACCTCCCTCGTGGTAGGCGGAGTGGACGCGGCGATCGAGGCGGGTTACCGGCTCAATCTGCCCCTGCGTCCCGCGCCTGCGGCGGTCGATCCGCTGATCGTGTCGAGCGATCCTGCCGTCGTCGTGGAGACCGTGAAGCTGGCCGAGGACGGCTCGGGCGACGTCGTCGTCCGGCTGTACGAATCGCTCGGCTCGCGAGCCACGACCACGTTGGCGGCGGCGTTCCCGTACCAGCGCATCCAGAGGACGGATCTGCTCGAGCGGGAGACCGGCGACGGCACGCTCGACCTGCAGCTGCGTCCCTTCGAGCTCGTCACGCTGCGGTTCGTCCGCGGCTGACGCCGGATCGCCCGCCCCGGGCCGCGCGAACCCCGGGGCGGGTACAGGTCAGTCTGCGAGGGTGCGTCGCGCGCGCCGGTCGAGAACCCAGGCGCGGACACCCGCGACGAGGGAGGCGAGGATGACGACCCCTGCCACGATGTAGGCGACCGGTCGCACGCTCGGGTTGACGGCCGCGAAGTAGCCGATCACGGTGATCAGCACGCCCCAGCTGAGGGCTCCGACGATGTTTGCGCTGAGGAACCGCCAATAGCTCATCGCGCTGATCCCGGCGATCGGCGGGATGAAGACGCGACCCCAGGGGATGTACCGGCTGATGACCACGGACCACCAGCCGAAGAGTTCGTAGAACCGTTCGGCCCGCTTGACCCCGGCCTGCACCCAGCGGCCGCCGCGGCGGGTCAGATACGGTCGGCCGAGCCTGCGGCCGAGCAGGAACCCGACCTGGTCGCCCAGGACGGCGGCGATCCCCACGCCGATGGCGAGCACCCAGATGTTCAGCTCCGGGTTGGTGCCCGTGAGGATGCCGGCGCCGAACAGCAGGGAGTCGCCCGTGATGAACGGGATGAAGACGCCGACGAACAGGGCGGTGCCGGCGAACACGAGCCCCCACACCGCCAGGTAGAACACGAGCGGCCCGACGTCGCCGAGGAAGTCAGCGAGATCGTGGGCCATCCCACGAGCGTATCGGACCCCCTGCGCCCCCCCTCCGCCCCGCCGTCGAGTCCGCACACTTTGCACACGAAGCGCCGCGGCGGCGTGCAAAGTTTGCGGACTCGACGGTGGGTGGGGAGGGGGAATGTGACGAAAGGTGTATTGGGTTGGGGCGGGGATGCGATTACTTTCAATGTGCGCCTTCGGGGGAACGGCGCTGGTGGTGGCGGGAGCGGGGGCCTGCCACCGCCCCAAACTCTTGAGCGGACGGCGTCAGTCGAGCAGCCCGAGGCGCGCGGCCTTCCGGACGGCATCGATCCGGGACGTGGCTCCCAGCTTCTCGTACATGTTCGTCGTGTGCCGCTTGACCGTCCCCTCGGCGATCGACAGAGACGTCGCGATGTCGCGGTTCGAGTACGCCTGCGCGATCATCCGGAGCACCTCTTGCTCGCGCACGGTGAGGATGGCGTCGGCGGCTTCCGCGTCCGCGCCCGCCTCCGCCGGTTCTCCTGCCGGCGGGGTCGCGCGGGCGATCACCGCGATCAGCTGCTCGCTGCCCACGGTCTTGGTGACGAAGGCCGCGGCTCCGGCGCGCAGCAACTGCCGTTCGAGCACCGCATCGCTGTGCATCGTGAGGATGACGACCGCCGTCTCCGGGTGATGCCGCCGGATGCGCGCGATCGTCTGCTCCGCCGGCGCCCCCGGGATCTCGACGTCGAGGAGCAGCACGTCGGGGGAGTGCTCGCCGACGAGCGCCCACGCCTCCTCGCTGGACCCGCCCTCCCCGACGATCCGGAACCGGTCCTCGATGAGCGCCCGGATGCCCTGGCGGAACATACCGTGGTCGTCGATGAGGACGACGGTGCGCGTTTCGTCGGTCATTCGGATTCCCGTCCTCTCGGAATGGTGAGCGTCAGCGTGGTGCCTGTGCCGAGGCCCGGAGCGATGTGCAGGTCGGCGCCGATCAGCTCGGCACGTTCCTGCGCCGCGATGAGGCCGAGCGCTCCCGACCGGACCGACTCATGGGCGAACCCGCGTCCGTTGTCGCTCACCACGATGGTGAGACCGCGGCGGTCCCAGTGCGAGTGGACCCGGATGAGCGCGGCGCCGGAGTGCCGCCGCGCGTTGTGGACGGCTTCGCGGACGATGATGAACGCCTCCTCCTGAACTCCGGTCGAGAAGCGGTACGGCGTCCCCTCAACCGTGGTCTCGACCGGCGGGCCGGAGTCGTCGAGGTCGCCGACGTAGTCCCGCAGGGCTTCGTCGAGCCGCTTGTCGCCGACCGCGTGGCGGAGGTCGAGGGCGATCGCGCGGGTCTCGTCGAGCGCGGCGCCGAACAGCTGCAGGCCTTCCCGCAGCCGTGGATCCGACGCGTCGTCGACACCGCCGAGCTGGAATCGCTGGAGGCCTGCGGCGATGCTGTGCGCTACGCGGTCGTGCAGCTCGCGGGAGATGCCGAGCCGCTCCTCGCTGTGGGCGACGGCCAGGCGCTCCAGCAGCACGTTCACGTAGCCGACGGAGGCCGGGACGACGGCGTCCATGATGGAGGCGTTCAGCGCCCGCGCGAGGTCGGCGAGGCTGACCTCCGAGTGCTGGTCGGCGCTGATGATCGAGAATGCGACGTCGAAGAGTTCGGTCGCGGCGCTCAGGCTGTCGACCGGGTGGATGTTCTGCCGCGCCCGAGCTTCGCCCACGCCGGACCCGTGCTGGGCCGGGGTCGCGAGCCGTTCCGCGCCGGCCGGCCGGCCGAGCCGGTCGAAGGTGCGGTCGAGGATCCAGTCGACCTGGGCGACGAGCTGGTCGCTCACGTCGGGGTCGGTGACCAGGGTGCTCTCCGAGGCCCGGAGCCGCTCGAACAGGGCGTCCACGATGCGGTCGCGCAGCGCGACTCCGTCGTTACCGATCACCACGTCCGACCCTCAGCTCTCGAGCGCGTTCAGAAGCGCTGCGACGTTCAGAGCGTACTGACCCGCCATGAAGGACCGGTACGGCCGCTTGGCGCGGCGCCGGTCCGTGCCCTCGACCAGCAGGGTGAGGGCGATCACGACCGGGCCGGCGACGCCGAGTACGAGCAGGGCCCGCAGCTGGTGGACCACCGCGCCGAGCGCCATCGCCGTCGCCGACACGATGCCCGTTCCGGCAGCGACCAGAATCCGGGCGCGCTCGACGCCGAGCATCACCGGCAGGGTCCGTCGCCCTTCCGCCGCGTCACCCGCGACATCGCCGAAGTCCTTCGTGTGCCCGGCCACCGCGATCCAGCAGGACGCGACCGTTGCGAAGACCAGCGCGGATGCCGGCACCGTTCCGGCCGCGACGAGCGCCGCGGAGAGATACGTCAGGAACACTCCTGCAGCCGCGACCAGGAGGGCTGCGATCGCCGCCTTCTTGGCCGCCCACGGGCCGACCGAGTACGCCAGCCCGAAACACACGAACGCCACCACCGCGCCCAGGAACGCGCGGGGGAGGAGGGATGCGCACAGCAGCGACAGTGCGAGGAGGATTGCCGCGATCGCGGACGCCGATCGCACATCCAGGCGGCCGACGGCGATGGGACGGGACGAGCCGTTGAGCCGGTCACCCTCGAGGTCGCTGATCCCGTTGATCAGATAGACGGCCCAGACCGCGAGGAGCCAGGAGGCGGCGGCGAGCGAGAGCCTCGGAGACGACCAGTCGGCGCCGCCGACCAGCAGCGTGCCGACGATGAAGCGGAGGGCGAAGACGCCCAGCACCACCGGCCGGCCCTCGAGGAACGCCAGTCCCACCCGGGACGCGCAGGACGCGAGGGCGGCCCGGCTCGGGTGGACCGCGCTGCTCATGCGCTCATTGTCGAGTGCTCCTCACCATTTCGGGCGCTCCGAGGGATACAACGAAAGTCACATTCTGCGCGGTCGGTGGCCGCCGCGTGCCGGTCAGCGCCCGGCTAGGCTCGCCTCATGACGGACGCCGAGGACACCATCGCGGGCGAGGACTGGTACGGGCGCGAGCTCGACTCGGTCGAGTACACCGGGGTCGTGTTCGACGACGTCGACTTCACCGAGCTGCGCAGCTCGGGGGCGACCTTCACCGAGTGCGTGTTCCGCAGGGTCCGCTTCAACGTGAGCGAGCACGACGATTCCGCCTTCGTGAACTGCCGGTTCGAGTTCTGCAACTTCTTCGACGCGAGCTTCCGGCGGTGCAAGGTGACCGGCAGCTCGTTCTCCGGCTGCGAGTTCTCGCTGCTGAAGGTCGACCGCGGCAATTGGTCGTTCGTGAGCCTCCGGCGCGCCGAGCTGCGGGGTGCGTCGTTCGAGGGCGTCCGGCTGCGCGAGGCCGACCTCTCCGAGGCGCGCTGTCAGGAGGCGCGGTTCGAGGGATGCGACCTCAGCGCCGCGACGCTGACCGGCGCCGATCTCACCGCGGCGAGCATCGCGGGCAGCGACCTGACCGGCGTCGACCCGTCGGAGGTCGTGCTGCGCGGCACGGTCATCGACGAGCGTCAGGCGGTCGTCCTGGCCGAGGCGCTCGGGATGGTCGTCGTGCCGACCGCTCGCGCCTAGCGTGAGGGAGCGGCCGTCGTCCCCCGGACGATGAGCTGCGAGCCGAGCGTCGCGGCTTCCGCGACCGTCGCTCCGGCCATGACCTGCAGCAGGAGCTCGACCGCCAGCGCTCCGCACCGCTCGATCGGCATCTTGACCGTCGTCAGTCCCGGGTTCACCGCGCTCGCCATGTCGATGTCGTCGATTCCGATGATGCTGATGTCGGCCGGGCACGACCTCCCCATCTCCGACATGCCGGCCTCCAGGCCGAGCGCGACGAGGTCGTTGTAGGCGATGACGGCGGTCGCCCCGCTCGCGATCACGGGCGCGGCCGCGGCCCGGCCGCCTTCGATCGACGCCGCCTGGTGGCTCAAGTGCGTGAGGCGGATTCCGAACCGCTCGCACGCCTTCGTGATCGTGGCGGCGCGCCGGCCGTCGGCCCAGGATCCCAGCGGTCCTGCGGCATACGCGATGTGTGTGTGTCCGAGCGCGGCGAGGTGCTCCACCGCCTGCTGCGGCCCGTTCTCCATGTCCATGAGCACGCAGGGGGCGCCCTCGATGTACCGGTTGACGATGACGAAGGGCGTGTCGCCGGCGAGGGCGAGCACGTCGTCGTCCGGCAGGCGGGGGGAGCACAGCAGCATGCCGTCGAGCTTGCGCGCCTGTTCGATCTGCTCGCGCTCGCGCCAGCGGTCCTCGTCGGTGTCGAACAGGACGGTGCGATGGCGTCCGTGCCACGCCTGGGAGTGGATGGCCTTGAGAAGCGTCGCATAGACCGGGTTGGCGACATCCGGTACGACGACGCCGAACGAGCGGGTCGCGGTCGCGGCCTGCGGGCTGTCGTAACCGAGGGCGTTGGCGGCCTGGAGCACGCGATCCCGGGTTGCGGCCGCGAGGCGATCGGGTTCTCCGAAGGCCCGGGATGCCGTCGCGATCGAGACGCCCGCGCGTCGCGCCACGTCAGTCAGCGTCGCACCCATTGCCGCCTCTCCGGTGTTGCGGGAACAGTTGTTCCATCATGGCTCATCCTGCAACATGGAATGCGTCTTGACAATTTTGTACAAATCATTCACACTCTTTTCCATGCCGATCATCGAAGATCCCAGGACCCGTCGACGGGCAGTTCGAACGGGGCGGTGCTCGTGAACGCCACCCCGCAGCGTCTGTCGCGGTCGCACCACGGCACCGTCTCGGTGCCCGCGGCGCCTGCTCGCGCCGGGATCGTCCATCTCGGACTCGGCAACTTCCATCGCGCACATCAGGCGGTCTACACGGCTGCAGCCATTGCGGCCGATGGCGGCGACTGGGGCATCGTCGGGGTCGCGTCGCGATCGCGGACCGTCGTCGACGCGATGCGCGCACAGGACCTGCTCTCCTCCGTCGCGACGATCTCGCCCGAAGGGACGTCGCTGAGCGTTCCGGGCGTGCACACCGACGTCTTCGTCGCCGCGGACGACCCCCAGCGCGTCGTCGAGAGCATCGCCGAGCCCGGCACCCGGATCGTCACGCTCACCGTCACCGAGAACGGCTACAGCTTCTCGCCGGCCACGGGCCGCCTCGACACCTCTGACCAGACGGTCGCCGCCGACCTGCGAGGGGGTCACCCTCGCTCGACCATCGGGCAGCTCGCGCGCGGCATCCAGCGGCGGGCCGCGGCATCCGGAGCACCTCTCACGGTGCTCAGCTGCGACAATCTCGCCGCCAACGGCGCCCGCACGAAGGCTCTCGTCCGCGAGTTCCTGGAGGCGCTGCCCGCCGCCGAGGGCGCCGAAGCGCTCGCGTTCCTCGAGTCGTCGGTGTCGTTCCCCTCGAGCATGGTCGACCGCATCGTCCCGTCGACGACGCCGGCGCTCCGCGGCCAGGTGTCGTCGCTGCTCGGAGCGTGGGATGAGATCCCCGTCCCCGCCGAGCCCTTCACGATGTGGGCGATCGAGGACGACTTCGCCGCCGGCCGGCCCGCGTGGGAGGCCGGGGGAGCGGTCTTGAGTTCGGAGGTCGGCCGCTACGAGGACATGAAGGTGCGGCTCCTCAACGGAACGCACTCCCTCATCGCGTACCTGGGCGCACTGCAGAACGTCGAGACGATCCCGGATGCCGTCGGCCGGCCGGCGATCGAGCGCGCCGCGCGCGCCGTGCTCGCCCACGAGTACACGCCGTCCATCCGGGTCCCGTCGGGTGTCGACATCGCCGAGTACGAGCGCCAGCTGTTCCTCCGCTGGGGCAACACGGCGCTCGGCCACAAGACGAGCCAGGTGGGCACGGACGGCTCCGTCAAGCTGAGGCAGCGCATCCCCGCGCCGGCGCTCCGCCTGCTCGACCGCGGCGAGATGCCCCACATGATCGCCCTCACCGTCGCGGCCTACCTCTCCTGCATCGCGCCCCGGCCCGGATTCGATCCCGGCCCCTTCGCCGCCGCGATGAAGGATGCCGCCCGCGAGCGGCTGGTCCCCCTCGCGGGGTCGGCCCGCACCGGTGCCGACCTCGCCGAGGCATCGATCACGGAGCTCCAGCTCTTCGGTGCCGACCTCGCCGACCGTCCGGCGTTCATCGACCGGGTCGGCGACCTCGTCGACACCATCACGCGCGACGGCGTCGCGGCGGCGATCACGGAGAGCACCACGGCGGCAGAGACCGACATCAGGTCACGAGCATCGGAGGTCCCGGCATGAGCACGGTGAACCCGGCCCACGATCACGAGGAGGGCGCGACGATGAAGGCGCTCGCCATCCACGGCAGAGAAGACATCCGCTGGGAGGACCGGGAGGTGCCGCAGCCCGCGTCGGGCGAGGTGCGGCTCCGCGTCCACTACGTCGGCATCTGCGGTTCCGACCTGCACTACTACTTCCACGGCGCGAACGGCGAGTACACCATCCGGGAGCCGTTGACCCCGGGCCATGAGCTCTCCGCCGTCGTCGACCTCGACCCGTCGGGACGCCTCGCCGAAGGGACGCCCGTGACGGTTCACCCGGCGCGTTACGGCGCCGAGGTGCCCGGCCTCGAGGACAGGCCGCACCTGCGGCCCGGCGGCGACTACTTCGGCAGCGCCGCCACCATGCCGCATCGCCAGGGCGGCGCCGCGGAGTACCTGATCGTCGAAGAGCAGATGATCCGTGTGCTCCCGGACGGCCTCCCACTGGAGCGCGCAGCCCTGGCCGAGCCGCTCGCGGTCGCCCTCCACGCCGTGCACCTGGCGGGCGACATCACGGGCAAGCGCGTGCTCGTCATCGGCGCGGGCCCCATCGGGCTTCTCGTCGTCTCGGCGGCCGCGCACGCCGGGGCCGCCACCGTCGGAGCGAGCGACGTGCGCACCGAGCCGCTCGATCGCGCGGCGGCGCTGGGCGCGAGCGAGCTCGTGCTCGTCGGCCGCGACTCCATCGCGGACGAGTCGTACGATGTCGTCTTCGAGTGCTCCGGCGTCCCCGTCTCGGTCACCCAGGCCGTCCGGGCGGCCCGCCGGGCCGGAACGGTCGTGCAGGTCGGGATGCTCGCCGACGCCGAGATCGGCGTCAATCTCGCGCCGATGCTCGCCAAGGAGCTGACCCTCCGCGGCGCATTCCGCTTCTCGACCGAGATCGACGACGCCGTCGCGATGCTCGCCGAGTCGGACGCCCTCGACTCCGTCATCTCCCACACCATCGACGCCGCCGAGGCCGTCGACGCCTTCCGGATCGCTCGCGACTCGTCCGCGTCGGCCAAGGTCCTCCTGCGGCTCTGACCCTCCACCATCCCTCCCCCCCCACTCATTTACGAAGGAGTAACGATGAGCACTTCCAACGTCCCCGGTGTGGACGCCTCCGCGCCGCCCCAGACCGTCCAGAGGTCGACGGGCGACCTCGTCCGCGCCGCGGTCTCGGGCTGGCTGGGCACAGCGCTGGAGTTCATGGACTTCCAGCTCTACTCCCTGGCCGCTGCCCTCGTCTTCAGCCAGCTCTTCTTCGCCGGGGAGGAGCCGGGCATGGCCGTCGTCCTCGCCATGGCGACCTACGGCGTCGGCTACATCGCCCGCCCGCTCGGCGCCTGGTACTTCGGCCGGATGGGCGACAAGGTCGGTCGCCGCAAGGTCCTGTTCTACACGATCCTGCTCATGGGCCTAGCGACGACGCTCATCGGCTTCCTCCCCACCTACGCACAGGCCGGCATCCTCGCGCCGATCATGCTCGTCGTGCTGCGTCTCGCGCAGGGCTTCGGCGCCGGCGCGGAGATCTCGGGTGCCGGCGTCATGCTCGCCGAGTACGCTCCCGCCCGTCGCCGCGGCATCATCGCCTCCCTCGTCGCGCTCGGCACCAACTGCGGAACGCTCTTCGCCTCGGCGATCTGGGCTCTCCTCCTCGCCGTCATGATGGAGGACGACGTCATCGCCTGGGGATGGCGGATCCCGTTCATCGCGAGCTCCATCGTCATGGTGTTCGCCGTCTGGGTGCGCTTCCGCCTCAAGGAGAGCCCCGTCTTCGAGGAGCGCACCGACGTCGTCGACGGCAAGGCGCTGTCGCGTGACGAGATGGTCGACCTCGCGACGAAGAGCAACGACCTCCGTTCGCTCGAGGCGCTGCGGAAGAAGCCCGTCAAGGCGACGCTCGTCTCCTTCTTCCTCCGCTTCGGCCAGGCCGGCAACTCGGGCCTCATCCAGACCTACATGATCTCCTTCATCACGATCACGCTCGCCGTCCAGAAGGGCGTCGGCCCCGAGATCGTGATCGTCTCCTCGCTCATCGGCTTCGGGACGATCCCGCTCGTCGGCTGGCTCGGCGACCTGTTCGGCCGCCGGCGGATGTACATCATCATGACGTCGCTCTCGCTCGTGCTGATCATCCCGACGATGCTCGCGATCAACACGAAGGAGGTCGGCTGGATCTTCGTCGGCTACGCCGTGATCCACAACGTCTCGGTTCTCGGCCTCGCCTCCATGGAGAACATCTCGCTCCCCGAGATCTTCGGGGCGCGGAACCGCTACACGCTGACAGCCATCGTCCGCGAGATCGCCGCCATCATCGCCACCGGCATCGGCCCGATCATCGCCGCCGCCTGGGTCGCAGCGACGACCGGCAGCATCATCCCGGTCATGGTCCTGCTCGGCATCTACACCGTGTGCGCGCTGGTCGCCGCTATCGTGGCGCCCGAATGGACGGGGCGCGACCTCACCGACCCGCGCGCCGCGATGTGACAAGGAAGGACGATCAATGACCATCGACCGTGTCGACACCATCATCACCAGCCCGGGACGCAACTTCGTCACCCTCAAGATCACGACCTCGGACGGCATCGTCGGCTGGGGGGACGCCACCCTGAACGGTCGCGAGCTGTCGGTCGCCTCCTACCTGGAGGACCACGTCGCCTCCACACTCATCGGCCGCGACGAGGACCGCATCGAGGACACCTGGCAGTACCTCTACCGCGGGCCCTACTGGCGGCGCGGACCGGTCACCATGGCGGCCATCGCCGCCGTCGACATGGCCCTGTGGGACATCAAGGCCAAGAAGGCCGGGATGCCGCTCTACCAGCTGCTCGGCGGTGCGAGCCGCTCGGGCGTCCGCGTCTACGCCCACGCCTCCGGCACAGACTACGAGGCGCTCGCGAACGCGATCACGGGGTACCGCGAGCTCGGCTTCACCGCCGTGCGGGTGCAGACCGGCGTGCCGGGGCTCGGCCAGATCTACGGCGTCTCGGCGGCCGGACCGGGCGTCCGCTACGACTACGAGCCGGCCAAGCGGGCCGAGAACGGCCGTCCGAGCGAAGAGACGTGGGACACCCGCAACTACCTCAACCACATGCCGGGGATCTTCGCCAGGATCCGCGAGGACTTCGGCACCGACCTGCGGATCCTTCACGACGGTCATCATCGGATGACGCCGATCGAGGCCGCGCGCTTCGCGAAGGAGATCGAGCCGTACGACCTGTTCTGGCTCGAGGACTGCACCCCGGGCGAGGACCAGACGGCGCTCCGCCTGGTGCGCCAGCACTCGACGACGCCACTGGCGATCGGCGAGGTCTTCAACTCCGTCTTCGACTATCAGACGCTCATCACCGAGCGCCTCATCGACTACGTCCGCTCCGCCGTCACGCACACCGGCGGCATCACCGCGATGAAGAAGCTCCTCGACTTCGCCGCCATCTACGGCATCAAGTCCGGCATCCACGGCCCGACCGACATCTCGCCCGTCGGGATGGCGGCGGCGCTCCACCTCGACCTCGCGATCCACAACTTCGGCATCCAGGAGTACATGCCGCACAACGAGCAGACGCTGGAGGTGTTCCAGACCTCCTTCACGTTCGACCGCGGATTCCTTCACCCGGGGGAGCAGCCCGGGCTCGGTGTCGAACTCGACGAGGACGCGGCAGCCTCCTTCGACTACGCGAAGGCCTACCTCCCGGTGAACCGGCTCACGGACGGGACCGTCCATGACTGGTGACGGCACGCGGCTTCCACTCCCGCAGAAGACCGCGCGGTCGCGGCTCATCGTCGTCGCGAGAGCACGGCGCGCCGAGGACTACGACCCCGTGCTCGAGGCGCTCATCGATGCCGGCATCCGGAGCGTGGAGCTGACTCTCACGACCCCGGGGACGATCGAGCACCTGCCGCGGCTGGTCGAGCGATTCGGTGACGACGCCGACATCGGCATCGGCACCGTGACCGACACCGACCAGCTCCGGCGCGCGGTGGATGCGGGCGCACGCTACCTCGTCACACCGATCACCCGGTCCGAGCTCGTCTCCGCGGCGGTGGAGGCCGGTGTGCCGTTCGTGCCGGGCGGGTTCACCCCGACGGAGCTGTTCGCCTCGTGGTCGGCCGGGGCGTCAGCCGTCAAGGTGTTCCCGGCCGGACGGCTCGGCGCGGGCTACGTCAAGGATCTGCGGGGACCGTTCCCCGACATCGAGGTGGTGCCCTCCGGGGGCATCGGCCTGGAGAGCGCCGAGGACTGGCTCGCAACCGGTGCCGCGGCCGTGAGCGTGGGCGGCCCGCTGCTGGGCGACGCGTTCCAGGGCGGCGACCTCGGCGCCCTGCGCGAGCGGGCCGGCGCGTTCGTCGCTGTCGCCGCGGGCGGCAGGCCATGACCACCGTCTCCGGCCGCCGACGGGTCGCGACGCTCGGCGAGACGATGGCTCTCGTGCGCAGCCGTGACATCGGCAGCCTCCGGCATGCGTCCGACCTCGCTCTCGGCATCGGCGGTGCCGAGAGCAACGTCGCGATCGCCCTGAGCCGGCTCGGGCTCGACGTCAGCTGGCTCGGTCGCGTCGGCGACGATTCTCTGGGGGAGCGCGTGGTGCGCGAGATCCGCGCCGAGGGGGTCGACGCGCGCGCCGTCATCGATGCGGGCGCGCCGACGGGGCTCATGCTCAAGGAGCGCCCCCGCCCGACGTCGACCCGTGTCCTGTACTACCGGTCCGGTTCGGCCGGGTCGCGGCTGGTTCCCTCCGACCTGCCCGACGGCTGGATCGAACAGGCCGACCTGCTGCACCTCACCGGGATCACGGCCCTCATCTCCAAGTCGGCCCGCGAGACCCTCTCGGTCGCGATCGACCGCGCGCACGCGGCCGGTGCAACTGTCACCTTCGACATCAACTACCGATCGTCTCTCGCGTCGCCGGCCGTCGCCGGGCCGTGGCTCCGGGAGCTGGCCGAACGCGCGGACATCGTGTTCGGCGGGCCGGAGGAGTTCGAACTGCTCTACCCGGGCACGGACGCCGCGGTCGCGTGCGCGCGGCTCCTCGAGCATCGGCCCGCCGAGGTCGTGCTCAAGCGCGGCGCCGACGGCGCGACGACCGTGCTCGCGACGCGAGTGGTCGAGGCCCCGGGTCTCGTCATCGAGGTCGTCGACACGGTCGGGGCCGGCGACGCGTTCGTCGCCGGGTACCTCAGCGGCGTCCTGGACGGTTCCGACCTCCCGGCGCGCCTGCATCGCGCCAATGTGTGCGGAGCGATGCTCTGCATGACGCCCGGCGACTGGGAGTCGAGCCCCACGCTGCGAGACATCGAACAGTTCACCGCCGCTTCGGACCGCGACCCCGTCCTGCGCTGACGCCTCCCGCGGCGGCTTGCCGAGCCGCTCGGTTCACGTTACGATACGGTACGTGTCGTATTCAGAGAATGTCTCCCGCCGAACGGGCCGCCCGCGGGACGACAGCCGCGAGTCCCACATCCTCGCCGTCGTCAACGCGCTCCTCGCCGAGCGCGGTTACGACGGCGTCTCGTTCGAGGAGGTCGCCCGCCGGGCCGGTGCCTCCAAGCCGACGCTGTACCGCCGCTGGGCGAACAAGCGCGAGATGGTCGTCGCCGCACTGAAGGTCGGTCCGGCCCGGCGGGACGACGCCGACGCGATCGACACGGGATCGCTGCGTGGCGACCTGCTGGCGCTGTGCCGGCGCCTGCTCACCACCCTCCGCTCGGCCGACGGTCAGACCGCGCTCGCGCTCCTGCAGGCCGGGTTCGAGGACCCGGAGCTCGGCGAGACGATCGAGCAGACGGTCGGCCCGACCGGCGCGCGCCTTCCGGCGGACGTCGTCGCGGCCGCGGTCCGCCGGGGTGAGCTGCCCGAGGGCGTCGACCCCTTCCCGTTCGAGGAGGTCACCGGCTCCGTGCTCCTGCTCCGCCGCCTCAACGGCCTCGCCGTCACCGACGGCTACCTGGAGGCGCTGGTCGACACCATCCTCATCCCCGCGCTCCGGGCGACGGCAGCCGGCACACGCGCTCTTCCCGCGGGCATCTTCTCCGGTCACCCGGCGACCGTCGACGACTGACGTCCCACTCCACCATCCTCAGCACCCCACCACCCTCAGCACCCCACCGCCCAGGAGGCAGATCCACCATGGCCACGATCGACGGCTTCAGCTACCAGACCATCCCCGGCAGCGACGGGACTCCGCTCCACGTCGCGGTCGGCGGGACCGGCCCGGCGGTGGTGCTGCTTCACGGCTTCCCGCAGACCCACTACATGTGGCGCGAGGTCGCCCGGCGGCTCGCCGACGATCACACCGTGATCGTCCCCGACCTGCGCGGCTACGGCGAGAGCGGCAAGCCGGCGGAGGGCGGCCCGGACACCTACTCCAAGCGCACGATGGGCGACGACGTCGTAGCGGTCGCGTCCGCCCTCGGACACGAACGTTTCGGGCTCGTCGGCCATGACCGCGGAGCGCTCGTCGGCGTCCGCGCCGCGCTCGACCACCCGGAGCGCGTCCCGTACCTCGGCATCCTGGACGTGCTCCCCACCCTCGACACCTGGGAGGTGCTCCATGGAGTGGATGCGAAGATCGCCTGGCATCTCTACCTGATGGCCCAGCCGGTGGGACTGCCCGAGCGCATGATCGCCGCGGTCGCCGACGACTTCTTCGCCTCGTTCCTCGACGCGTGGGACACCGACGGCACCACGTTCACGCCGGAGGTGCGCAGGTACTACATCGACAGCTCGGTGGCCGCGGTGCCGTCGATCGTCGCCGACTATCGGGCGAGCGCCGGAATCGACCTCGACCTCGACCGCGCCGATCGCGCCGCGGGCCGACGGCTGGCCATGCCCGTCGGAGTCCTCTCGCAGGACTGGGGATCGCAGCTCGGCTTCGACCCGCGCGCGATCTGGGGCGCCTGGTCGGACGACCTGGTCTACGAGCCGATCGACGCCGGCCACTTCATGGCCGAGGAGAAGCCGGATGACGTGGCCGGCTTCATCCGCTCGCTCGCCGCACGCGCCCGCTCCTAGCCCTGGTCAGTCGACCTCGCGCACCTGTCCGTGCTTGATGTGCAGGCGTCGCTGGGCGCGCTTCGCGACCGCGGTGTCATGCGTCACGATCACGACCGTGAGACCGCGGTCGCGCCACAGTCCTTCGAGCAGGTCCATGATCTCGTCCCGCGTCTCCTCGTCCAGGTTGCCCGTCGGCTCGTCCGCCAGCAGCACCTCCGGATCCTTGACCAGCGCCCGCGCGATCGCGACACGCTGCTGCTGGCCGCCGGAGAGCTCCGACGGCAGGTGGTTGCCGCGGTCGGCGAGCCCGACCGACGCGAGGGCTTCCGCCGCGCGGCGCTTGCGGTCGGCGGCGCTGACCTTGAGCGGCGCGAGAGCCGTCTCCACGTTCTCCTGAGCCGTGAGGGTCGGGATGAGGTTGAACCCCTGGAAGACGAACCCGATCTCCTTCGCTCGGATCTTCGCGAGCCGTCCGTCGTGCTGCTTCGAGAGGCTGTCGGCCCCGAGCTCGACCGAGCCGGAGGTCGGCCGGTCGAGGGCCCCGAGCATCTGCAGCAGGGTCGACTTGCCTCCACCGGTCGGGCCCTGGATGGCGACCAGCTGGCCGTCCGGGATCTCCAAGGTCACGTCGTTGAGTGCGACGACCTGGCGCTTGGACTGGCTGTAGGTCTTGGTGACGTCGGTCAGGGTGTACATGTGAGCTCCTTCGAGGGCGGGATGACCGGGTTCAGGCGACCGAGCGGAGAGCCGCGGCCGGGCGGAGTCGAGAGGCACGCCATCCGCCGATGGCCCCGGCGATCAGGCCGCCGAGAATGGCGAGGCCGACCGCGCCGACGATGATCCACAGGGTCACTGGGGCGTGCAGGGCGATGTTCGCGGAGGTCGTCGCGGCCTCCCTGGCCGCTCCGAAGGCGCCGCCGAAGCCGCGGGCCGCGCCTTCGCCGGTCGCCCCCGTCGTCGCACCGGAGCGCTCGGCGGCGGCGCCGGTGGTGCCGTGGCTGATGCTGCCGGTCAGCGTCGGCGAGATCAGGTTGACGACGAGTACCCCGAGGAGGCCGACCGCGACGCCGATCACGCCCCCGATGACGCCCTGCACCACGGACTCGCCGGCGACCTGCCCGACGATGCGCCGGTTGGACCAGCCGATCGCCTTGAGGGTGCCGAATTCGCGGGTGCGCCGGGTGACGCCGGAGATGGTGAACAGGATGGCGATGAGGAAGGCCGCCGCGAGCACGATCACCGACAGCCAGGTGCCGAGGTTGGCGATGAGCTGGCCGGCGCTGCCGAGAGACCCGGAGACGGTCGAGGCGAGGTCGGCCTGCGTGCTGACCGTCGCCCCGGAGACGGCCTTCGTCAGGTCGGACTTGATCTGGTCGATGTCGCCGGAGGATGCCGCCTTCACGTACACGGACGAGATCTTTCCGCTCTGCCCGGAGAGCGTCTGGGCGACATCGAGCGGGATGTACGCGTTCGCCGCGGTGGTCGCGTCGGAGCCGGTCGCCGCGACGATCCCGATCACCGAGAAGTCCGTGCCGCCGATGGTGACGGTGTCGCCGACCGCCTTGCTCGCCGTCTTGGCGTAGCTCGCGTCGAGCACCACCACATCCTTGCCCGCGTCCGCCGCCGTGAAGCTCCGGCCGCCGGTGAGGGTCACCGACGCGAGGGGGCCGACCGACTTGCCGGCGGGGTCGAGGCCGAGCACCGAGAACGAGTCGACCGTGAAGGAGCTGCCGCCCGCGCCGTCGGAGCCGCCCGTCGGAGGCGCGGTCGGCTGCGCCGCCTGGCCGCTCTCGCGCTCCTGGCGGAGCTGCTGGAAGTTCGGCAGCGTCCCGCTGAAACTGGTGTTGGTGAGTGAGAGCACGGCGGCGGCCGACTCGACGTTCTGCACCTTCTTCACCGTGGTGAGGGTGGATGCGTCCATGACCGTCGCGCCGCGGGTCGGTTCGAGGCGGGAGGTGTTGACCTGCCGGGCGCCGCCGGTGTCCGTCCCGGCGTTGGCGCCGAAATCGAAGCGCGGGCCGCCTCCCGCGCCCTGCAGCCCGGTCGCGTTCTGCGCGGTCGCGGGCTGGCTCACCGTGATGTCCGTCCCCACCCCGTAGACCGACTGGAGCACGCTCTCCTGCGCCTGGCGCACCCCCGCCGAGACCGCGTCCACGATGATGACCAGCGCGATCGCCAGGGCCATCCCGATCGCGATGATGATCGTCTGCTTGCGGCGGTTGAGCAACTCGCGCCGCAGATAGGTTCCGAACATGGGCTCCCAAACTGTGCTGTCGGATGAACGTCTGGCGTGAGGTTAGGAACGGCCGTTTTCGGGTCGCTATGGCGAAGCTATGCATCCACCGAGTGACCGGTTTCCTGCGGATTGTCACATCTGAAGCCCTTGCCGTGTCGTACGGGTGAAGGCAATCAGAAGGAGGAATCCCATGCAGCAGAAGGTCGATGTCGTGGTGATCGGAGGCGGATACGCCGGAGTGGCGGCGGCCAACCGGCTGAGCGGTCGGGACGGCGTCTCGGTGACGCTGGTGAACGCGCGGCCGGTCTTCGTCGAGCGCATCCGTCTCCACCAGCTGGCGGCGGGCACGGACGACGCGATCGTCGAGTTCCCGAAGGTCCTGGCACCGTCCGTCCACCTCGTCGTCGACGCCGTCGAGCGCATCGACGCGTCGGCCCGGCGCTTGGAGCTCGCCTCCGGCGAGCAGCTCGGTTACGACTACCTCGTGTACGCCGCGGGCAGCGTCCGCGCCTTCGCCGATGTCCCCGGCGCTGCCGAGCACGCCCTTCCGATCGCGCAGCTCGGAGACGCGGACCGGCTGCGCGAGGAGCTCGCGGCACTGGGCTCGACGGACCCCGTCGCCGTCGTCGGGGGCGGTCCGCTCGGCATCGAGGTCGCGTCGGAACTCGCCGAGCAGGGTCGTACCGTCACGCTGTACTGCGGCGGGCTCCTCGGGCCGTCGCTCCATCCGCACGGACGCCGGTCCGTCGCTCGGCGGCTCGCGGCGCTCGGCGTCGCGGTCGAGGACGGCCCCGGCTCCCGCGTGGCTGCGGTGAAGCAGGATGCGGTGGTGCTGGCGGACGGCAGCACGCGCCCCAGCGCGCTCACCATCTGGGCGGCGGGTTTCGCCGCAGCCGACCTCGCGCGCCGCAGCGGACTGACCGTGGACACCGCCGGCCGGCTCCTGACCGACGAGACGCTGACCAGCGTCGACGACGACCGCATCGTCGCGGCGGGCGACTCGGCCGCCCCCTCCGGGCAGCCGCTCCGAATGAGCTGCCAGGCGGCGGAGCCGCTCGGCGGCCACGCGGCCGACACCGTCCTCCGCCGGATCGACGGTCGCGAGGCCGAACCGTTCGTGATGGGATTCGTCGGTCTCTGCATCAGCCTGGGACGGCGTCACGGCATCTTCCAGTTCGAGCACAAGAACGACACGGCGACGCGCGCGCTCATCGGTGGCCGCGCGGGCGCGGTCGTGAAGGAGATTGTCTGCCGGAGTACCGTGCAGCAGCTGACGCTCGAGGCCCGGCATCCCGGCGCGACGCGGCTCCCCGCAGCATTCGGCGACCGCGAGCGCCGCCGTATGCTCGCAGTGAACGGGTCGGCCGCGGTGGTGGCGGGCGCGACCCCGGGACGGGAGGGCGCATGAGCTCGAACCGGACGGATGCGGCGACGTCGCTCTTCGTGGCGCACCGCAACCTCCTCTTCACGGTGGCGTACGAGATGCTCGGCTCGGCGGCGGATGCCGAGGACGTGCTGCAGGAGACCTGGCTGCGCTGGAGCACCGTCGACCAGGCGGAGGTGCGGGAGCCCCGCGCCTACCTGGTGCGGATCACGACACGGCTCGCCCTCAACCGCCTCCGCAGCGCGCAGCACCGCCGTGAGGCGTACGTCGGGCCGTGGCTTCCCGAGCCGCTGCTGACCTCGCCCGATGTCGCCGACGATGCCGAGCTCGCCGACAGCATCTCCATGGCGTTGATGGTGGTGCTGGAGACCCTGGGGCCCACGGAGCGCGCGGTGTTCGTGCTGCGCGAGATCTTCGGCTTCGAGTTCGACGAGATCGCGGCAGCCGTGGAGAAGACGCCCGCGACCGTCCGGCAGATCGCGCACCGGGCCCGGCAGCACGTGGAGGCGCGGCGACCGCGGGTCAGTGTCAGCCCCGGTGAGGCGCGCGCCGCGCTGGACGCCTTCCGCATCGCGGTCGAGACAGGAGATGTGCAGGCGATGCTCAACGTGCTCGCCCCCGACGTCGTGCTCATCAGCGACGCTGGTGGAGTGAAGCAGGCCGCCCTCCGGCCGATCCTCGGCGCCGACAAGGTGACGCGCTTCATCGCCGGCGGGTTGCGGAAGGCTCCGGACTTCGCGATCGAGCCGACGGTCGTCAACGGAAGCCCGGCGCTGGCGCTCTTCGTGGCGGGCGAATTCGACGGTGTCCTGGCCGCGCACACCCAGGACGGGCGGATCACGGGGATGTACATCGTCCGCAACCCGCAGAAGCTGTCGTGGCTGGGGGAGGAGCTCACGCTGTCGTTGCGATGACGGCGGCCCCGGACGGTCGGCGCGCTGTGGAGCCGTACAAAGTACAATGGCGGCGTGGCCCGAAGTCAGACACCCGCAGCGACTCGCAGCCGTCGTGGCGCCGCCGCGGGCGCGGGTCTGTCTCGGGCTGCGATCACCGCGGCGGCTGTCGGAATCGCCGACGCGGAGGGGATCGACGCGGTCACGATCCGACGCGTCGCGGAATCCTTGCACGTGAGTCCGATGGCGCTCTACTGGCACTATGACGGCAAGGACGCGCTCTTCGAGAGCATGGGAGATGCGATCCTGGACGCGCTGGCGTTGCCGGAACCTGCATCGAGCTGGGATCGCGACCTCGCTGCCGCGCTCACGGCATTCAGCGACATCCTTCGCCCCCACCCCGAGGTCGCTCGCCTCGCCGCGGCCCGCGTCCTGAATCACCCCCGGGGGCTTGCGCTCTCAGACCGCGTCCTGCGTGCCCTGGAGGGTGCCGAGCTACCCGACGCGTCCATCGCGTGGCTGGGTTCGATGGCTTTCAACGTCATCATGGCGGCGGTGACCGGCGAGCTGAACGCCCCGGCGACAGCGGAAGGCGCGCTCGGGGCGGATGCTCGTCGGATGGCGCTCGAGGCTGTCGACGAGCGCGAGTACCCCGCCGTGGCCCGCCACCGTGCACTCCTCGCGTCGTGCGATGAGCCTGATTCGTACTTCCGGCTCGTCATCGAGCACTTCGTCGGGGGAGTGCGGTTCATGGCCACGTCGTCGGCGAACTGAAGGACCCGTTCGACTCACACATCGAAGCCGTTCTTCCGGGCGAGATCGCCGGTGATCCGGGTCACCGCCGTCCGGGGCAGGATGCGCGCGGCCCAGGTCTGCGGCCGGTTCGATCGTCGGCCGGGGTACGAGGCCGTACGTCCGGCAGCGAAGTCGTCCAGGATGTCGCGGGCGACCGTGTCCGCGGAGTCGAGCGACCGCACGGCCGGGTCGACCTCCGAGTCGGCGAAGAATTCCGTAGCCGTCGGACCCGGCGACGCGATCATCACCCGCACGCCTCGGGCGCGCAGCTCCTCGGCCAAGGCCTCAGTGAACATGAGGACGAACGCCTTGGTCGATGAGTAGACGTTCTGGAACGGCATCGGCTGAAACGCTCCGGTCGACCCGATGTTGATGATCCCGCCGCGGCCGTCGTTCGCCATACGACCGGCAACCGCGTGGGTCAACCGGACGAGGCCGATGACGTTCACCGCGATCGGGGCGATGGCCTCATCGAGGGGGCGATCGACGAACGACCCGACGCCGCCGAGGCCGGCGTTGTTGACCAGTAGATCGATTGCCGGAAGCGCGGCCGTCGCCGCGAGGACGGTCTGCACCCCCTCATCCGACCCGAGGTCTGCGCTGATGGGGTTGACCTGAACGCCGTACTGCGCCCTGAGCTCGTCGGCGAGGTGCTCCAATCGACTCGCGGAGCGAGCGACGAGAACCAGGTGCGAACCCCGCGAAGCAAGGTCGCGGGCGAGCGCGGTTCCGAGGCCCTTGGAGGCCCCCGTCACGAGCGCGGTGCGGTTGCGGTATTCGTTCATCGATGTCCTGACTCGTACGCTGTACATGTACAACGTACAGTACAGCACGAGCGGTACTCAGAGAGTTCATAGGTTGTGCAAAGTCAGCATCCATCGCGCTCCTCATAATGAGAAAGGTGACCATCAATGCGCGCGCCGCCTCCGGCCCCTCCAGCCAGCCCCGTACCCTCCTGCGCCGCGCGGACGGCAGCGCCATCCGCGTGCTCGTCGTCGACGATGAGGCGACGCTGACGGACCTCCTCGCGATGGCCCTCCACTACGAGGACTGGGAGGTCAAGACCGCGTCGAACGGCCAGCAGGCTCTGCAGCTCTCGCGCGAGTTCAAGCCGGATGTCGTGGTGCTCGACATCATGCTCCCCGACATCGACGGCCTCCAGGTGCTGTCGCGGATGCGCGCCGACGGCAACGAGGCGCCCGTCCTCTTCCTCACCGCGAAGGACTCCCTCGACGACCGCATCGCCGGCCTCACCGCGGGCGGCGACGACTACGTGACCAAGCCGTTCAGCCTGGAGGAGCTCGTCGCGCGCCTGCGCGGTCTGCTTCGCCGGTCGCGCGCGGCGGTCGCCGACCACGACGACCCCGTGCTGATCGTCGGCGACCTCGTGCTCGACGAGGACAGCTACGAGGTCCACCGCGACGGCGAGCCCATCCAGCTGACCGCCACCGAGTTCGAGCTGCTGCGCTTCCTGATGCGCAACCCGCGCCGCGTGCTCAGCAAGGCCCAGATCCTCGACCGGGTCTGGAGCTACGACTTCGGCGGCTCGTCCAGCGTGGTCGAGCTCTACATCTCGTACCTGCGCAAGAAGATCGACGCCGGTCGCGCCCCGATGATCCACACGGTCCGCGGCGCCGGGTACATGGTGAAGGCCGCGCAATGACCTCCGCCCGCGTCGCGGGCTCCCCGACCACCGAGCCGGGCGGAACCGGTCGCGCGGGCGGCCGATCCTGGCGCATCCGGCCCTTCCGCTCGTGGACGCTGCGGAGCCGCGTCGTGCTCGTCGTCGTGGCGATGCTCGCGGTGCTGGGTGCCGTGATCGGGACGGTCAGCGTCTTCGCGCTCCAGAACTACCTGATGCAGCGGCTGGATGGGCAGCTCACTTCTGCGCTCGACCGCGGCCAGCGGGCCGCGGATCGCATCTACGGCGACCAGCCGACGGGACCGGACGTCATCGGAATCGTCCAGACGCCGGGTCAGCAGACCGGCACCTTCGGTGTCATCCGCAGCGGCGACATGCTGCTCTACCCCGTCATCCTCTCCGAGAGGCCGCCCGGAAGCACGCCCGATCAGCCGGTGGCGCCGAAGCGCGTGCTCATCTCGACCACCGCTCTGCTCAGTCTGCCGTCGGACGGCCACCCCCGCACCATCGACCTCGGCGCGTCCCTGGGGGAGTACCGCGTGGCGGCTGTCCAGCTGACGAACGGCGACAGCGTCATCATCGGCCTCCCGCTCAGCGACGTGAACGCGACCGTCGCCCGGCTCACGCTCGTCATCGTGCTGGTCACCCTCGCCGGGCTGGTGTTCGCCTTCCTTCTCGCGAGCGTCGTGGTCCGGCTGGCGATGCGTCCGCTGGAGCGGGTGGCGGACACCGCGGAACAGGTCTCGTCCCTGCCGCTCGATCGAGGAGACGTCGCGCTCTCCGTCCGCGTCCCGGAAGCCGACACCGACCAGCACACGGAGGTCGGAAAAGTCGGTTCAGCACTGAACCGGATGCTCGGCCACGTCGCCTCCGCCCTGACCGCACGCCAGGCGAGCGAACAGAAGGTACGGCAATTCGTCGCCGACGCCAGCCACGAGCTGCGCACACCGCTCGCCTCCATCCGCGGTTACGCCGAGCTGACCCGGCGAGCCCCGCACGAACTCCCGCCGGACGTCACGCACTCGCTCGGCCGCATCGAGTCGGAGGCCACCCGGATGACCTCCCTCGTGGAGGACCTGCTGCTGCTCGCCCGGCTCGACGAGGGCCGCGAGCTCGACCGCGATCCCGTGGACCTCTCCCTGCTGCTGGTGGATGCGCTGAGCGACGCCCACGCGGCCGGACCCGACCACGAGTGGGCCCTCGACCTGCCCGACGAGCCCGTCGAGGTCGTCGGCGACGCCCCGAGACTGCACCAGGTGCTCATGAACCTGCTCGCGAACGCGCGGGTGCACACGCCGGAGGGCACGAAGGTGACGGCCGGCCTGCGAGTGGATGAGGACGCGCACCGCGCCGTCATCACCGTCGCGGACGACGGCCCGGGCATTCCGGAGGACATGCAGGCGACGCTGTTCGAGCGCTTCGCCCGCGGCGACAGCTCCCGCAACCGCGCCACCGGATCCACCGGGCTGGGCCTCGCCATCGTGCAGGCGGTCGTGCAGGCGCACGAGGGAGACGTGACGGTCACGAGCGAGCCGGGCCGGACCGTGTTCACGGTGTCGCTGCCGCTCGTGCCGGCCGCCGTCTGAACCCGATTTGCAGACCGGGGTGCGCATCCCGTACCCTGTACGAAGCCAAAGACCGCTGGTTGTCGTGCTCGCATGACCGAAGATCCACTCAGGTGGGGGCCCGCGCAGGTGTATGAAGCAAGTTCCGCATTCTCTGCGTCGCCAGCTCCGTGCCTCTGCGCCGGAGCTTTTTTCTTTGTCCGGTGACGGTGTCGTCCAGCGACTTTGGCGGGCACACCGCTTCCGCGGTGTGCGACGAAGAAGATTGAGGAGTAGGCCATGGCGAACAAGGAAGCCACGGTCGCCGAGCTCACGAACCTGTTCGAGAGCTCGACCGCCGTTCTGCTGACCGAGTACCGCGGTCTCACTGTCGCTCAGCTCAAGCAGCTGCGCACGTCGATCAGTGAGCACGCGACCTACGCCGTGGTGAAGAACACGCTGACCAAGATCGCGGCCAACAACACGGGCATCTCGTCGTTCGACGAGGAGCTCGCTGGGCCGTCCGCGATCGCGTTCGTGCACGGTGACCCTGTCGCCGTCGCGAAGTCGCTGCGTGACTTCGCCAAGGCAAACCCTCTGCTTGTGGTCAAGGGCGGTTACTTCGACGGTAACCCGCTGACCGCAGAAGAGGTAGGCAAGCTCGCCGACCTCGAGTCCCGTGAGGTTCTGCTGGCCAAGCTGGCCGGCGCCTTCAAGGCCTCGCTGTTCGGAGCCGCATATCTGTTCAACGCACCGCTGTCGCAGGCCGTTCGCACGGTCGACGCGCTGCGTGAGAAGCAGGAGTCCGCTGCCTGAGTCCTCACGGACCAGGCCAGCGGTGAGTAACCACACACACTAAGGAGAGAACAATGGCAAAGCTTTCGACTGAGGAGCTGCTCGACGCGTTCAAGGAGCTCACGCTCATTGAGCTCAGCGAGTTCGTGAAGAAGTTCGAGGAGACCTTCGAGGTCACCGCCGCCGCCCCCGTCGCCGTGGCCGCTCCGGCCGCCGGTGGTGCGGGCGCCGCTGCTGAAGAGGTCGAGGAGAAGGACTCCTTCGACGTCGTCCTCGAGGCCGCCGGTGACAAGAAGATCCAGGTCATCAAGGAGGTGCGCGCCCTCACCAGCCTCGGCCTCGGTGAGGCGAAGGCCCTCGTTGACGGCGCTCCGAGCACCGTGCTCGAGGGTGCCAACAAGGAGACCGCAGACAAGGCGAAGGCCCAGCTCGAAGAGGCTGGCGCCACCGTCACCCTGAAGTAATCAGGGCCCCATCGGGGCTCTTCTTACCGACGGCTGACAGCCGCTGTGTCGTAGACACAGGCGCGACGCGGACTCCTCCTTTCAGAGAGTGTCCGCGTTGCGGAGGGCGTCGCCCCCGTAACGGGGCGACGCCCTCCGTGCGTTAAGCGACGCGCGGGCGCGGATGCTCACCCATCCACGCGTCCGATCGCGCCCGCCAGCGGGCATCGGTGTGCAAGGACGCACAACCGGAAGTAGAACCACGATGAATACCAGTTCTTGGCGTGCATACGCCTCGCGACTGCGTGACTTCGGTCACGCGATGCTCCACGGTGAGGACCGCGACAGCGGTTGCCACCCGCCGGATCTGTGCCGCAGGACCCTCCTCTACGACAGGTACCTGCGGTAACACCCACCACGAAGCGCCTCCGGCCACCCGGCCGGGGGCGCTTCGCCGTCCCACCCCCTCCACATTCGTGCCGAATGTGCGTTCAGGGCCTGCGATACCGCACATTCGGCACGAATCACTGCCCCTAGACTCGCGGGATGACCGACGAGCCCGCCGATGTGACCGCCACCCGACTCGCGTACGACACCGTCGCCCAGGACTACGCGGACCTGCTCCGCGACCACCTCGCGGGGAGCGAGTTCGACCGCGCCATGCTCGGCGTCTTCGCGGAGCAGGTGGCGCGCGGCGGGGGCGGCCCGGTCGGCGACCTGGGATGCGGACCCGGCCGCATCGCCGGATACCTCGCGGGACTCGGAATGGATGTCGTCGGCATCGACCTGTCGCCCGGGATGATCGAGGTGGCCCGGCGCGAGCATCCCGCTGTTCGGTTCGAGGTCGGGACGATGGCCCAGCTGCCCTTCGAAGACGGCGCTCTCGCCGGAGCGCTCGCCTGGTACTCCGTCATCCACACGCCCGATGAGCGCCAGGGCGAGTTGTACGCCGAGTTCGCGCGTGTCATCCGTCCGGGCGGGGTGCTGCTCCTCGCCTTCCAGGCGGGGGAGGACGTCGTGCACCTCACGCACGCGTACGGGCACGACCTCGACCTGCACACCCGGCGACAGCATCCCGAGCGGGTCAGGGAGCGGTTGGTCGAGGCGGGGTTCGCGCCGACCGCCGAGCTCATCCGGCAGGCGGTGCCGCCGGAGAAGTCGCCGCAGGGATACGTGCTCGCGCAACGCGCCGTTTGATAAACATAGGCAAGCTATATATAATTGGTCTCATGCCCGAGACCCCCGAACTCCACCAGATCCTCGGCGACCTCGTCGTCGCCGCGCACCGCCTCGCCCGGCTCGCCGCACGAGTGACCGGCAGCACCGAGTCGCCCGCCACCTGGCGCACCCTCAGCGTGCTGCAGACCGTCGGCCCGATGCGCCTCGGCGAGCTCGCCGAACACAGTCGGGTGTCGCAGCCGACGATGACCAAGATCGTGCGCAACCTCGTCGAGGCCGAGTGGGTCAAACGGATCGCCGACACGACCGACGCGCGAGCCTGGCAGATCGCCATCACGGCGAAGGGCGCCGACGCGCTTCAGACCTGGCGTGACGAGTTGTCCACCGCGCTCGTCCCGATGTTCTCCGACCTCAGCGACGACGAGCTCGCCGCCATGCGCGCCACCGTCGAGATCATCGGGTCGCGCGCCGACCTCTCCACCGCGACGTCGGCCGCTCTGGCCGGCCGCGGCTGAGCCGCACATCCCGTCGCCACCTCCCTCCCTCCGCACCACCGATCGGCAAGGAGCCGTCTCCCCTTCATGTCCCACGAACGCCCCACCAGCATCCTGAAGCAGCCGACCGCCGTCTGGGCCGTCGCCTTCGCCTCCGTCATCGCCTTCATGGGCATCGGTCTCGTCGACCCGATCCTGCCCGCGATCGCGAAGAGCCTGGAGGCGACACCGACCGAGACGGAGATGCTGTTCACCAGCTACCTGCTCATCACCGGCGCCGCCATGTTCTTCACCAGCTGGATCTCCAGCCGCATCGGGGCGAAGAGGACACTGCTCATCGGTCTCGCCCTGATCGTCGTCTTCGCGCTCGCCGCCGGGCTGTCGCAGAACGTCGAGTCGATCATCGGCTTCCGCGCCGGCTGGGGACTCGGCAACGCGCTGTTCATCTCCACCGCCCTTGCGACCATCGTCGGAGCCGCGTCCGGCGGTACGTCCGCGGCGATCATCCTGTACGAGGCCGCCCTGGGACTCGGCATCGCGATCGGACCGCTGCTCGGCGGCCTGCTCGGCAGCTGGAGCTGGCGCGGACCGTTCTTCGGAACCGCGACCCTGATGGCGATCGGGTTCATCGCGATCGTCGCGCTCCTCAAGAAGAACCCTGAGAAGCCGCAGCCCACGAAGCTGTCCGCGCCGTTCCGCGCACTCGGCCGTCCCGCGCTCGGCTTCCTCGCCGGCGCCGCGCTGTTCTACAACATCGGCTTCTTCGTGCTGCTCGCGTACACGCCGTTCGCGCTCGTGCCGTTGGGCGTGGAGGATGCCATCACCCTGGGTCTGATCTTCTTCGGCTGGGGCGTCGCTCTCGCCGTCACCTCGGTCTGGGTCGCCCCGCTGCTGACCGCCCGGCTGCCGCGCACGCGCGTGCTGTGGCTCGTCATGCCCCTGCTCGCCCTCGACCTCCTGGCCGCGGGACTCTTCGTCGGCTCGCTGGTCGCGCTCATCGTCTGCGTCGTCGTCGGCGGACTGCTGCTCGGCATCCTGAACACCGTGCTCACCGAGTGCGTGATGGAGGCGACCGACCTGCCGCGATCCGTTGCCTCGAGCGCCTACTCGGGTGTCCGCTTCCTCGGCGGCGCTGTCGCCCCGCCGGCTGCGACGCTCCTCGCCGGCACGGTCGGTCCGGCCATGCCGTTCTACGCGGGAGCCATCTCCGTGCTGATCGCGGCGGCGCTGATCATGATCGGGCACAAGCACCTGAAGCGCGTGGATGCGCCCGCCGAGACGCCGCAGCAGGAAGCCGAGGTGCTGTCCTTCGCCGACGCCGACTGAGGAAGCCGTCGGTGCGGGAACGTTCCCACCGAATTCGAAGAGCCGCCCTGTCCTAGTCAGGGCGGCTCTTCCCGTCATGTGGGCCCCGATAGCCCGACGGGCGACCCCGTCAGCTGATCGTGCCTACCCGAAAGGCGCGCTCAGCCGGATGGCCGCCTCACCATTCTTTCAGACAGCGGGGGCCGCACGGGACATCAGCGCGGCGGTGCGGTGGACGATCGGACCACCAGACTGACCGGCGAGCTCACCGAGCCGGAGCGCGGTTCGGCGCCCGCGAGCTCGTCCAGCAGGATGCGCGCGGCGGTCGCCCCCTGCTCGAACGGATCCTGCGCCATCGTCGTCAGCCCGAACCCGGCGGCGTAGTCGTGGTCGTCGATGCCGATCACGGACAGGTCGTCCGGCACCCGCAGGCCGTGGTCGCCCGCCGCGAGGATCGCGCCGAACGCCATCTCGTCCGAGCCCGCGAACACCGCGGTCGGCCGAGGCCCGGGCGCATCCAGCAGCCGGTTCATCGCCGCGCGGCTCTCGGGCAGCGAGAACCCGCCGGGGATGACCCACTCGGGACGTACCGGGAGCCCGGCGTCGCGCATCGCATCCTTGAAGCCGTGGAGGCGGCCGATCGGCACCTGGCTATTGAGGCCCTCCTCGTCCTCACCGCCCAGGTGCGCGATCGCGGTGTGACCGAGGGAGATGAGGTGGGAGGTCGCCGTGTAGGCGGTCGAGGTCTCGTCGATGCCGACGCTGCGGAGCCCCTTGACCGGTCCGCCGACGACGATGGTCGGATGTCCGAGCGTCGCCAGCTGCTCCCTCTCCTCCGTCGTGAAGTCGAGGCACAGCGCGAGCAGGGCGTCGGTGCGTTTGCGCAGGATGCTGCGGTGGAAGACGCGCTCCCGATCGCCGCGGTGACCCCCGAGGTTGAAGAGGATCATGTCGTAGCTCGCCGACCGCAGCTCCGCATCCACCCCCTCCAGCACCTGCGTGTAGAACCACCGGCTCACCGACGGGACCACGACCCCCATCGCGAGGGTGCGGCCGCTGGCGAGGCCCGAAGCGCTCGACGACGCGACGTAGCCGAGCTCGTCCGCCGCGCGGCGGACGGCGGCACGCGTCTTGTCCGAGACGTTGGGCAGGCCGCGCAGCGCCCGGGAGACGGTGGCGGTGGAGACCCCGGTCGCGCGCGCGACCTCCTCGATCCCTGGCATCGCCCGGCTCCGTTCAGGAGTCCTGGTGCTCGAGCTGCGCCTCCTCGGCCTCCTGCCGCCGCGCGATGATGCGACGGCGCAGCTGCAGGAGGCCGATGAAGGCGAGGACGAGCACGAGGAGGGTGAGCGCCCAGCCGAGGGCCGGTTCGCCGGTCAGTTCGCAGAAGACCGTGATCCCGAGGAACGCGACCGCGAAGAACCCGACGAAGCCGAGGCCGACGTCGACGACCTCGCGGGAGTCGCTCCAGCGCATGTGATCAGCCCTTCACGCCACCGGCCGTGAGTCCGGCCACGATGCGCCGCTGGAAGATCAGCACCAGGATGATCAGCGGCACGGTCACGATCGTACCGGCCGCCATGACCGCCGTGTACGGCTCCTGGTGCGGCTGGCTGCCGGTGAAGGAGGCGATGGCCACGGTGACCGGCTGCGTCGCGTCGCTCGACAGCTGGCTGGAGATCAGGAACTCGTTCCACGACGAGATGAACGCCAGGATCGCCGTCGTGAACACGGCAGGAGCCGCCAGCGGGAGGATGATCTTCCGGAACGCCTGCGCCTGGGTGCACCCGTCGATCCGCGCGGCCTCCTCCAGGTCCCACGGCATCTCGCGGAAGAACGAGTTGAGCGTGTAGACGGTCAGGGGGAGGGCGAAGGAGATCTCCGGGATGATCAGCGCCTGGTAGGTGCCCATCCAGCCGATGTTGGTGAACAACTGGAACAGCGGGGTGATCAGCGCGACGCCCGGGAACATCGAGGCGGCGAGGATGATCCCCAGCACGATGCCCTTGAACTTGAAGTCCAGGCGGGCGAGGGCGTACGAGGCGAAGATGCCGACGACCAGGGAGATCACGGTGACGCAGACACCGATGAACAGCGAGTTCAGCAGCGCCTGCCCGAGGTGGTTGCCCAGGTTGGTCGAGAGGGCGGTGACGTAGTTGTCCCAGGTGAAGTGCGTGATCCACGGGGTGTTGTCGTTGGTGAAGCCGACATCCCGGAACGAGGTCACGACCATCCAGTAGAAGGGCAGCAAGCACCACAGCACGATCACGATCGCCTGGATGCCGGTGCGGAGACCGGCGTTGCGGCGGCGCTGCTTGCTGCGGTTCTTGGTCTGGGTACGAGGGAGAGCTCCCGCCTCGGCGGTCGCTGCTGCCTGGCCGGCGACGGCGGTCATCGCTTCGCCCCCTTCTGCTGGTCCTCCTGCGTTCGCACGACGTTCGTTCCGAGGAGCCGGACGAAGATGAAGGCGATCAGGAAGATGATGATGAACGTGATGGTGGACAGGGCGGCCGCGCTGTTGAAGCCCTGCCTGATCTGATCGACCACCAGGATGGACAACGTGGTCGTGGCATGGCCTGTACCACCTCCGCCGCCGGTGAGGATCTGCGGCAGGTCGTAGATGCGGAGGGCGTCGAGCACACGGAACAGGATCGCGACCATGAGCGCCGGCTTCAGCAGCGGCATGGTCACGCGCCAGAAGCGCTGCCAGGTGGTCGCGCCGTCGACCTTCGCGGCCTCGTAGACCTCCTCCGGGATGATCTGCAGACCGGCGAGGATCAGCAGCGCCATGAACGGCGTGGTCTTCCAGGTGTCGGCGATGATGACCGCGAACCGGGACGCCCACTCATCCGACGTCCACAGGATGTGGGCGCCGAGGACCGCGTTGGCGACGCCGGCGACCGAGAAGATGAAGAACCACAGCTTCGCGGTGACCGCGGTGGGGATCGCCCACGGGATCAGGATGGCCGCGCGGACGAGGCCGCGGCCGCGGAACGCGCGGTTCATGATCAGCGCGAACCAGAGGCCCAGGCCGGTCTCGAGGATGACGGTCGTCACCGTGAAGAAGAAGGTGACGAACACGGCGCTCCAGAAGCTGGAGCCGAGGTTGCCGGGCGGGCAGGAGATCGTGGTGCCGTTGGGGCCCTGACACTGCTGGAGCAGCCAGTGGGCGTAGTTCTGGAAGCCGGCGAACCCGCCCTGCACGAACAGGCCGGTCGCCGGGTCGAGACCCGCGTCCTTCTGGAAGGACATCACGATCGCCGAGACGACCGGGTACCCGATCACGACCGCGAGCAGGATCAGGGTGGGGATGATCAGGTAGAAGGCCCAGCGACTCTGCTGGGCACGCTGCCGCTTCGCGCCGGCGCGGATCGGCGGCTTGCCGTTCTTACCGGTCGTGGTGGATGAGGGGGCGACGACGTTCGACGTTGACATGTGTGCCTCCGGATGCTTGTCGGAAGGAGAGGGGCCGGGCGGCGGGAGAGGTCCCGCCGCCCGGCAACCGTTTCAGGCCGGGGTCAGCCGGCGCTGGCGGTGTTGATCGCCGAAGCCATGTCCTTCAGGGCTTCATCGACCGTCTTGTCGCCCTTGAGGGCGGCGTACGCGTTGTCCTGCACGGCCTTGGTGATGGCCGGGTAGAACGGCGACACCGGACGCGGGACCGCGTTCTCGATCGACGTCTTCAGCGTCGACAGGTACGGCAGCTGGCTGTTCAGCGCCGCGTCGTCATACAGCGAGGCCACCACCGGTGCCAGCGAGCCCTGGGTCACGAAGAACTTCTGCGTCTCTTCGCTCTGCAGGAACTTCAGGAACTCGAAGGCGGTCGCCTTGTGCTTGGAGTACACGCTGATCGCGGCATTGTGGCCACCGAGGCTGGAGACGCCCGGCTTGTCCGCGCTGATGCCCGGCAGCGGCGCGATGCCGAAGGTGTCCTTCACCGTCGAGGAGCCGTCGGTCTTCGCCAGGTTGTACACGTACGGCCAGTTGCGCAGGAACATCAGCTTGCCGGCCTCGAACGCCTGCCGGCCCTGCTCCTCCTGGTAGGTGATGGCCTCGGCGGGGATCTGCCCGTTCTTGAAGCCGTCCACCAGTCGGGTCAGGCCCGCCTTCGCCTCGTCGCTGTCGACGGTGACCTTCTTGCCGTCCTCACCGACGATCGTGCCGCCGTTGGTGTTGATCGCCTCGGCGACGTTCACCGTGAGGCCCTCGTACTGGGCGAACTGACCGGCGTAGCAGCCGATGCCCTTCGCCTTGGCGATGTCGCAGTCCTTGAGCATGTCGTCCCACGTCTTCGGGGGCTCCGGGACCAGGTCCTTGCGGTAGTACAGGATGCCGCCGTCAGAGGTCTGCGGCGCCGCGTACTGGGTGCCGTTGTACGTTCCCGACTTCACCGTCGGCTCCAGGAGGGCCGAGTTGTCCATCTTGAACTTGCCGGTCAGCGGCTGGAGCCAGCCCTTCGCGGCGAACTCACCCGTCCACACCACGTCCACGTCGACGACGTCGTAGTTGGTGTCCTTGGCCTGGAAGTGCTGCACGAGGTCGTCGTGCTGCTGGTCCGCCTGGTCGGTCTGCTCCTTGAAGGTGACCTTCTCGTCCGGGTGGGCCTTGTTCCACTTCTCGATCAGCGGGCGGACGACATTCGAGTTGTCCTTGCCCTGCACGTAGGTGATCGGACCCTTGCTGTCGAGATTCGAGTTGGCGTCGCCGCCACCGCTTCCCGACCCGCCGCCACCGGTGCATCCCGCCAGCGCGAGGCCTGCGAGGGCCACCCCGGCGATCACGGAGAGACGTGCTGCTTTCATTTCACTCCTCGTTGAGCTCTTGGTGCGGGCACAGGTGTGCGCCCGCCGATCACCGTACCCCTACGCTCTCGCGAGATGCAAGCGTTTACGTCAAGCGCTTGCATCACGGTTGCGTCACGCCGGAGGGGTCTCCTGCGGGGGTTACGCTGAGACCATGAGCGGGATGCGCGGCATGGCTGCGGCCGGAGGCGGCGGCGGTCGCGGGCGCGTCAGCGGCGGGGACGCGGAAGCCCAGCGGGCCATCAACGCCGAGGCCCCGAAGATCCCGCACCTGTTCCGTCGGATCGTCTCGCTCTTCTCGGCTCATCGCATGGCGATCGTGTTCACGATGGTGCTCGTGCTGATCGGCGCCGCACTGTCGGTCGTGCCGCCGCTGCTCACCGAGCGGGCCTTCGACGACGGGCTGTTCCCGCCCGGTGGACCGAACATCCCGGTGCTCGTCGAGATCGTCGTGTTCATGCTCGTCGTGTACATCGCGTCGGCTCTGCTTGGCGTGTGGCAGACGTACCTGACGGCGTCCGTCGGCAACAAGGTGATGGGCGCCCTCCGCGTCCGGCTGTTCTCGCACCTGCAGTCGATGGAGCTCAGCTTCTTCACGCACACCAAGACGGGCATCATCCAGTCGCGGCTCCAGAACGATGTCGGCGGGGTCGCCAGCGTCCTCACCAACACGATCTCGAGCATCCTCGGCAACACGGTGACGGTGATCGCCGCGCTCGTCGCGATGCTGCTGCTCAACTGGCAGCTGACCATCGTCGCCGTCGTGCTCATGCCGATCCTCGTGATCGCCCAGCGCCGGGTCGGCCAGGTGCGTGCCCGCATCGCGACCAAGACGCAGGAGTCGCTGTCGGACATGACGGCGATCACCCAGGAGACGCTGAGCGTCAGCGGCATCCTGCTGTCGAAGAGCTTCAACCGGCAGAGCACCGAAGTCGGTCGCTATTCCGCCGAGAACGAGAACCAGATCCGCCTCCAGGTGTCGCAGGCGATGAGCGGCCAGTGGTTCTTCGCGATGGTCAACATCTTCCTGTCGTCGATCCCGGCCATCGTCTACCTGGTGTCCGGGTGGCTGATCGTGGGCGGCGCGACGGACATCTCGGCCGGAACGATCGTCGCGTTCACCACCGTGCAGGCGCGACTACTGTTCCCGCTGCTCGCGCTGATGCGGGTGGCGCTCGACCTGCAGACCTCGGGCGCGCTGTTCGCCCGCATCTTCGAGTACCTCGATCTGAAGCCGGCGATCGCGGACCGCCCGGACGCCGTGCCGGTCGATCCGGCCGACGACCTCGGGAGGATCGAGTTCGACCACGTGGTCTTCCGCTACCCGGACGCGCGCGACGGGGAGGGCAACACCCTCGACGACGTGTCGTTCGTCATCGAGCCCGGCGAGTTCGCCGCGTTCGTCGGCCCGAGCGGCGCGGGCAAGACGACGGTCTCGTACCTGATCCCACGCTTCTACGACGCGACGAGCGGCACGATCCGGTTCGGCGAGACGGATGTGCGTGAGCTGCAGCAGGACTCGCTGGTCTCGCACATCGGGGTGGTCAGCCAGGAGACCTACCTGTTCCACGCGACCATCGCCGAGAACCTGCGCTACGCCCGGCCGGACGCGACGCAGGAACAGCTGGAGGATGCGGCCAAGCGCGCCAACATCCACGACACGATCGCGCGCTTCCCGGACGGCTACGCGACGATCGTGGGGGAGCGCGGCTACCGGCTCTCCGGCGGCGAGAAGCAGCGGATCGCGATCGCCCGCGTGCTGCTGAAGGACCCGGAGGTGCTCATCCTCGACGAGGCGACGAGCGCCCTCGACACCATCTCCGAACGGGTCGTGCAGCAGGCGCTCGACACCGCATCCAGCGGCCGCACCACCATCGCCATCGCCCACCGGCTGTCGACCATCGTCTCGGCGGACGTCATCTTCGTGATCGACCACGGGCAGGTCGTCGAGCGCGGGACGCACCGCGAGCTGCTGGAGCTCGGCGGTGTCTATTCGCGCCTGTACCGCGAGCAGACCGAGAGCGCGGTCCTCGAGGAGTAGCGTCCACATCCATCCGACGAAAGGGCTTCCCGTGCCGACGATCACCGAACTGCTGTCCGCCAACCTCCGCGAGGTCTTCGGCAACAGGGACGCCACCTCGCGCCGCGCCGCCATCGAGCGCACCTACACCGAGGACGTCGTGTTCGCCGACCCCGAGGGCGAGGTGACCGGATGGGATGCGCTGGAGGCGAAGGCCGCCGGCCTCATCGACGGCGCCCCGGCCGCATTCGCCTTCGCGGACGCCGGCCCCGTCTACCTCGGGCAGGACACCGGCGCTCTCGCGTGGACGTTCGGTCCGGAGGGCGCGCCCGTCGCCCGCGGCATCGACGTCATCGAGGTGCGCGACGGCCGCATCGCCGCGCTCCGCACCCTCCTCGCCTGACGCTCGCTCCCATCCGCCCCGCCGTCGAGTCCGCAAACTTTGCACGCTCCGGGAGTGCTCGGCGTGCAAAGTTCGTGGACTCGACGGTGGGGGGAGGGGGAGAGTTAGACTGGGCTAACTTTTGAGGTAGGCGGGGTGAAGGATGAGCGTCGAGGTCGAGGAGCGGGTGCCGCGGGCCGCGCCCGCGCGGCTCCTGCTGCTGCTCGGGCCGGCGTTCGTCGCGGCCATCGCGTATGTCGATCCGGGCAACGTCGCCGCCAATCTGACCGCAGGCGCGCGGTACGGCTACCTGCTCGTCTGGGTGCTCGTCGCCGCGAACGCGATCGCGGTCTTCGTGCAGTACCAGTCGGCCAAGCTCGGCATCGTCACCGGCCGCAGCCTTCCCGAACTCCTCGGCGAGCGGCTCGGCACGGGCGCGCGCCGGGCGTACTGGGTGCAGGCCGAGCTCGTCGCAGCGGCGACCGACATCGCCGAGGTGATCGGCGGCGCCATCGCGCTGAACCTGTTGTTCGGGCTGCCGCTGCCCATCGGCGGGCTGATCGTCGGCATCGTCGCGATCGGCATCCTCGCCATTCAGTCGCGCCGCGGCCAGCGGCCGTTCGAGGCCGTCATCCTCGGACTGCTCGCCGTGATCGCGGCCGGGTTCCTCGCCGGACTGTTCGTCAGCCCGGTCGACTGGGGCCAGGCGGTCGGCGGGCTTGTGCCGCGATTCGACGGCGCCCAGACCGTGCTGCTCGCGGCCAGCATGCTGGGCGCGACGGTCATGCCGCACGCGATCTACCTGCACTCGGCGCTGGCCCGCGACCGGCACGGCACCACCGCCGACCCCGGCCGCATCCGCCGGCTGCTGCACGCCACCCGAGTGGATGTGGTGCTCGCGCTCGTGCTCGCCGGCGCCGTCAACATCGCCATGCTGCTCGTCGCGGCGTCCGCCCTGCGCGGCGTCGACGGGACGGACACCATCGAGGGCGCCTACGACGCGATCTCCTCCGCCCTCGGCCCGGCGATCGGCGTGATCTTCGCCATCGGTCTACTCGCCTCCGGCCTCGCCTCCACCTCCGTCGGCAGTTACGCGGGCGCGACGATCATGGGCGGACTGCTGAAGCTGCGCGTGCCGCTCCTCGTCCGCCGGATCGTCACCCTGATCCCCGCCGTGATCATCCTCGCCGCGGGCGTCGACCCGACCTGGGCCCTGGTGCTGTCGCAGGTGTTCCTCAGCCTCGGCATCCCGTTCGCCATGATCCCGCTGCTGCGGCTCACCGGCTCGCGGGCTGTGATGGGCGCGTCGGCCGACCGGCTGTGGGTGCGCCTGCTGGGCGGTGTCGTCGCGGGCCTCGTGGTGCTCCTGAACCTCGCCCTGGTGGTGCTCACCGTCGCGGGGGCGTAGCCGCGTCGGCAGGCGCTCAGCCCCGCGGGGCCACCCACACGGCCGCAGCGGCCGTCGCCCCGAGCACGACGTGCTGCGCGTCGACCGTCACCGTCACATCGCCCGCGAAGGCGCGATGCTCCTCCACGCTGAGCGCCGTGTCGAGTCCGATGCCGCGCTCGCCCAGGTAGCGGAGCACCGCCGGGTCGGCGTCCGAGATGCGCACGACCGTCACGGGCCTTCCGGTCTCGGCGTCGAGCAGAGGCACGGCCTCGGGGCGACGCGGCGTGCCGTCGGCGGTCGGGATCGGGTCTCCGTGCGGGTCGCGGGCCGGGAAGCCGAGACGCCGGTCCAAGCGTTCGACCAGTTCGTCCGAGACGGCGTGCTCCAGCACCTCGGCCTCGTCGTGCACCTCGTCCCAGCCATAGCCGAGCTCCTCCACGAGGAAGGTCTCGATCAGCCGGTGACGCCGCACCATGGCGACCGCGTGCCGACGTCCCAGGTCGGTCAGCTCGACGCCGCCGTACCGCTCGTGGGCGACCAGCCCCTGCTCCGCCAGCCGGCGGACGCCGTCGGACACGGTCGCAGCGCGCACGCCCATCCGCTCGGACAACTGCTTGACGGTCACCGGGTCGTCCGACCATTCGGTCGCCGACCAGATGATCTTCAGGTAGTCCTGCGCGACGGACGACAGGTCGGACACGGGCATGAGGCGATTCTAGGGCGGTCGTCACACTCTGCCAGCGGTGCATCCGCGCTGTTAAGGTGGGTCGGGTGAAGTACGCAGAGACCATCATCGACTTGGTCGGCGACACCCCGCTCGTGAAGCTCAACAGGCTGACCGAGGGGATCGCGGCGACGGTGCTCGTCAAACTCGAGTACCTGAACCCCGGAGGTTCGTCGAAGGACCGCATCGCCTCCCGCATCATCGACGCTGCGGAGCGCGACGGGCTGTTGAAGCCCGGCGGCACCATCGTGGAACCGACGAGCGGCAACACCGGAGTCGGGCTCGCCCTGGTCGCGCAGCAGCGCGGCTACCGGTGCGTGTTCGTGCTCCCCGACAAGGTGGGCGAGGACAAGATCAACGTCCTCACCGCCTATGGAGCGGAGGTGGTGGTGACGCCGACGTCAGTGCCGCCGGACCATCCCGACTCCTATTACTCCGTCTCCGACCGCCTGACGGCCGAGATCCCGGGCGCGTTCAAGCCCAACCAGTACTTCAACCCGAACGGTCCGCGCAGCCACTACGAGACCACCGGTCCGGAGATCTGGCGCGACACCGACGGCCGCATCACGCACCTCGTCGCCGGTGTGGGCACCGGTGGGACGATCAGCGGCACCGGGCGGTACCTCAAGGAGGTCTCCGAGGGGCGCGTCCGCATCGTCGGCGCCGACCCGGAAGGGTCCGTCTACTCCGGCGGCACCGGGCGGCCGTACCTGGTCGAAGGCGTCGGCGAGGACTTCTGGCCGGGCGCCTACGACCCCAGCGTCGTCGACGAGGTGATCGCGATCAGCGACGCCGAGGCCTTCCGGATGACCCGGCGGCTCGCCCGCGAGGAGGGCATCCTCGTCGGCGGGTCGAGCGGCATGGCCGTTGCGGCGGCCCTGCGCGCGGCGAAGGACCTCGGCCCGGACGACGTGGTCGTCGTCATCCTGCCCGACGGCGGCCGAGGCTATCTCGCCAAGATCTTCAACGACCGGTGGATGCAGTCCTACGGCTTCAGCGAGGTGCCCGACGAATCCACGGTGCACGACATCATCAAGACGAAGAGCGGCGCGCTGCCGGACCTGGTGCACACGCACCCGTCCGAGACGGTGCGCGACGCCATCCAGACGATGAACACCTACGGCGTCTCGCAGCTCGTCGTCCTCACCGCCGAGCCGCCCGTCGTCATGGGCGAGGTCGCGGGCGCGCTCGACGAGCGTTCGCTGGTGGATGCCGTCTTCAGCGGGCACGCCGAGATGAGCGACTCCGTCGGCACCCACCTCGGGGAGCCGCTGGAGCTCATCGGCGTCAACGAGCCGGTCACGGCCGCCCGCGCCGCGCTCGCCACGACGAACGCCCTCCTGGTCACCGACGGCGGCAAGCCCGTCGCGGTGCTCACCCGCCAGGACCTCCTCAACTACTTCAGCGACTGACCCGCACCGGGCCGACCCACACAGGAACAGAGACAATGACACACGGTTTCGCCACGCGCGCCATCCACGAGGGTCAGGAATTCGACCCGACGACCGGCGCCATCATCCCGCCGATCTACCAGACCTCGACCTTCGTCCAGGACGGCATCGGCGGGCTCCGCAACGGCTACGAGTACGGTCGCGCCGGCAACCCGACGCGCACGTCGCTCGAGACCCTGCTCGCCTCGCTGGAGGGCGGCGTCCGCGCGCTGTCGTTCGCCTCGGGACTGGCGGCCGAGGACGCCCTGCTGCGGGCGGCGCTCCGCCCAGGTGACCACATCGTGCTCGGCAACGACGCGTACGGCGGCACCCACCGGCTGATCGACCGCATCCACAGCGAGTGGGGGATCCGCAACACCACCGTCGACCTCGCCGACCTGGACGCCGTGCGCGCCGCGCTCGGGACGGACGGCACCCGCATGCTGTGGATCGAGACGCCGAGCAACCCGCTGATGAAGATCAGCGACATCGCTGCGCTGGTGGAGCTCGGCCACGCCGTCGGCGCGGTCGTCGTCGTCGACAACACGTTCGCGTCGCCCGCGCTGCAGCAGCCGCTGTCGTTCGGCGCCGATGTCGTCGTGCACTCGACCACGAAGTACCTGGGCGGACACTCCGACGTCATCGGCGGCGCGCTGATCTTCGCCGACGAGGAGCTCGCCGAGAAGGCGCAGTTCATCCAGTTCGCCGCGGGGGCCGTGTCGTCGCCGATGGATGCGTGGCTCACCACGCGCGGTATCAAGACGCTGCAGGTGCGCGTGCGGCAGCACAGTGCCAACGCGCAGGCGATCGCGGAGGCGCTGGTCGGCCACGCGGGCATCGAGACCGTCTACTACCCGGGCCTGCCGACGCATCCCGGCCATGAGCTCGCGGCGCGCCAGATGAGTGGATTCGGCGGCATGCTGTCCGTCGCGCTGGCCGGCGGAGCAGCGGCAGCGCGTCGGTTCGCGGAGTCGACGCAGGTGTTCCAGCTGGCGGAGTCCCTCGGCGGCGTGGAGTCGCTGATCGGGTACCCGTCCGAGATGACCCATGCCTCCGTGCGCGGGACCGCGCTCGAGGTGCCGGACAACATCGTGCGCCTCTCCGTGGGCATCGAGGACGTCGACGACCTCCTGGCGGACGTGGAGCAGGCGCTCGGTCGCTAGGCCCGGCGTCGGCGGTCGCGGCTAACCTCGGGCGCATGGACCAACGCATCAGTCTTGTGACGCTCGGGGTGGCCGACCTGGCGAGGAGCCGGGCCTTCTACGAGGAGGGGCTCGGCTGGACGCCGGCCGATGCTCCCGAGGGTGTCGTCTTCTATCAGCTCCCCGGGATGGCGTTCGCACTGTTCGGCCGGGATGAGCTGGCCGAGGACGCTCGGCACCCGGTCGACGGGACGTTCAGCGGCATCACGCTCGCCTGCAACCAGCGGTCGGAGGAGGAGGTGGATCGCGTCTTCGCGCAGGCCGAGGCGGCCGGTGCCCGCATCCTGAAGCCTGCCGAACGTGTGTTCTGGGGCGGCTACTCGGGGTACTTCGCCGATCCGGACGGCCATGTCTGGGAAGTCGCATACAACCCGGGATGGACGTTGGCGGAGGACGGAACGCTCACGGTCGGCTGAGGGCGTCCCGCGCCACGGTCAGCCGGTCGGAGAGCGGCGCCAGCCGCGCCTTCGTGAGGTTCTCGCGGGCGATCCAGCGGGCGTCGCCATCGGTGGAGGCGGCGAGGCGTTCCAGGAGCGGGATTCCGGCATCCGGGTCCGCCGCCGCGACCACGCTGACCGCATAGCCGAGGGCCTTGCGGAGCACCCGGACGTCCGGGTCGCGCCGCGCGGAGGCCGGGACGGCGAGCAGCACGTCGACAGCGCGCGCGACGACGGAGGCAGCGTCCACGGCGTGGCGTGGGTCGCGCAGCAGCGGCGGCTCGGCGACCGCGGCGACGGCCGCTCGCGCGGGGAGCGGACCGACTGGCAGCCACGCGCGCGCTGCCGCGAGGCCCCGATCCCAGTCCGCGGCGAGCACGCGTTGCAGGCCCGTTGCGGCGAGTTCGCGCACGCGCCAGCGGGGATCGGCGGTCGCGGCGTCGAGGAGCGCCGTCGCATCCGGATCCGGGCCGGCGGCGAGAATCGCGCCGGTGCAGAGGGCGGCCACCGCCGCGAGGTACTCGCGGTGCGCTTCCGAGAGGTCGGGCCCCGCGCCGGGGTCGTCGCTCAGCCACCGGCGGAGCACGCGGAGGGCGTCCGCCCGGCGCTCGGCCGGCGTCGTGTGCGCCAGGTCCGCGACGCGGTGGGCGAGCTCGAGGTTGGCACGCGGTCCGGGCAGGCGGCTGTCCGCCGCGAGCCGCCCCTCCAATGCATCCGCGTCGCCGTCGAGCGCGCGCTGCCAGGAGGCGGCCGGTTCGGAGTCGGTCGACGCTGACGCGTCAGGGGTCCGGGCCATGCCCCGCAGTCTAGAGGGACGATGTCAGGCGGGGGCGGTCCCGTCGCCGGTCCCGTCGCACACCGGGTACACGCGGGTCTCGCGCTCGAAGAAGCGCGGCGGTGTCGTCGAGACACGGATGAGGCCGGCCCGGTGGAAGGACCGCAGGTCGGCGAAGAGGCCGGGCAGGCGCATCCGGTGCAGCTCGTCCACGCTGATGCCCGGTCGTTCGAGCAGGAGGGCCATCAGCCGGATTCGCGCGGCGGGATCGCTCCGCTCCGTCAGCAGCTCCGGATCGAAGGGGATCCGTTTCGCCGTGTCCCACATGGAGGCTCCTCGATCTCGCGTCATTGGGGATCGGCGATTCGTTGCGCCGCAGGCTCAGTTATAGGGCATGAGCGGCGTCATCGCAATCCGCTGACGCCACGATTCGCCGAATCTGGCCCATAAACCGCAAAAGGTGTGCAAACGAGCTGGTGGACGCCGCATCCCCACGACACAAACCGACGCACGGGACATTCACGGCGGATCGGGTATTGTCCGGCCGCCCGCACTCACCGATAGTGGTCTCGTGAGGACTTTCGGGGTGGAGGAGGAACTCCTCCTGGTCGACGCGCGCGGGATGGCCACGCCGGTGGCTCCGTCCGTCCTTGCGGACGCTCCGCCGGTCGTCGACGGGCCGTCGGTGAGCGCGGAGTTCCAGCAGGAGATGATCGAGACGCAGACGCGTCCGCAACTCCAGACCAGCGAACTGCTGCTCGACATCATCGGCGGCCGCGAACTCGCCGACGGGCTCGCCCAACGTCACGGCGCCCGCGCCATCGCCGTCGCCATGTCGCCGATGCGGCTCCGCCCGCACGTCACAGACGATCCGCGCTACGCGAAGATGATCGAGCGGTACGGGCTCACGGCCCGGGGCACCCTGGTCTGCGGCTTCCACGTGCACGTGGGAATCGACTCGCGCGAGGAGGGTGTGGCGGTGCTCGACCGCATCCGCACCTGGCTTCCGACCCTGCTCGCCCTGAGCGCGAACTCGCCGTTCTTCGGCGGAGCGGACACCGGGCACGCCAGCTATCGTTTCGCCGCATGGCACCAGTGGCAGAGCGCGGGACCGACCGACGTGTTCGGCTCGGTGGAGGCCTACGACCGGTTCGAGCGTTTCCTGGTCGACACCGGCGTCATCCTCGACACCGGGATGCTGTACCTCGACGCGCGCGTCTCGCACAAGCAGCCGACGGTCGAGGTCCGCGTCGCCGATGTCTGCCTCGACGCCCGTGACGCCGCCGTCATCGCGGCTCTCGTCCGCGCCCTGGTCGACACGGCGGCGGCGGACTGGCAGGCCGGGGTGCCCCCGGCAGCCGTCCCCTCGGCGGCACTGCGCCTCGCCGAGTGGCAGGCGGCGCTCACCGGCGTTCGCGGCTCTCTGCCGCATCCCGTCACCTGGCGCGAGGTGCCGGCGGTCGAAGCCATCGACGCCCTGCTGTCGCACACCTCGGCCGCGCTCGAGGCGAACGGCGATCTGGTGCTCGTACGACGCGGACTCGCGCGCATCCTCACCACTGGCGGAGGCGCCGGTCGTCAGCGAACGGCCTTCGAGCGGCGAGGGCGGATGCGGGATGTCGTCGCGCTCGCCGTCTCGGCGACCCACGAGCAGTCGGAGGACGACGACCAGGTCGTCGCCTGACCTTTCCGAGCCCCGCACCGCCCACGAAGGCGGCGCGGTCGTTCACGCGCTGTCACGCGCCCTTCCGCCCGTGGGGGATCGCGCCTATTCTGCGGTCATGACGGAGAAGGAGCTCGCCCACCAGCACGCCGTCTACACCTACGGCTCGCTGCCGCTGACGCTCATGTACAGCCCCACCGCGACCGCGGCGTGGGAGGTGTACTACGGCGGCGAGTACCTCGGCCTGATCGAGGAGGTCCACGACACCGGCGAGCTGTGGCCGGCGTTCGTCGCCCGCCTCCCCGGCGAGGAGGAGGACGGCGAGGGCATCCCCGCCCGCGACTGGCGGGTCGCCGTCGAGGTGCTGGCGGGGCAGGCGGGGCTCTAGCGCCCGGTGCCGTGCGCTCCGGTTCGCCGCGTCAGAACGCGAACTGCGACCACTCGTCGCGCGCGAGCGAGACTTGCTCACCACGCGAGTCGACGATCCAGGAGTCGGACGTGCATCCCAGGTATGTGCAGAGCAGGGTCTCGCTGGACCACCCGTCCGCCGAGCGCACCCACCGCACCAGATGCACATCCTGACCGGGCTTCGGAACGTTCCCGATCGGTGATTCGAATGTCGTCACGCTGCACCCCTCCCCTCGGGCGGCCTGTCTGACCACGACCCTAGCGGGGTACACGACCGGGGGACAAGAGGTGCGGGTGGATCAGTTGCCGCTGTCGTCCTCGAGCGGATCGAACTCGTCGTGCTCCGGCTCGACGAAGCCGTCGGCGTCGTACGGTCCTTCGCCGCCGCCTTCGGCGATGGCGTCCGTGTCGACCGGTTCGCCCGACGGCGTCTCCGGCCAATTCTCCTTGGCGTCGCTCATGGCGTCCCTCCCGGATCGCTGTCGCGTGGATGCTCTGAGCGCGATGGTAGACGGCTCTCGGGCTCCCGGGTAGGGCCGCAGGGACGGCCGTCGGTCACTCGCCGGGTTCGCGGCCGGTGAGCCGGACCTCCTCGACATCCAGCCGCCGCTGGATGTCGCGCAAGACGATGTCGTCGATCTCGCCCTCGTCCCGCAACCGGACCACCTCCTCCCGCTTGCAGTGGAGCAGGGCCAGCCGGAGCTCGGTGTCCTGCCGGCTCCTCTCGGCAGCTTCCTCGCCGTCGCGCGACTCGTCCTCCACCTCCAGCAGTTCGAGGTGCTCTTCGAATTCGCCCTGGATGCGTTCGCTGATCTCCGGGTCGACGCCGAGCCTCTGAGCGAGATGCGGGAGCTCGTCGAGGGCCGCGCGGGTCGCGCTCGTCTCGGCGAGCCGCAACTCGTGCCCGACCGACTCGTCGGAGGGGAGGCGGGCCCAGCGGACGACGGCCGGGAGCACGAGCCCCTGCCCGACGAGCGTCACGACGATCACGCCGGTGGTGACGAACACGATGAAGTCGCGGCCGGGGAAGGGGGAGCCGTTCTCGAGTGTCGTCGGCACCGCGAGGGCGGCGGCGAGGGAGACGGCGCCGCGGAAGCCGGAGAGCCCGCTCACGACGCGGGCGCGGTCGCTCATCCGGCGCTTCTTCTGCTGCGGGCGCCGATCGAGGAGCCGGATCAGGTACACCGTGCCGAACAGGTAGGCGAACCGGACGGCCACGATGACGGCGGTCACGGCGGCGATCGCGACCAGACCCATCCCGACGTCGACCACCGCCAGTTCCATGGTCGAGCGCGGCAACTCGATGCCGACGAGGACGAACAGGCTCGCGTTGAGCAGAAAGGTCGTGAAGGTCCAGAAGGCGTCCGACTGCCTCCGCCCCTCGGCCACGCCGATGCGCGGACCGGCCTGGCTGATGATCAGCCCTGCGACCACCACGGCGAGCACACCGGAGGCATGCACCAGCTCGGCCAGCAGGTATGCCACGAACGGGGTCAGCAGCATGGCGATGTTCTGGGTGATCGCATCCCGGAGCCGGCGGCGGGCGAGGATGGCGATCCAGGCGACCAGGGCGCCGATGACGGCTGCGCCGACGTACGCGATGAGGAGGGTCAGCGTGACGGCGCCGACGCTGACATCGGTGTCGCCGACGGTGAAGCCGACCGCGAGGGACCACAGCACGAGGGCTGTCCCGTCGTTGACGAGGCTCTCCGCGCGCAGGATCGTGACGTTGCGGCGGGGGAGGGAGCGCGTGAACGAGGTCATCGCCGTCGCGTCGGTCGGGGCGATCGCGGCGCCGAGCGTCCACGCCGCACCCCAGGGCAGGCCCATCGCGTGCGCGAGCACGGCGACCGCGGCGGCGGTGACGACGACGAGGCCCGTGCTCATGAGGATGATGCCGCGCAGGTTGGAGCGGATCTCCCGGAGCGAGGTGGTGAGGCTCTCCCAGTAGAGGATCGCGGGGAGGAACAGGAACAGCACCACCTCCGGCGCGAGCTCGATGTCGCGGAACAGGGGGATGAACCCGATCAGCACGCCGATGCCGACAAGGAGGAGCGGCTGGGCGATCCCCGTCTTCCGCGCGATCACCTTGGTCAGCAGGGTGGTGACGCCGATGACGACGACCAGTTCGAGTCCGAGCACTGGACCTCCTTCTGCCGCACATCCTCCCGCGGCGGGCGTCGCGCCGTAACCCTCGGCGGGCGGATGTGCAGGGCATAGCATCTCCGCAGAGAAGGCATTCACGGCTCATAGGACTGCGAAAGGTCACAGGAATGTAACGACGCGAGGGTGCTGGAATGACGCACGAATCCTCTCCTCACCCGGCGCCCCTCCTGGCGCTCGACGTCGTCGTGCCGGTCTACAACGAGCAGGCGACGCTCGACACGTCCATCCGTCGGCTGCATGCCTACCTGAGCGCTGACGTGCGCTACAGCTGGCGCATCACCATCGCGGACAACGCGAGCACGGACGCGACGCCGGCGCTCGCCGATGCGCTGGCGGCCGAGCTCCCGCACGTCGTCGCCGTGCATCTGCCGCTGAAGGGACGGGGTCGCGCCCTCAAAGCGGTGTGGGGAACGTCGCCCGCCGAGGTGCTCGTGTACCTCGACGAGGACCTCTCCACCGACCTCGCCGCGCTGCCGCCGCTCGTCGCGCCGCTGCTGTCCGGTCATTCGGATCTCGCGATCGGCACCCGGCTCGGGCGTTCCTCCCGGGTGGCGAGAGGCGGGAAGCGGGAGTTCATCTCGCGGAGCTACAACCTGCTGCTGAGGCGGGCCATGTCGGTCGGTTTCAGCGACGCCCAGTGCGGGTTCAAGGCGATCCGGCGGGATGTGGCCCAGCGGCTGCTGCCCCTCGTGGAGGACGACGGCTGGTTCTTCGACACCGAGCTGCTCATCCTCGCCGAGCGCGCCGGGCTGCGCATCCACGAGATCCCGGTCGACTGGGTCGACGACCCGGACAGCTCGGTCGACATCGTCCGGACGGCGACGGACGACCTGAAGGGGATGCTGCGGGTGGGCACGAACCTTGCCCGCGGTCGCATCCCGCTCGAGTCGGTGTACGCCGAGCTCGGCCGACGCCCGTTCGCGCCCCCGCATCCGCCCGGCTTCTTCGGGCAGGTGTTGCGCTTCGGGATCGTCGGGGTCCTGTCGACCGCGGCCTACGCCCTGCTGTACCTCGTGCTGCAGAGTGCGTTGTCTGCGCAGGTCGCCAATCTGGCTGCGCTGCTCCTCACCGCGATCGCGAACACCTGGGCCAACCGGCGTTTCACGTTCGGCGTCGACGGGCCCGGGATGGTGAAGCACCAGTTCCAAGGTCTCGTGGTGTTCGGCATCGCGTGGGCGCTCACCAGCGGTTCGCTCGCCGTGCTCCACGCCGCGGTCCCGCACTCCTCTGCGCAGCTCCAGCTCGTCGTGCTGACGGCGGCGAACCTCGTGGCCACGCTGCTGCGCTTCGTCCTGCTGCGGCTGTGGGTGTTCCGGCGGCCGCGGGTGGGTGCGGCCCCCGTGCCGTCCACTGCTTCCTCTCCCACGCTCTCCCTCACCTCCACCGAAAGCGAGTGAACGCCATGTCCACCACTGCCACCACCGGCACCACTACCACCACTGCCACGCCATCCGTCGTCCCGGGTTCCGGAGCATCGCCGTCGGGGGCCGCCCAGGGGCATTCCCCGGGGCGCGTCCGCGCTGCCCTCCGCCGGATCGTCCGCGGTCGGGAGGACGCCGCCCACTGGGAGCGGCCCGCACTGCTCGGCCTCCTTGCGGTGACCGCGCTGCTCTACCTCTGGGATCTCGCGGCGAGCGGTTACGCGAACTCCTTCTACTCCGCGGCCGTGCAGGCGGGGAGCGTGAACTGGGAGGCCTTCTTCTACGGGTCGAGTGATGCGGCCAACTCGATCACGGTCGACAAACCGCCCGCGAGCCTCTGGATCATGGCGCTGTCGGTCCGTCTGTTCGGGCTCAGCTCCTGGAGCATCCTCGTTCCGGAAGCACTGATGGGCGTCGCCACGGTCTGTCTCGTCTATGCGACCGTGCGCCGGCGGTTCAGTGCGCAGACCGCCCTCCTGGCGGGCGGCGTGCTGGCCATCACTCCGGTCGCCGCGCTCATGTTCCGGTTCAACAACCCGGACGCACTGCTGGTGCTCCTGCTGACGTTCTCGGCGTACCTCACGTTGCGCGGCATCGAGAGCGGACGGGTGCGCTGGGTGGTGTGGGCCGGCGTCGCGGTCGGGTTCGCGTTCCTGACGAAGCAGCTGCAGGCGTTCCTCATCCTCCCGGTCCTCGCCGGGGTCTATCTGGCCGCAGCGCCGCTGTCGTGGCGCAAGCGGTTCGGGCACCTCGTCGCCGCGCTCGGCGCCGTGGTCGTCTCCGCCGGCTGGTGGGTCGCCATCGTCGAGCTCGTACCCGCCTCGCTGCGGCCCTACATCGGCGGATCGCAGACCAACAGCTTCCTGGAGCTCACGTTCGGTTACAACGGCCTCGGGCGGCTCACGGGCGACGAGACGGGATCGGTGACCGGAGGCGGCGGGGGAGGGACCGGCGGCGGGATGTGGGGCCAGACCGGCATCCTCCGGCTGTTCGAGAACGAGGTCGGCGGTCAGATCGCCTGGCTCCTTCCCGCCGCGCTCGTGCTGTTCGCCGTGGCCCTCGTGCTCGGGCGCCGGATGGCCCGGACCGACGCGCGTCGGGCGACGCTGCTCGTCTTCGGCGGCTGGCTGCTCGTGACCGCCGTGGCGTTCAGCTTCATGGCGGGCATCTTCCACGCGTACTACACGGTCGCGCTCGCTCCGGCGCTCGCTGTGACGGTGGCGGTGGGCGCCTCCGCGCTCTGGCAGGCGCGCGAGCGGCTGTGGATCCGCATCGCCTCCGCGGTCATCGTCCTCGGGACGGGGATCTGGGCCTGGGTGCTCCTCGACCGCGCCACGGACTGGCTGCCGTGGCTCAAGGTCGCCGTGCTCGTCGCCTCGCTCGTCGCGGCCGTGCTGCTCGTGCTCCCGCCCCGGCGGGCGCTCGCGGCCGCGACCATCGCGGTGACCCTGGTGGCAGCCCTTCTCGCGCCGCTTGCGTACACGATCCAGACGGTGACGACCGCCCATACCGGCTCCATCGTCACCGCCGGACCGACCGTGGCCGGAGGGATGGGCGGCCCGGGCGGTGCCCGCGGCTTCGGGGGTGCCCCCGGTGCAGGGAACGGCGGTCCCGGCCGGTTCGGCGGCCAGGGGACTCCTCCGGGCGCGACCGGCACAGCGCCGGGCGGGACGGGAGCGACCGGCGGCACCGGAACCGCGCCCGGCGGCGGGGGAGGGATGGGCTCGCTCCTGGGCTCGGGGACCGTCGGCTCCCAGCTCGCGGCGCTCCTGAAGGCGGACGCGTCGTCCTACACCTGGGTCGCCGCGGCCGTCGGCTCCAACTCGGCCGCCGGGTACCAGCTGGCGACTCAGGAGGCGGTCATGCCGATCGGGGGCTTCAACGGCTCCGACCCGTCGCCCACGCTCGCGCAGTTCCAGAAGTACGTTGCCGAGGGACGCATCCACTACTTCATCGCGGGCGGCGTGGGCGGTCAGGCCAACGGTGGGAGCAACGCGTCCAGCCGGATCGCGGCCTGGGTCGCCGACACGTTCACCGCACAGACCGTTGACGGGGTGACGGTGTACGACCTCACGGAGTGACGCACCCACTCGCATGTCGGGGGTCCGCGCCATCATGAGCACATGACGGAACGCGGGCCCTCGGCGACGAACGGCAGCACGACGCACGCCGGCGGTCCGGAGCCCGAACTGCCCGATCCGCGGGTGCCCGCGCCGCCGCACGGGCGGCTGGGAGTGGCCGGCGGCACCGCGCTGTACATCGCGGCGGTGCTCGGCACCGGCATCCTGGTGCTTCCGGCGCTCGCCGCGGCAGCGGCCGGCCCTGGAGCGATCCTGGCGGTCGCGGCGCTCGCCCTGATCTCGGTGCCGCTGGCGAGCACCTTCGCCGCGCTCGCGCGACGGCACCCCGACGCCGGAGGCGTCGCCACCTTCGCGCGCCGGGCGTTCGGCCCGGACGCCGCCCGCGTGATCGGGTACTGGTTCTTCTTCGGCACGCCCATCGGCGCGCCGATCGCGGCGTTGATGACGGCCCGGTACGTGGTCGCGGTGATCGGCGGCGACGCGCTCACCACAACGCTGATCGCCATCGGACTGATGGTGATCCCGGTCATCGTGACGGCCTTCGGCGTGCGGTTCGCGGCCTCGGTGCAGCTCGTCCTGTCCGGCGCGCTCGTCGCCGTGCTGATCTTCGTGCTGGCGGCGGCCGCGCCGCACGCCCGAGCGGAGAACCTCGAGCCCCTGCTCCCGCACGGCTGGGCGGGCGTCGGCCTGGCGATGAGTCTCTACATCTGGGCCTTCGCCGGGTGGGAGGCCGTCGCGGGAATCGGCGGCGAGTTCCGGAACCCCCGGCGCGACATCCCGCGGGCGACCGCCCTCGCGCTGGTCATCGTCTCGGTCGCGTATCTCGCCATCCAGGCCGTCACGGTCGTGGTGCTCGGCGGGAAGGCGGCGACGAGCGATGTCCCGCTGCTCGACCTCGTCCGGGTCGCCACCGGCGACGGAGGGGGCGTGGTCGTCGCCGTGATCGCCGCCATCGTCGTGACCGGTGTCTTCAACGCCTACCTCGCGGCCTTCAGCAAGCTGGGCGCGGCCATGGGACGCGACGGCGACCTCCCCGCCTGGTTCGGGCGTGGCGTCGAGAACGGCGCGGTCGCGCGGCGCGGTCTCCTGCTGTCGGCGGTCGTCATGGCCCTGTACTCGGTCGTCGTGCTGGCGAGCGGCGACCTCCAGCCGTTCATCCTCATCCACACGAGCATCGCGGCCGCGGTCTACGGGCTGGGAGTGGCGTCGGCGTTGCGGCTGCTCCCAGCGCGCTCGCTCGGCTGGTGGATGGCGCTGATCTCGTGCGTGCTCGCGGCCGGGCTGCTCGTGCTCGCCGGATGGCATCTGGTCTTCCCCGCGGTCGCGGCCGTCGTCGCGCTGGCGGTCGGCGCCCTCTCGCGCTCGCGCCGCCGGCGTTCCGGGCGGTCCGCTGGAGCCGATCCCGCATAATAGGGGCAGCCGCGGCGCCGCCGTGTGCGTGGCGGCGCCGGGAGGGGGTGCGGTGACGGAGCATCAGCGGGCCTCGAGTATGCGCGATGTCGCCGCCCTCGCCGGTGTGTCGCATCAGACGGTCTCGCGCGTGATCAACGGGCATCCCAGTATCCGCGAGTCGACGCGGCAGAGAGTGCTGGCCGCCATGGACCAGCTCCACTACCGGCCCAACCGCGCCGCCCGAGCGCTGGTCACCGCCCGATCGCGCACGATCGGGATCCTCTCGACGTCCGCCGCGGCCCTCTACGGACCCGTGTCGAGCATCAATGCGATTCAGGATGCCGGACGCGCAGCCGGCTACTTCATCGCCGTCGCCCAGCTCGCCGACCTCAAGCCGGAGTCCATCGCCGCCGGCCTCGACCACCTGCTCGCGCAGTCGGTCGAAGGGCTCATCGTCATCGCGCCGCAGGAGGTCGTCCTCCAGCAGCTCGAGACGGCGCGCCTCGACGTCCCGTACGTCACCCTGCTGGGCGGTCCGGCGTCGGTCCAGCGCGAGCTCACCGTCGACCAGGTGGCCGGCGCCCGGGCCGCGACCCGCCATCTGATCGACCTCGGCCACCGGCGGATCGTGCACCTCTCGGGGCCGCTCGAATGGTTCGAGGCGCAGGCCCGCGTCCACGGCTACCGGTCGGAGCTCGCTGCCGCCGGCCTCACTCCGATGCCGTCGCCGGAAGGCGACTGGACCGCGGAATCCGGCTACCGCCTCGGCCGCGAGGTGCTCGGCGACCCGGAGGTGACGGCCGTGTTCACCTCCAACGACCAGATGGCGCTCGGCGTCTATCACGCGGCGCACGAGCTCGGTCGGCGGATCCCCGAAGACGTGAGCGTCGTCGGCTTCGACGACATCGCCGAGGCCGCCCATTACTGGCCGCCGCTCACGACCGTGCTGCAGGACTTCACCCAGCTCGGCCGGCGCAGTGTCGAGAGCCTGGTGACCGAGATCGAAGGGGGAACGGAGCCGACGCCGGTGACCCTGCAGCCCGACCTCGTGGTCCGCGCCTCCACCGCTCCTCCTGTCTCGGTCGGCTGACACCACCGGAGTGGCCGGTCGGCCGGGCCGGCCCAGAGCGGGAGTCGGTGGCTCGGCCTAGGCTGGAGCCCATGAGCTCGCGCGACCTGGATGCGGAGACCGCGGCCCCCGCAACCTCCGATGTCGCGCAGGCCGGCGGTGTGCTGAGCTCGCCGTTCCGCTGGACGAGCATCGGGATGTGCCTCCTGATCACGCTCGCGGCTTTCGAAGCCCTCGCCGTGACCACGATCATGCCGACCGTCAGCCGCGAGCTCGACGGCGCCTCGCTCTACGCGTTCGCCTTCGCGGGTCCTCTCGCCGTCGGCGTCGTCGGGATGGTGGCCGCGGGCGCGTGGACCGACCGCGGCAATCCGCGGTCCGCGCTGATCGCCTCCGTCGTCCTCTTCGCGGCGGGTCTCCTCACCGCCGGGCTGGCTCCGACGATGGGGGTGTTCGTCAGCGGCCGGCTCATCCACGGTCTGGGCGGCGGAGCGCTCACGGTCGTTCTCTACGTCATCGTGGCCCGGGTGTATCCGCCACGGCTGCATCCGCGGATCTTCGCGGGGTTCGCCGCCGCGTGGGTCATCCCGTCGCTGATCGGCCCGTTCATCGCGGGCGTGTTGAGCGAGACCGTCGGCTGGCGCTGGGTGTTCCTCGGCGTGGTCGCGCTGACCGCCCTGGCCATGCTGATGGTGGTGCCGGTGATGCGCGGCGTACGCCGTGCTCCCGATGAGCCGGGGCCCTTCCCGGTCGGACGCATCCTGTGGTCGCTGCTGCTCGCCGCGGCGGTGCTCGCCCTCACCCTCGCCGCCGAGGCGTCGGGCCCGGTGCAGTGGATCGTGCCGGTGCTCGCCGCCGCGGTCGCGGCCGTCGCGATCCGTCCGCTGGTGCCGCGCGGCACGCTCGTCGCACGCCGCGGTCTGCCGAGCGTCATCCTGATGCGCGCCATCGTCGCCGCGACCTTCTTCGCCTCCGAGGTCTACGTACCGCTCATCATGGTGACCGAGTACGGGCTCTCCGCCGCGATCGCGGGTCTCGCCCTGACCGCGGCCGGCCTCAGCTGGTCGGCGGCCTCGTGGGCCCAGGGACGCTTCCCCGGCATCGGCAACCGACTTGCCGCACGCCTCGGCGCCGCCGGGCTGACCGTCGCGCTCGCGTCGCTCATCGCTACGGCGGTGTGGCATCTGGATCCGTGGGTCGTGGTCGTCGGCTGGGCGTTCGCCGGGGCAGGCATGGGCTTCGTCTACCCGCGCCTCGGCGTCCTCACTCTGCACTATTCGACGCCCGCCGACCAGGGCTTCAACAGCTCGGCCTTGACGATCGCCGACTCCACCGGCTCGGCGGTCGCACTGGCCGCGACGGCGGTCGTCTTCGCTGCCCTCCGCGGCCTCGGCGGCGGCGTTCCGTTCGTCGGTGCATTCGCGGTGACGGCGGTGCTGTGCGGACTCGCGTGGGTCGTCGGTTCGCGACTCGTGCGTCGCTGACCGGTCACCGCGCTCTGTCGGGGCGCGGCCACCGCATCCATGCGAAGGTGGGGGCATGAGCGTCATCGTCGTCGCGCCGGACTCGTTCAAGGGCTCGGCGTCCGCCGCCGAGGTCGCCGCTGCTCTCGCGGAGGGCTGGGCCTCCGAGCGCCCGGGTGACCGCGTCGTGCTGGCGCCCATGGCGGACGGCGGCGAGGGGACCTTGGACGCGTTCGAGGCGACGGTGCCCGGCGCCGTGCGGCACCCCGTGCGTGTCGTGGGCCCCGACGACACGGAGGTCGACGCCTCGTGGCTGATGCTTCCGGGCGGCACAGCGGTCGTCGAGCTCGCCGAAACGAGTGGGCTGGGCAGGATGCCGCGGTTGGCGCCGTTCGCCGCGCACACGGTGGGCTTCGGGCAGGCGATCGCGGATGCCCTGCACGCCGGGGCACGCTCGCTGCTCCTGGCGATCGGGGGCAGCGCGTCGACGGACGGAGGGGCGGGAGCGCTCACCGCGCTCGGCGCGTGGTTCGTGAATGAGGCCGGCCGCGAGATCCCGCGCGGCAACCTCGGCCTGGCGTCGCTCGCGCGGGTCGATCTCTCGGGCCTCGCGGCGCTCCCGGCCGGTGGCGCGCGCATCCTCAACGATGTCACGAGTCCTTTGCTCGGTCCGCTCGGGGCCGCTGCCGTGTTCGGGCCGCAGAAGGGCGCCGACGAGCAGGATGTGCCGGTGCTGGAGGCGGGACTGCGTCGCCTCGCCGAGACGCTGCGGGCGGCCGGCGCTGCGACCGACCCGGATGAGCCCGGCGCCGGAGCGGCGGGCGGGACCGGCTTCGGCCTCCTGGTCTGGGGCGCGCGGATGGCGCCGGGCGCGGCCGCGGTCGGTGAGGCGCTGGGGCTGCCGTCCATGATCGCGGGGGCGGACGCGGTCATCACGGGGGAGGGGCGCTTCGACAACCAGTCGGCGTCGGGGAAGGTGCCGACGTACGTCGCCGGTCTGGCGCGCGACGCGGGTGCGCGCGTCCTGCTGGCCGCCGGCAGCATCCAGGCGCCGACAGCCGGCTTCGCCGACGCCGTCGCCCTGACCGACCTCGCAGGCTCGTCCGCCGCCGCGATCGCCGACCCCGCACGCTGGGCGCGCGCCGCCGGCGCCGCCCTGGCCCGCCGCTTCCGCCCCTGACCCTCGCCCTATCTCGCCCCTCCCGAAAAGCCCCGTCCCCAACCGCCACCTCCTGAGTTTTTCGGTCCCGGGTGCGGCGTGTCGGGCGAAAAACTCAGGAGCTGTTGGCTGGGCGTCAGCGGGTGAGGGCGGCGCTCGCCTCTTCCACGATCGCGCGCATCGCGGCCTCGGCGGCTGCGGCGTCGCCCCGGCGAACCGCCGCGGCGACCTCCTCGTGCAGCCGGATCGCCTCCGGGTTCGCCGTGTCGGGCATCAGCGCGTGCACGGTCCGCCCGTTCAGCGCCTCCGCGACGGCGTCGCTGAGCGCCGAGAACACCGGGTTGCCGGATGCCTCCAGCAGCACCCGGTGGAAGTCGCGATCGTGCGCCAGATACTCCTCGCGGTCCGCCGACCGCTGGGTCGCCGACATGCCCACGATCGCGGCGGTGAGCTCTCCGCACTGAGCCGGCGTCGCCCGGGCGCTCGCCAGCCGCGCGGCGACCGGTTCGACCGCCATCCGCAGCTCGCCGAGCTCCGCGAGCGCTGTCAGCCGGTCGGGACCTGCGAGACGCCAGCTCAGGATGCGCGGATCGAGCGCCTGCCAGGACGACGACGGCAGCACGACCGTCCCTCGACGCCGCCTGGCCTGCACGAGCCCGAGTGACTCGAGCACCCGGATGCACTCGCGCAGCACAGTCCGCGAGATGCCGAGCCCTTCGGGCGTGAGCACCGCTCCGACGGGGATCTCGCCCGCGACGATGCGGGCGCCGAGGGAGGCGATCGCCTGCTCGTGCTGGGAGGCCTGCGCTGCCTGAGTCACGCTTCATTATCTGCGTACGGAAGTGATCGGGTCAAAGCGACACGCATTGCCTATAAACCCGTCATTATTTGCCTCGATTAGACACAAATCAGGTTTATTCCTAGAGTGTTCGTGCCCTATCCGGATTCACGACCAAGGACGTTCATGACCCCCACCCTGCTCGCTCACCTGGCGGCTGCCGCTCGCACTGCGGCCCCCGCCCCCGCTCCGACTCCCAGCGGCCCCGAAGGCCAGCTCATCTTCGCCGCCCTGGCCGGCATCGCGGTCATCGTCGTGCTGATCACCTGGCTCAAGCTGCACCCGTTCCTCTCGCTCCTGCTCGGCTCCCTCGTCGCGGGCCTCGCCGCAGGACTGGCCGCGGATGCCGCGATCGCCAGCTTCATCACCGGCTTCGGAAACACGATGGGCAGCGTCGGCGTGCTCATCGGCCTCGGCGCGATGTACGGCAAGCTGCTCGCCGACTCCGGCGGCGCCGACCGCATCGTCGACACCCTGGTCTCGCGCACCAGCGCGCGTCTGCTGCCGTGGACGATGGGCGCCGTCGGCGCGATCATCGGTCTGCCGATGTTCTTCGAGGTCGGCCTCGTGCTCCTGATGCCGGTGATCATCCTGGTGACACGCCGGTCCGGCCTCCCGCTGATGCGCATCGCCCTGCCGACCATCGCGGGCCTCTCCGCCATGCACGGACTGGTGCCGCCGCACCCCGGACCCCTGGTCGCGATCAGCGCGCTCGGTGCCAACCTCGGCCTCACGCTGGCCTTCGGCGTGCTCGTCGCCATTCCGACGATCGCCGTCGCGGGGCCCCTGTTCAGCCGTCTGGCCGCGCGCTGGGTTCCGGTCGGCGTCCCCGACCTGTTCGTCCCGGAGGAGGGCGACGGCCCCGCGCGCCGCCGGCCGTCGTTCGGTGCCGCGCTGATCAGCATCCTGCTGCCCGTCATCCTCATGCTCGGCAAGGCCGTCGCCGACATCGCCGCCCCCGACGCGGCCCCGGTGTGGAAGGTCGTCCTCGACTTCCTCGGCACACCGGTCATCGCCCTGACGGTCGCCGTGCTCGCCGGACTGCTGCTGCTCGGTGTCGGCGGCGGGATGGACCGCAAGGCCATGCAGACCAGCCTCGGCGCCTCGCTGCCCCCGATCGCGGGCATCCTCCTCATCGTGGGCGCCGGCGGCGGGTTCAAGCAGGTCCTCGTCGACACCGGCATCGGTCAGGTGATCGCGGACTGGGCGACCGGTGCGAGCGGGATCCTCGTGCTCCTCCTCGCCTGGACCGTCGCGGCGCTGATCCGCATCGCCACGGGCTCCGCGACGGTCGCGACCGTGACAGCCGCGGGCATCCTGCTCCCGCTCACCGAGCACCTGTCGACCCCGATGGTGTCGCTGATGGTGCTGGCGATCGGCGCGGGATCGGTGTTCCTGTCCCACGTCAACGACGCCGGCTTCTGGCTGGTGAAGGAGTATCTGGGCCTGAGCATCCCGCAGACCCTGAAGAGCTGGACCGTGCTGGAGTGCCTGGTCTCGATCGTCGGGCTGGCGGGTGTCCTGATCCTGAGCCTGTTCGTCGGCGGCCTCGGGTGACGCCGGTGCGCGCGGTCGTCGTCATGGGCGTCGCCGGATGCGGCAAGTCGACGGTCGCGGCGCTCCTCGCCGAGCGTCTGGGATGGGAGCTGCTGGAGGGCGACGGACTGCATCCCGCGACGAACGTCGAGCGGATGAGCGCGGGGGTTCCGCTCACCGATGACGACCGCGCGCCCTGGCTCGCCGCGATCGCCGAGTGGATGCGGGAGCGGCTCGACGCCGGACGTCCGGTCGTCGTCGCCTGCTCCGCGCTCGCGCGGAGGTACCGCGAGGTGCTGCGTCGGGACGACGTGCTGTTCCTGCACCTGAGCGGCTCGCCGGAGCTCCTCGAGGCGCGCCTGGCGTCGCGCGAGCATCACTTCATGAAGTCGGGCATGCTGCAGAGTCAGCTGGCGACGCTCGAGCCGCCCGCAGCCGACGAACGCCACCTCACGCTCGACATCGCCGAGCCGCCGTCCGCTCTCGCCGCCCGAGCTGCTCTCGCCGCATCCGCCCTCACCTCCTGAGCCCCCTGAGCTCGGCTCCGACGCAAACAGCTCCTGAGTTTTTCGCCCTGCCGCCCGGCGTGGCGCCCGAAAAACTCAGGAGCTGTTGGCTTGGGGAGGGGCTCGACGGTGGAGGGTCAGGCGCGGGCGGCGGCGTACTGGGTGCGGATGACGGAGCGCGTGTCGACGGGGAGCGCGGCGGACGTCTCGACGGTCCAGGACGGACGCGTTCCGGTCAGCGCCCATGCGGCCTGCACCGCCCCGCCGTCCGCGACGTACTCGCCGGGCGCCGGCACCTCGACCGGAGCGTCGAACACCTGCGCGGCGACCTGCGCCACTGCCGGGTTCTGCGCCGCTCCGCCGATCAGCAGGATGCGGCGCTCGCGCACGCCGGCCGCCCGCACGGCGTCGAGGCCGTCGGCCAGCCCGCACAGCATCCCCTCGATGGCAGCACGCGCCAGGTTCGACGGGGTCGTCGAGGCGAGGGTGAGTCCGTGGATGCTGGCCTTCGCGTCGGGCAGGTTGGGGGTGCGCTCGCCCTCGAAGTACGGGACGAGCACCACGCCGCCGGATCCCGGCTCCGCCGAGAGCGCCAGGGCGGACAGTCCGTCGTGGTCGACCGACAGGAGATCGGCGATGGAGCCGAGCACGCGCGCGGCGTTGAGGGTGGCGATGAGCGGCAGGGACAGGCCGGAGGCGTCCGCGAAGCCCGCGACGGTGCCCGACGCATCCGCTATGGGCGCGTCGGTCACGGCGAAGACCGTTCCGGAGGTGCCGATCGAGACGACGACGTCGCCTTCCGCGGCGCCGAGTCCGAGGGCCGCACCGGCGTTGTCGCCCGCGCCCGGTCCGAGGAGCACACCGGACGGCGTGCGTCCGGCCGACTCCGACGGTCCGAGCACGCGCGGTAGCACGACGGCGTCGCTCCCCGCACCGGCCGACGAGCCCGCCTCGCGGCCCGGCCGACCGAGCGCCCGCTCGAACAGGTCGAGGTCGTACCCGCCAGAGGCCGCGCCCCAGTAGGCGGTGCCGCTGGCGTCGGAGCGGTCGGTGGTCAGCGCCTCGAGGTCTGGTCCGAGCTCGCTCTCGCCCTCCGGTCCGTAGCCGCGGAGGCGCCAGGTCAGCCAGTCGTGGGGGAGCGCGACCGCGGCGACGCGCGCGGCGTTCTCGGGTTCGGCATCCCGCAGCCAGCGCAGTTTGGTCGCGGTGAAGGAGGCGACGGGCACCACACCGACGCGGTTCGCGTACTCCTCGGCCCCGACCTCGTCGATCAGGTCGCGGGCGGCCTGCGCCGAGCGGGTGTCGTTCCAGAGCAGGGCGTCGCGGATGACCCGGCCCTGCGCATCCAGCACCACCATCCCGTGCTGCTGCCCGGCGACGGAGATCGCGTCGACGTCGTCGAGTCCGCCTGCGGACGCGATGGCCTCCTGCAGCGCGCTCCACCAGGCCGCGGGGTCGACCTCGGTGCCGTCGGGATGCGCGGCGCGGCCGGACCGCACCAGCGCACCGGTCTCGAGGTCGCGCACGACCACCTTGCAGCTCTGCGTCGAGGAGTCGACGCCGGCGACGAGAGTCACGGGTGTCCTTTCACGGGCGATCCCACCCGCCGTCGAGTCCGCGAACTCTGCACGTTTTCAGAGCGAGAACGTGCAAGAAGTGCGGACTCGACGGAGGGTGGGAGCGAGATGGGAGGGGGTGGATGCGGATCAGCGCGCGCCGAGCAGGTGCTCGAGGGCGAGCTGCTGCAGGCGGACGAACCCGAAGCCCTTCGCGCCGAAGTACGCGCTCGGGTCGAAGTCCTCGTACGCGCTGCGGTCGGCGAGCAGGTCGTCGTACGACTCGCCCTCGCCGAGGGTCGGGCGGGACAGCTCGATGACGCGGGACGCCTCCAGCTGCTCCTGCACCTCCGGGTCGGCGCGGAAGGCCTGCGCGCGCTCCTTGAGCAGGAGGTAGGTGCGCATGTTCGCCGCCGCCGAATCCCAGACGCCGGTGATGTCCTCGGTGCGGGACGGCTTGTAGTCGAAGTGGCGGGGGCCCTCGTAGGCCGGGCCGCCGTCGGGGCCGCCGTTCTCGAGCAGGTCGACGAGGGCGAACGCGTTCTGCAGGTCGCCGTGACCGAACACGAGGTCCTGGTCGTACTTGATGCCGCGCTGGCCGTTGAGGTCGATGTGGTACAGCTTGCCGTGGTACAGCGCCTGGGCGATGCCGGCGGCGAAGTTGAGGCCCGCCATCTGCTCGTGGCCGACCTCGGGGTTGAGGCCGACGAGCTCCGGGCGCTCCAGCGAGTTGATGAACGCGAGCGCGTGGCCGACGGTCGGCAGCAGGATGTCGCCGCGCGGCTCGTTCGGCTTCGGCTCGATGGCGAAGCGGATGTCGTAGCCCTTGTCCGTGACGTAGTCGCCGAGGAGGTTGACGGCCTCGCGGTAGCGCTCGAGCGCGGCGCGGATGTCCTTCGCTGCGTCGTACTCTGCGCCCTCGCGGCCGCCCCACATCACGAACGTCTTGGCGCCGAGCTCGGCGGCGAGGTCGATGTTGCGGAGAACCTTGCGGAGGGCGAAGCGGCGGACGGCGCGGTCGTTGGAGGTGAATCCGCCGTCCTTGAAGACCGGAGCGCTGAACAGGTTGGTGGTCACCATCGGCACGATGATGCCGGTGTCGGCGAGGGCCTGCTTGAGGCGGTCGATCTGCTTCTGGCGCTCCGCGTCGGTCGAGCCGAACGCGAACAGGTCGTCGTCGTGGAAGGTGAGGCCGTAGGCGCCCAGCTCGTCGAGCTTGTGCACCGCCTCGACCACGTCGAGCTGGGGGCGGGTGGGGCCGCCGAACGGGTCGGTGCCGTTGTAGCCGATGGTCCACAGTCCGAACGAGAACTTGTCGGCGCGGGTGGGGGTGAGGCTCATGATGTTCCTTCAGCGTCGTCGGTGATTTGTTGTTTCAATAAACTTATACAGCACTGGCGGGACGAGCGCGAGTCCGGGGAGTGAACTCGCGCCTCCGGTCAGCGGGCGTCGGTGAAGACGGCACCCACGGTAGCCGTCTCGACGTCCGCCGTCACCAGGCGGGCGTCCGCCGGGGTGACCTCGTGAACGGGACCGGTGATCGTCAGCGCCGCCGTGGTCTCGCGCAGGTCGCACGACGGTCCGACCCACAGGTCCACCGCGCCGGGCTCGACGATCCGGGTCAGCGTCCGGTTCGAGAAGGCGAGGCGGGTCGTCGGCACGGCGAACCGTACGACGGCCTCCTCGCCCGGCTGCAGCTCCACCCGGCGGTAGCCGAGCAGCTGGGCGACCGGACGGGTGACGCTCGCCTGCACATCCCGCGCGTACAGCTGCACCAGATCGGTTCCGGCACGCTCACCGGTGTTGCGGATGCGGACGCTCGCGGTGAACGTCCCTCCGGCGGCGACCTCCCCGTCGACCACCAGGTCGCTGCGCTCGAACGTCGTGTACGAGAGGCCGTGACCGAAGGGCAGCACCGGGGTGCTGTCCGCGCTCGTGATCTCGTTCGGACCGCCGAGCACGGGGTGCAGGTACGAATACGGCTGCGCGCCGGCCGAGCGGGGGAGCGAGACGGGAAGGTGCCCGGAGGGCGAGATCCGCCCCGAGAGCACCGCGGCCAGCGCACGGCCGCCCTCCTCGCCCGGGAAGAACGCCTGCAGCACCGCCGCTGGAGCGGTGACGCCCTCGACCGCCCACGCGATCGCGTACGGGCGGCCGGAGAGCACGACGAGCACGACCGGCGTGCCGGTCGCGACGACCCGCTCCACCAGCTCACGCTGGATGCCGGGCAGCTCGAGGCTCTCGACGTCGTTGCCCTCGCCGACGGTCCCGCGGCCGAACAGGCCCGCGCGATCGCCGACGACGACCACGGCGACGTCCGCTGCGCTCGCCGCGGCCACCGCTACGGGGATGCCGGAGCGGTCGTCGCCCTCCACGTCGCAGCCGCGCTCGTAGGTGACCGAGGCGGACGGGAACTCCTCGCGCACCGCCTCCAGCACAGAGGGCAGCTCGAAGCCGAGCGGCACCTCCGGGTGGTGCGCGAGCACGTGGTTCGCGAACGAGTAGCAGCCCATCAGGGCTTCCGGGGCGTCGGAGTTCGGGCCGAGCACCGCGATGCTCGCCGGAGCCGACGCGAGCGGCAGCGTGCCGTCGTTGGTCAGCAGCACGAGGGACTCCTCGGCGACCCGCAGCGCGACATCCCGGTGGGCGGGCGTGTCGAGGTCGATGGATGCGGGAGGCGCGTCGAAGGTCTCGTCCAGCAGGCCGAGCTCCTCCTTCTGCGCGAGCACACGGAGGACGGCGCGGTCGACCAGGGCCTCGTCGACCTCGCCCGACCGGATGCGGGAGGCCAGCGGCTCGAGGAACGCGTCGCCCGTCGGCAGCTCGACGTCGATGCCGGCCGCGAGCGCGATCGCCGCGGCCTCGCCCAGGTCGGAGGCGACGCCGTGCATGGTGTGGAGGAAGGCGACCGAGAAGTAGTCGGAGACCACCGTCCCGTCGAAGCCCCACTCGTCGCGCAGCACGCCCGTCAGGTACTCGGCGCTCGCCGCGACGGGGACGCCGTCGATCTCGGCGTACGAGTTCATGACCGACCGGACGCCGCCGTCCCGCAGCGCCATCTCGAACGGAGGCAGCAGGGTGTCGCGCACCTCGCGGGGTCCGGCGTGAACCGGGGCGTGGTTGCGGCCCGCCTGCGACGCGGAGTAGCCGACGAAGTGCTTCAGGGTCGCGTGGACGCCGGCGCCCTGCAGCCCGCGCACGTAGGCGGTGCCGAGCGTGCCGACGACGTACGGGTCTTCCGCGATGCACTCGTCGACGCGTCCCCAGCGCGGGTCGCGGATGACATCCAGCACAGGAGCGAGCCCCTGGTGGATGCCCAGCTCGCGCATCGACATGCCGATCAGGCCGGCCATCTCCTCCACCAGCTCCGGGTCGAAGGACGCGCCCCACGCGAGCGGCGTCGGGAATGTGGCCGCCTTCCAGGCGGCGAGCCCGGTGAGGCATTCCTCGTGCACCAGCGCGGGGATGCCCAGCCGGGTCTCCTCCTTCAGCCGGCGCTGCTCCGCCCACAGCCATGCGGCGCGCTCGACCGGCTCGACCGGTCGCGTGCCGTAGACGCGGGTGAGCTGCCCGAGGCCGTGCGCGGTGGCGTCCGCGTACGCGCCCGGGTTGCCCATCTCGCCGGCCATCGGCGCCACCAGCTCGTCGCCCTTGTCGACCCAGAAGCCCACGAGCTGTGCGAGCTTCTCCTCCAGCGTCATGGAGGCGAGGAGGGCGCTCACGCGCTCGGAGGGCGCGGTGGAGCGCGGGAGGGATTCGGTCATGTCGATCTCACACTTCTTGACGTGCGGGCGTCAGCCCTTGACGGCGCCGGTCAGGCCGCCGACGATGCGGCGCTCGAACAGGCTGAAGAAGATCAGCGCCGGGATCATGGACAGGGACGTGAACGCGAGCACCTTAGCGGTGTCGACGGAGTACTGCGACGAGAACGCCTGCACCCCGAGCGGCAGCGTGAACGTCGCCTCGTTGTTCAGGAGGAAGAGCGGCAGCAGGTAGCTGTTCCAGCTGGCGATGAAGGCCAGGATGCCGACGGTGATGACGCCGGGGAGCGACAGCCGCAGCACCATCCGCCAGAAGAAACCCAGACGGCTGCAGCCGTCGATGAAGGCCGCCTCCTGGATCTCGTCGGGGATGGCCCGGAGGAACGGCACCAGGATGATGATCGTCGTCGGCAGGGCGAAGGCGATCTGCGGGAGGATCACGCCTCCGAGCGAATTCATCAGACCCAGGTTGCGGACCACGATGTACAGCGGGGTGATCGCCACGGTGATCGGGAACATCAGGCCGGCGGCGAACAGCGCGTAGAGGGCGCCGCGGCCGCGGAACTGGTAGCGGGCGAGCACGTAGCTGGCCATCAGTCCGAGGATGATCACGCCGACCGTCGTCACGACGGCGACGATGGTCGAGTTGAGCACCTCCTGCCAGAACACCCCGCCGGTGAGCACGCCGATGTAGTTCGCGGCGTTCCACGGGTTGGGGAATCCGGCCGGGTCGACCGTGATCTGGGAGTTCGTGCGGAACCCGCCGATCACGATGTACGCGATCGGCGCCAGCATCAGTGCGATGACGACGAGGGCGACGAAGTAGACGGTGGGGGAGCCCCAGGGGAGCCCCTTGGCCTTCTTGCGGTCGGGCGCATCCAGGACGCCCGGCGCGTCCGGCGCGTCGGGGATGACGGTGAAGGCGCTCATCGCTTCTTCCTTCCGGTGCGCCTGTCACCCGTGAGCGCGCCCTCGGTGTCGCGCCGCAGCACGAACCGCTGGTAGAACAGGGCGACGATCAGGGAGATCAGGAAGATGACGACGGCGACGGCGTTTCCGTAGCCGAAGTTGCCGGCGTTGCGGCCGTTGGCGACCATGTAGGTCGCCATGGTCGAGGTGCCGGCGGTCGAGGCGACGTACTGGCCCCAGATGATGTAGACGAGGTCGAACAGCTGGAGCGCTCCGATGATGGAGAGGAACGCCCAGATGCGCAGCGTCGGGCCGAGGAGCGGCAGGGAGATCCGTCGCTGGATCTGCCAGTACGACGCGCCGTCCAGGGCGGCGGCTTCGTACAGCTCCTCCGGGATGCCCTGGAGACCGGCGAGGAAGAGGATGACGGCGAAGCCGACGTACTTCCAGGTCAGGATGGCCAGCAGCGTCCAGATGGCCAGGCTCGGGTTCGACAGCCAGTCCTGGGTGAGGAACCCGAGCCCGAGGTTCTCCAGGAGCCCGTTGAGGGCGCCCTTCGTGGAGAGCATCAGGCTCCACCCGGTGCCGACGACGACCTCGGCGATCACGTACGGCACGAAGATCAGGACGCGGATCAGCGACTGCCCGCGCATCTTGCGGTTGAGCAGGAGCGCCAGCAGGATGGCCGCCGGCCCCTGGAGCACCAGGGAGCCGATCACGATGATCCCGTTGTGCAGCAGGGCCTGTTGGAACGCGGAGTCCTGGAGGATCGTGATGTAGTTCTGCAGGCCGATGAAGTCGGTGGCCGGGCCGTATCCCTGCCAGCGGAAGAAGCCGTAGTAGGCGGCGATCGCGACCGGGAAGATCACGAAGGCCAGGAAGATGATGGCTGCGGGACCGGCCAGCAGCGCGATCTCCAGGCGCATGGCCCAGCCGGTGCGCTTGCGGCGGCGCGGCTGCGACGGGGGCGACGCGACTGCGCCGCCCCCGCCGTGCTGCGCGAGACCCGCGTTCGGCACGAGGCCGGGGGACGTGTTCTCGCGGATGTGTGTCACGAGGAGAGTCCTCAGCCCTTCTTGGCGGCGTCGTTGGCCGCCTGGATGAGCTGCTTCGGGTCGCTCTTGCCGGCCAGCATGTCGACGACCGCCACGTTGAGGGCGTTGCCGACGTTCTGTCCGAGAACGGTGTCGAGCCACTGCGAGACGTACGGGGCTGCGTTGTAGGCGGCCAGCACATCCTTCAGGTACGGCTCGGTGACGACCTTCTGCGCCTCGGCGTTGACCGGCGGGGCGTTGAAGGCCTTGTAGTAGGCCTCCTGCTGCTCCGTCGACGCGACGAAGTTGAGGAAGTCGGCGCACTCCTTCGGAGCCTTCACCGAGCACGAGTAGCCGTCGACGCCGCCCATGATCGAGCCGGGCTCGCCCTTACCGCCCGGAACCTCCGGGAACGGGTAGAAGCCGAGGTCGGGGAGGGGCTTCTGGTCGGGGGTCAGGGACGCGATCACTCCCGGGTCCCACGCGCCCATGAGCTCCATGGCCGCCTTGTGGTTGGCGACGAGGCCCGCCGAGCTTCCGGCGCCCTGCTGTGCGGTCGTCGTGAGGAAGCCCTCGTTGAACGGCTTGGTCTTGGCGAAGTCGTTGAGGTCTTCAGCGGCCTTCAGCCAGCAGGGGTCGTTGAACGACTTCGAGTCGGCCGACTTCTCCATCGTCGACCCTGCGCACTCGCGCAGCGCGAACCAGTAGAACCAGTGCGCGGCCGGCCAGGCGTCCTTGGCGCCGAGGGCGATCGGGGAGACCCCGGTGCCCTTCAGTGCGGTGACGTCGGCGTTGAGGTCGTCGATGGTCTTGGGCGCGTCGGTGATGCCTGCCGCCTTGAACAGGTCCTGGCTGTAGAAGAGACCGCCCGGGAGCACGGCGATGGGCATGGCCCACACCTTGTCCTGGTAGGTCTCGGCCTTGAACGAGCCTTCGGAGATGTTCTTCTTGGTCTCGGACGACACCTTGTCGGTGATGTCCATCAGCTGACCCGCGTTGACCATCGCCGCCATCTTCCCGCCGCCTCGCTGCAGGAAGATGTCCGGTGCGTCGCCGCTGTTGAGCGCGGTCTGCAGTTTGCCGTCGAGGTCCTCGTTCTGGATCGACTGGACCTTGATGGTGACCTTCGGGTTCGCCTTCTCGAATGCTGCGACGGCGTTCTTCCAGAACTCCTGGCCGGGGCCGGTGGTGGAGTTCTGCCAGAGGGTCATGTTGACCTTGCCGTCGCCGGAGCTGTCGGAGCCGCCGCTGCACCCGGTGAGTGCGAGTGCGCCGGCCATCACGACGGCGGCCCCGGTGAGGAGCTTGGTGCCTTTCATGTGATTCCAACCTGTTCTCTTCGTTGAGGTGGGGACGACGGAAGTGTCGCAAGCGGTGGGGGCGGTGTCAAACGTTTTCGAAAACCTTTTCTACGCTATGCTCGGTCGCCATGGGACGACGTCCGACGATCAGCGATGTGGCTGCTGCTGCCGGTGTCTCGGTCGCCACCGTGTCGAAGGCCGTCAACGGCCGGTACGGTGTCGCCGTCGAAACGGTGGAGCGCGTGCTGCAGGTGGTGCAGGAGCTCGGCTACGAGTCGAGCCTCGTCGCGAGCAGCATGCGCTCCCGCCGCACCGGCGTCATCGGAGTGCTCGTCGCCGACTTCGAGCCGTTCTCCGCCGAGATCCTGAAGGGCGTCGGCGCGGCGCTCCACGACTCCCGCTACGACCTGCTCGCCTACAGCGGATCACGCCAGCCGTCGAGCGAGGGATGGGAGCGGCGCTCGCTGAGCCGGCTCAGCGGCACGCTCATCGACGGTGTGATCATGGTCACTCCGACGGTCGTGAACGCGAACGCCGACGTCCCGATGGTGGCCATCGACCCGCACGCCGGCCGCGCCGATCTGCCCACCGTCGAGTCGGACAGCTTCGGCGGCGCGCGCAACGCGACCGCCTTCCTGATCGGGCTGGGCCACCGCCGGATCGCCTTCGTCGCCGGTCGTCCGGACCTGCGCTCGTCGAGCCTGCGCGACGCGGGATACCGCCGCGCGCTGGGCGAGGCGGGCATCCCGTTCGATCCGTCGCTGGTGGCAGTCGGCCGCTACGAGCACGACACCGTGCGCGAAGTGGCGCTGCCGCTGCTGCGGCGGGCCGACCGCCCCACGGCGGTGTTCGCGGCGAACGACATCTCGGCGATCGCGGTCATCGAGGTCGCCGCCGAGCTCGGCCTCGACGTGCCGCGCGACCTCTCGGTGGTCGGCTTCGACGACATCCCCGAAGCGTCGCAGTTCAGCCCGCCCTTGACGACCGTTCGGCAGCCGATGCAGGGCCTGGGCGCGACGGCCGCCGACCTCCTGATCCGGCTGATGAGCGGGGAGACGCCGGAGCGCATCCACGTCCGCCTCCCCACCCGCCTGGTCCGCCGCGCGACTACCGCTCCGCCCGCCTGAACTCCGCCCAGGCGGACACCGCATTCGTGCCGAATGTGCGTTTTCCGGCCCCGAAACCGCACATTCGGCACGAATCAGCGCGTTCCCACGAGCTGGTCTGGCCGAGATTTGGCGCAAATCGCGGTTTACGCGGCGTGATAACCGCGATTTGGCGCAAATCTTGGGATGGGAGAGGGCAGGGGGCACCGCGCGTCAGCGGAGGCGCGGGGCCAGCCAGGCGGCCTGCGTGCGCCAGTGGGCGCCGCCGCCGCCCTCGTGGTCGTTGAACGGGTACACCTCGATCGCGCGGTCGGACGCCGCGAGGTGGTTGTACGCGGCGAAGGTGGTCGACGGCGGCACCACCGTGTCCATCAACGCGACCGAGAACAGCGAGGGCGCATGGATGCGGCGAGCGAAGTTGACCCCGTCGAAGTACGACAGCGTGCGGAACACGTCCGCGACCTCGTCGCGATGCACCGACAGGTAGGTGGCGAGTTCCAGGAAGGGTCCACCGGCCGCAACCTCCGCGCCGCGCCGGAACGCGCACAGGAAGGCGACGTCCGGCATCACCGCACGGACACCGCCCGCGAGCGCACCCGCCGCGAGGGCGATGCCGCCGCCCTGGCTGCCGCCCGTCACAGCGATGCGGTCGGGGTCGACGAACGGCAGCGACCGCGTCGCGTCGACGGCGCGCACGGCGTCCGTGAACACGCGGCGGTAGTAGTACGTCTCCGGCGAGTGGATGCCCCGGGTCATCACGCCCGGAGTGGCCGGACCCGAGCCGTGCGGGTCGGGCGTGTCTCCGCCGCTGCCCCATCCGCTGCCCTGGCCGCGGGTGTCGACGAACACGTGCACGTACCCGGCCAGCGCCCACGCCACGTTCTCGCCCGGCAGCCCACGGCCGCCGCCATACCCCTGGTACTGCACGACCGCGGGGAGCGGCCCGTCGTCGTGCAGCGGGCGCGACACCCAGGCGCGCACCGGCTCCCCTCCGAACCCGGGGAAGACAAGGTCGTCGATGCGCAGCTGGGTCACCGGCGAGTCGGCCGGGGTCAGCTCCGGCACGCCGCCGGCGGCCCGCGCCTCGGCGATCGTGCGCTCCCAGAAGGCGTCGAAGTCGGCGGGCTCCTGGACCTCCGGGCGGAAGGCGAGCAGTTCGGAGTGGGTCAGGTCGGTGAGCGGCATCGGTCTCGCTTTCTGAACGGTTTTCGCACGCACGGCAGCAGGCTGGGCGTCATTGTGACACAGCCCGGGCCCGAGCGTCGCAGCGGCCGGACGAGTCGCCGCGTGTGCGACAGTGGCTGCATGCCCGCTCCGACACGCCCCACCCTGGAGGCCATCGCACGCGAGGCGTCCGTGTCGCTGTCGACCGTGTCGAAGGTGCTCAACGGCCGCCCCGGTGTGTCCGCCGACACCCGCCGACGCGTCGAGGAGCTGCTGCACGACTCCGGGTACGCCCGCCGCGGTGTGGATGCGGAACGCGGCGAGACCGTCGAGCTCGTCATCGAGAACCTGGGCAGCGAGTGGTCCGTCGAGGTCATCCGCGGCGTCGAGCGCGTCACCCGCGAGAACGGCTTGGCGATGACGCTGTCGACCATCGGCGACTACCACGCCGTCGGAGACGAGCTGATCACCGGGGTGCTCCGCCGCAAGCCGATCGCGATCGTGCTGCAGTTCTCCAATCTGACGGCCGACCACCGGCGCCAGCTGCGCACCCGCAACATCCCGTTCGTCGTCGTGGATCCGGCGGGCGATCCTCCGGCCGACGTTCCCGCGATCGGAGCCACGAACTGGGCGGGAGGCGTCGCGGCGACCCGCCACCTCCTCGCGCTCGGCCACCGGCGCATCGCCGCCATCGCCGGGCCGGCCGACCTGATGTGCTCGCGCGCTCGAATCGCCGGGTACCAGTCCGCGATGCAGGAGGCGGGTCTCCCGGTGCCGTCGGAGATCGGCGGCGGAGGGTTCTCGCGCGCGGAGGGCGAGCGGGAAGGGCGCAGGCTGCTCGCGTCGCCGGACCGCCCGACCGCGATCGTCTGCGGCAACGACATGCAGGCGCTCGGCGTGTACGACGCCGCCTTCGCGCTCGGCCTCGATGTGCCCCGGGATGTGTCGGTGGTCGGCTTCGACGACGCGCCGTCCGCGGCGTGGGCACGACCGCCGCTGACGACCATCCGGCAGCCGCTGCAGGAGATGGCGGAGGAGGCGACGCGCCTCGCGCTCCGGCTCCGGGCCGGCGCGGTGGAGAACACCCGGCTGGAGCTCGCGACCGCCCTGATCGAGCGCGGGTCGACGGCAGCGCCCGCCGCCTGACGAAAGTTTTCCAACCCCGCGGAGAAACTTGCCCCGCTCGTCGAGCGCGAACTACCGTCGCACGGGTACCGCCAGACGAAGGGCCGACGATGACCGACGACAAGCCGCAGCTCCGGGTCGCCATGATCGGGTACGGGTTCATGGGCGCAGCGCACTCGCAGGGCTGGCGCACCGCACCCCGATTCTTCGACCTCCCCGCCGAGCCGGTGATGTCTGTGATCGTCGGACGCGACGCGGCGCGGGTCGAGGATGCGCGCCGCCGGTTCGGCTGGCAGCGCGCCGAGACCGACTGGCGCGCTGTGATCGACGACCCCGAGATCGACGTCGTCGACATCTGCACACCCGGCGACAGCCACGCGGAGATCGCGATCGCCGCACTCGATGCCGGCAAGCACGTGCTCTGCGAGAAGCCGCTCGCCAACACCGTCGCGGAGGCGGAGGCGATGACCGCCGCCGCCGAGCGCGCCGCCGCCCGCGGCATCCGCTCGATGGTCGGCTTCAGCTACCGCCGGGTGCCGGCCATCGGCTTCGCCCGCTCGCTGATCCAGGAGGGGCGCCTCGGCGCCATCCGCCAGGTGCGCGCGCTCTACCTGCAGGACTGGCTGCGCGACGAGGACGGCCCCATGACGTGGCGGCTCGACAAGGCGCTCGCCGGCTCCGGTTCGCTCGGCGACATCGGAGCGCACGCGGTCGACCTCATCGAGCACCTGACCGGCTCGCACCTCGGCGCCGTCTCCGGCACGCTCGCCACGTTCGTCGAGGAGCGCCCGCTGCTCGCCGAGGGCGTCGGACTCTCGGGCACCGCCTCCACCGAGCGCGGGACGGTCACGGTCGATGATGCCGCCTGGTTCACCGCCCGGCTCGAGGGTGGGGAGGCCGACGGCGCCATCGGGGCCTTCGAGGCGACCCGGTACGCGACCGGCCGCAAGAACGCACTCCGCATCGAGCTCAGCGGCTCGCGCGGCGCCATCGCGTTCGACCTCGAGGAGATGAACGAGCTGCAGTTCTACGACGCCACGGCCTCGGCCGGGGAGCAGGGCTTCACGCGGATCATCGTCACGGAGCCCGAGCATCCCTACATGGCCAACTGGTGGCCGACCGGTCACGCCATCGGCTACGAGCACGCATTCAGCCACGAGGTCGTCGACCTGGTGACCGCCATCGCGTCCGGCACCGACCCCGAGCCGTCGTTCGCCGACGGCCTCCACATCCAGCGCGTCCTCGACGCTGTCGAGCGCAGCGCCGCCGACGGCAGCGCCTGGACCCCGATCCCCTGAACCACGCCCGCAGCTCCTGAGTTTTTCGGCCGAATGGCGTGCGAAAAGCAGAGAAACTCAGGAGCCGGCGGCGACCACCGGAAGGAAGCATGAGCAAGCAGGCACTGATCGTCCGCGGAGGATGGGATGGGCACATGCCCGTCGAGACCACGGAGCTGTTCCTCCCCTTCCTGCGCGAGAACGGCTTCGACACCCGGGTCGAGGAGGGCACGGCCGTCTACGCGGACGACGCCTTCATGGACACCGTCGACCTCGTCGTGCAGGTCAACACCATGAACACGATCGAGGAGCCTGAGTTCCGCGGCCTCCAGCGGGCCGTGCTCAATGGGACGGGGATGGCCGGCTGGCACGGCGGGATCGCCGACTCGTACCGCAACAACGCCGACTACCTGCACATGATCGGCGGACAGTTCGCCCATCACGCGGGCAAGGATCCGGCCGAGCGCGTCGGCGACCAGTCGGACAACTACATCCCGTACACCGTGCACATCACCGACTACGGACGGACGCATCCCATCACCCAGGGGATCGACGACTTCGACCTGGTCACCGAGCAGTACTGGGTGCTCAGCGACGAGTACAACGACGTCCTCGCGACGACCACCCAGAGCGTCCGCCCGTGGGATGCGTGGAATCGCCCGGTCACCGCTCCGGCCATCTGGACCCGGCAGTGGGGCAAGGGCCGCATCTTCGTCTCCGCGCCGGGCCACCGCCTGGAGATCGTCGAGAGCCAGCCCGTCCGCACCATCATCGAGAGGGGGATGCTGTGGGCGTCCCGTTGAACGTCGGCGTCATCGGCGTCGGCAACATCAGCAGGCAATACTTCGAGCACTTCCCGCAGCTGCCGAACCTGCGTCTGACCGCCGTCGCCGACCTGGATGTGGAACGCGCCTCCGCGGTCGCCGCCGAGCAGGGCGTGCTCGGGCTCTCGGTCGACGAGCTGCTCGCACATCCCGACGTGGACGCGGTGCTCAACCTGACCATCCCGCAGGCGCACGCCGAGGTCGCCCTCCGCGCGCTCGCCGCGGGCAAGCACGTCTACGGCGAGAAGCCGCTGGCCCTCTCGACCGCGGAGGCGGCGCCGGTCCTCGAGCGCGCGGCAGCGCAGGGCCTGCGGGTCGGCAGCGCTCCGGACACCGTGCTGGGTACCGGCATCCAGACCGCCCTCGCGCTGCTCGACGACGGGCGGATCGGCGACCCGGTCGCCGCCGCCGTCGCCTGGAGCGCACCGGGTCACGAGCTCTGGCATCCCGCTCCGGCGTTCTACTACCAGCCGGGCGGCGGCCCGCTGTTCGACATGGGTCCGTACTACCTGACCAGCCTGGTCAGCTTCTTCGGTCCGGTCGTGCGGGTGTCCGGCGCCACCGGCCGGTCGACGCGCGAGCGCGCGGTCGCGACCGGCCCGCTCGCCGGCTCGACCATCCCGGTGGAGGTGGACACGCACGTCACCGCCCTCCTCGAGCACACGTCCGGCGTGATCTCGACCGTGACCGTCTCGTTCGAGGTGTGGGCGACGCGCACGCCGAAGTTCGAGGTCTACGGGACAGCGGGGACGATCGCCGTGCCCGACCCCAACATGTTCTCCGACCCGGTGGAGGTGGCAACGGCCGACGACCGCGAGTTCCAAGAGGTGCCGGTCGCCGCAGGCTACGCGGATGCCGGTCGCGGCTACGGCCTCGCCGACATGGCGCGAGCGATCGAGACGGACCGCCCGCACCGCGCCTCCGGCGAGCTCGCCTTCCACGTGCTCGAGATCATGGAGTCGGTGATCCGGGCCGGCGCGACCCACACGGTCGTGGAGCTCTCGTCGACCGTCGAGCGTCCGGCCCCTGTGCCGTTGGGCGCGCGTCCGGAGAGCTGGTGAGCGACCGAACCCGGTGACGGAGCGGGTGCACGCCGCGCGTTATGGTCATTCCATGTCCGCATCCGAGCTGAGCACCGTGCGCCCGTCGTCGGGCGGTGCCACGGACGCCCTGCGCCGCAGCAACCTGGCGACCGTGCTCGGCTTCGTGCACCGCGACGGAGCTCTGTCGCGCAGCGACCTGACCCGACTGACCGGGCTGAACCGCTCGACTGTCGGCGACCTGGTGGCGGAACTCGCGGCCCTCGACCTCGTCGAGGTCGACGAGACGCCGGGAGGCGGTCGCGCGGGTCGTCCGAGTCCGGTCGTGCGCGTCTCGGGCAGCGTCGCCGCCGTCGCGGTGAACCCCGAAGTGGATGCGGTGATCGTCGGCCTCGTCGGTCTCGGCGGCCGTGTGCTCAAGCGGGTCCGCATCGAGACCGCGTCGGCCCGGTCGGCTGCGGAGACCGTCACCCTGGCCTCTGCCGGCATCGCCGGGATGCTGGCGGGGGAGTCGGGCATCCGCATCGCCGGGATCGGCGTCGCGGTGCCCGGCCAGGTGCGGCTGTCGGATGGCATGGTCCGGGAGGCGACGCACTTCGGCTGGGTGGACGAACCGCTGGCCGGGATGCTCTCCGCCGCGACCGGGTACCGGGTCTGGGCGGCCAACGCCGCCGTCCTGGGGCTGCGGGCCGAGAGCGCGTTCGGCGCCGGGCGCGGCGTCGACGACCTCGTGTACATGATCGGCGGAGCGTCAGGGATCGGCGGCGGCGCGATCGGCGGCGGCCGTCTGCTGACGGGTGCCGCCGGGTACGCGGGGGAGTTCGGGCACACGTTCGTCCGGTCGGACGGCCGGCACTGCTCCTGCGGATCGCGCGGATGCCTGGAGGCCGAGGTCACCCAGGCGGAGCTGCTGGCGTCGGTGGGCCTCGCGTCGGCGGAGGCCGCATCCCTCGCCGACCGGCTGGTCGCCACGGAGGATCCGGCGGCGCTCGCCGTGATCGAGCACGACTACGCACTGCTGTCGATCGCGGCGCGCAATGCCGTCAACGTGTTCAACCCCTCGCTGCTCGTGCTCGGCGGTTTCCTCGCGGCGCTCTATCGTGGCGCCCGCGCCCACGGCGCACCCGACCTCCTCGACGATGTCGTGCACTCGGCGAGAGAGGGCGTCACCGTGGTCGAGGCGGAGCTCGGAACCGACCAGCTGCTCATCGGCGCGGCCGAGCTGGTGCTCGCCGACCTGATCGCGGATCCCGCCCGAGGGCTCGCCGCCGCCTGAGCCCGCGGGCGCCGCCGGGCGAGAATGCGCCTGACGCGGCTCGTATGTTGTTGCCGAAAACTAACTGTTCTACCCCGCAAAAATGCGGTTCTACATCCAAATCCGAACTTGCTTTCGCTCTTCGCGTCGCTTATGTTGTGTTCACCAACAAAATGCATCGGAGTGGCTGCGAGGCCTGCAGACGCGCGTCCACTCCACTACAAGGAGGTAACAGATGCGCAAGAGGCACCTCGCAATCGGCGCCGTTCTGGCCGCCGGTGCCCTGCTGCTCGCCGGATGCTCCGGCACGTCCGGTTCGTCGTCCGACAGCACCGATGGGAAGGGCAAGACCCTCACCCTCTGGCACTTCGAGAGCGAAGACTCGGCGATGGGCAAGGCCTGGAACGAGGCCATCAAGGAGTTCGAGTCGGAGACCGGCGCCAAGGTCAAGTTCGAGGCGAAGGCCTTCGAGCAGATCCGCTCCACCGCGTCCCAGGTCCTGAACTCGGACCAGGCCCCCGACATCCTCGAGTACAACAAGGGCAACGCCACCGCCGGCCTCCTCGCCAGCCAGGGCCTGCTCAGCAACCTCGACGACGCCGTCAAGAAGTACGGCTGGGACAAGAAGCTCGCGCCGAGCCTGCAGACCACGTCGCGCTACGACGACAAGGGCATCATGGGTTCCGGCTCGTGGTACGGCATCCCGAACTACGGCGAGTACGTCGAGGTCTACTACAACAAGGACATGTTCGCGAAGTACGGCATCGAGGTGCCGAAGACGCAGGACGAGTTCGTCGCCGCGCTGCAGAAGTTCAAGGACAACGGGGTGACCCCGCTCGCCGAGTCGGCGGCCGAGTACCCGCTCGGCCAGCTCTGGTACCAGCTCGCGCTGACCAAGGCCGACCGCTCCTTCGTCGACGACTACCAGCTCTACAAGGGCAAGCTGAACTGGCAGGGCAGCGAGCTCCTCTCCGCCACCAAGACGGTCGACGACTGGGTGCAGAAGGGCTACATCTCCAAGGACGCCTCGGGCCTGAAGGCCGAGGACGCCGGCACTGCGTTCATCTCGGGCAAGTACCCGATCTTCTTCTCGGGCAGTTGGTGGTACGGCCGCTTCCAGACGGAGATCAAGGACTACCAGTGGGGCACGTTCCTGTTCCCGGGTGCGAAGCTCTCGCCCGGCTCGGCCGGCAACATGTGGGTCGTCCCCGAGAAGGCCAAGAACAAGGGCCTCGCCGAGAAGTTCATCGACATCACCATGCAGCCCAAGATCCAGGCGATCCTCGGCAACAACGGCGGCATCCCGGTGGCGGCGAAGCTGAGCGACATCACCGACGAGAAGTCGAAGGAGCTCATCGCGAACTTCAACACTCTCACCGGTGAGGACGGCATCGCGTACTACCCCGACTGGCCCACGCCGACCTTCTACGACCAGCTGAACGCCGGTCTGCAGGAGCTCATCAACGGCACGAAGGACCCGTCCGCGGTCAACAAGGAGCTCGGCTCCGAGTACCAGGACGGCGTCGACCAGATCGTCAACCAGTAAAACTCCCAAGCCATCCGCTCCTGAGTTTTTCCGCCCCCAACCGGCGTGTTGAGGCGAAAAACTCCGGAGCGGATGGCCACGAGGGAACGCAAAGGAGAGAACGCATGGTCGACGTGAGCGTGCGCGCGCCGGAAGGGCGCAAGCGGAAGGCGCAGAGCGAAGCGCTGGTGCCCGGCCGAGGGCACGGCCGATTCTGGCTGTACCTGCTGCCGGGATTCGTCCTGCTGACGGTGATCGTCCTCGTCCCGCTGGTGTGGAACGTCTACCTCAGCTTCACGAGCTACCGCGGCATCCGCCCGCCGAAGTTCATCGGGCTGAACAACTGGGTCCGGCTGATGGGCGACGACAAGTTCTGGACCTCGTTCGGCAACTCGATCGCGATGATCATCGCGATGGTCGTCATCCCGACCCTTGTCGGCCTCATCCTCGCCGCCATGCTGTTCGACCTGGTCGGCAAGAAGTTCGGCGGCAAGCTCGCCAGCTTCCTGCGGGCCACCTACTACCTCCCGCAGATCCTGCCCGTCGTGATCGCTGCGATCGTGATCGGCTGGATCCTGCGGCCCGACAACGGCGCACTCAACACCATGCTGCAGGCCGTCGGTCTGGGTCAGTTCGCCCACAACTGGCTGGGCAGCCCGGACACCGCCCTCGCATCCATCATGGCCGTGATGGTCTGGGTGCAGATCGGCTACCCGGTCGTCATCTTCATGGCGGCGCTCCAGCGGGTCGACCCCGAGCTGTACGAGGCGGCCGAGCTCGATGGAGCCAACTGGTTCCAGCGGTTCCGCTCGATCACCGTGTCCATCATCCGGCCGGAGATCTTCGTCGTCACCCTCACCTGCACCATCGCGGCCCTCAAGGTCTTCGGCCCGGTCTACACACTGACCCGCGGTGGGCCCGGCACGGCGACCATGGTGCCCAGCTACTACTCCTACAGCGAGTTCTTCCAGAGCCAGCAGGTGGGATACGGCGCCACCATCGCGACCGCGCTGACGGTGGTCATCATCGCCGTCTCCGTCCTCTTCATGATCGCCCAGAACCGCGCGGAGCGCAGGGAGAACCAGATCTGATGTCGACCACCATCGAGCGCCCCCGCACGGATGCGGCGACGGCGCGGCCCCGCCGGCTGAAGCGGCAGAAGCCGCGCAAGACCGTGACCGACTGGGTCATCCTCGTCGTCGCGATCCTCATCGGGATCGGCATCGCCTTCCCGTTCCTGCTGATCCTCATCAACTCGTTCAAGAGCCCGGCCGACTACAACTCGGGCGGTCCGCTGCAGCTGCCGACGTCGTTCTACACGGACGGCATCGTAAACTTCTGGAACCGCGTCAACTTCCCCGAGAAGCTGTGGAACTCCATCTTCATCTCCGGGATGGTCGCCCTGCTGTCGGTCGTGCTGTCGGTCCTCAACGCCTACGCGCTCGGCATCGGCCGGGTGAAGGCGCGCACCTGGATCATCGTGCTGTTCCTGCTGGCCAACATGCTGCCGCAGGAGGCCCTGCTCTACCCCCTGTACTTCATGTTCAAGCAGGTCGGCCTGTACGACAATCCGTGGGCGGTCATCATCATCTTCACGGTGATCCAGAGCGCGTTCGGCACCTACCTGCTGTCGAGCGTGTACGGCACCTTCCCGAAGGAGGTGCTGGAGGCCGCGTCGCTCGACGGCGCAGGGCGCTGGCGCATCCTGTGGCGCGTCGTCGTCCCGATCTCGCGCCCGACCCTGAGCGTCCTGCTCATCTTCTTCTTCATCTGGACGTGGAACGAGTTCCTGATCCCGCTGACCTTCCTGGTGTCGAACGACAACCAGACGGTCCCTGTCGCGATCAGCGCCCTGCAGGGCGACCGGCTGATGGATGTGACGACCACGTCCGCCTCCGCACTGCTCGGCCTCATCCCCACCCTCGTCTTCTTCCTCATCTTCCAGCGCACCCTGACCCGCGGCATCACCGCCGGCGCGGTCAAGTAACCGGAGCAGTCACCGCATGAAGTTCACCGATGGTTTCTGGATGCTGCGCGACGGCGTCACGCCCGTCTACGCCCAGGAGGCGTACGACGTGGTCGCCGGCGACGGCAGCATCACGATCACCGCGCCCGCCAAGGTCATCGAGCGCCGGGGCGACACCCTCAACCGCCCGACGCTGACCGTCACGCTCACCTCGCCGCTGCCCGGCGTGGTCGGCGTCCGCGTCGACCACTGGCAGGGCACACGGCCGGAGCGGGGCTTCGATCTCAACGTCGAGGAGGGGCACGCGCACGTGTCCGTCGACGACGAAGCGGGCGTGCTCACCACCGGCGGTCTGACGGCGATGGTGAAGCGCGGTGCGCCGTGGTCGCTGACCTTCTCGGCGGGCGACCGCGTGCTCACCTCGAGCGGGCACAAGTCGCTCGGCTACATGACCGTGGCCGGCGAGGGGACGTTCGTCCACGAGCAGCTGGCGCTCGGCGTCGGCGAGTTGGTCTACGGCCTGGGGGAGCGCTTCGGACCGCTGGTGAAGAACGGCCAGGTGGTCGACATCTGGAACGCCGACGGCGGCACCTCCAGCGAGCAGGCGTACAAGAACATCCCGTTCTATCTCACCAACCGCGGCTACGGCGTGCTCGTCAACCACCCGGGCCACGTCTCGTACGAGATCGGGTCGGAGTCGGTGGAGCGCGTCCAGTTCTCGGTGCCGGGCGAGAGCCTCGAGTACTACCTCGTGTACGGCCCGACTCCGAAGGATATCCTGGAGCGGTATACCGCGCTGACGGGTCGGCCGGCGTCGGTTCCTGCGTGGTCGTACGGCCTCTGGCTGTCCACCAGCTTCACGACCGACTACGACGAGGCGACCGTCACCTCCTTCATCGACGGCATGGCCGAGCGCGACCTGCCCCTGTCGGTGTTCCACTTCGACTGCTTCTGGATGCGCGAGTTCAACTGGTGCGACTTCGAGTGGGATCCGCGCACGTTCCCGGACCCCGAGGGGATGCTCGCGCGCCTGCACGACAAAGACCTCCGGGTCTGCGTATGGCTCAATCCCTACATCGGGCAGCGCTCCCCGCTGTTCGCGGAGGCCGCCGAGGCGGGCTTCCTGGTGAAGCGCCCGAACGGCGACGTCTGGCAGTGGGACCTCTGGCAGGCCGGCATGGGCCTGGTGGACTTCACCAACCCGGACGCGACCCGCTGGTACCAGGACAAGCTGCGAGGGTTGGTCGCCCAGGGCGTCGACTGCTTCAAGACCGACTTCGGGGAGCGCATCCCTCTTGAGGTCGACTACTTCGACGGCTCATCGCCCGAGCGCATGCACAACCTCTACACGCAGCTCTACAACGAGGCCGTGTTCGAGGTGCTGCAGGAGGCGAAGGGTGTCGGCGAGGCGGTGCTGTTCGCGCGGTCGGCGACGGCCGGCGGGCAGCAGTTGCCGGTCCACTGGGGCGGGGACAACACCTCCAGCTACGAGTCCATGGCCGAGACCCTGCGCGGCGGCCTCTCGCTGGCGCTGAGCGGCTTCGGCTTCTGGAGCCACGACATCGGCGGCTTCGAGGGCACCCCCGACCCGGGCGTGTTCAAGCGCTGGACCGCGTTCGGACTGCTGTCGAGCCACTCCCGTCTGCACGGCAGCGACTCGTACCGGGTGCCGTGGGCGTTCGACGAGGAGGCCGTCGAGGTCACCCGCCTGTTCACGAAGTTGAAGCTGCGGCTGATGCCGTACCTGTTCGCCGCGGGCCAGGAGGCGCACGCCGCCGGGACGCCGGTCATGCGGCCGATGCAGCTGGAGTTCCCGGGCGACCCGGCCGTCGACTACCTCGACCGCCAGTACATGCTCGGAGCCGACCTCCTGGTCGCGCCCGTGTTCGCGCCGTCCGAGGTCGAGTTCTACCTGCCCGACGGCACCTGGACCGAGTACTTCTCGGGCCGCACGGTGGAGGGCGGACGCTGGCTGCGCGAGACCCACGGCTTCGACAGCATCCCGCTGTTCGTGCGTGAAGGGGCCGTCCTGCCGCTCGGCGCCCGCGACGACCGCCCGGACTACGACTACCGCACCGACCTCACGCTCGCCGTGTACCCCGGGCCGGACGGAGAGCGCACGATGGCCGTCACGACGCCCGATGGCGAGGTCGCCGAGTACACGGTGACCCGCCGCGGTGAGGCGCTGACCGCGACCGGACCGAGTGGGCATCCTTTCACGCTGCGGGATGCGGTCACCGGCCGCACCGCGGCCTCGGAGTCGGGGACGGCGACCCTCGGCTGAGCCGGCGCATCCGGCCCGGCGGACCGGTGACGTGGGCGCGCGCCTGGCGCCCGCGTCACCGGAGCCCGGCCCCGACGGTACAGTTACGCGGAGAATGAACGGCAAGGCGACGGGGACGAACCTCGACACGGTGCGGCGGCACAATCTCGCGACCGTGCTCGGGCTCGTCCACCGCGAGGGCCCGCTGGCCCGCTCGGCGCTCACGCAGGCGACCGGGCTGAATCGGTCGACCGTCGGTGCCCTTGTCGCCGAGCTGGCAGAGCTGGGCCTCGTGCAGGAGCGCGAGCCCGAACTCAGCAACCGGGTCGGGCGGCCGTCTCCCGTCGTCGCGCCCGACGGCCGCGTCGTCGCGCTGGCCATCAACCCCGAGATCGACGCGGTGACCGTGGGCGTGGTCGGTCTGGACGCGACTGTGCACCGGCGCGTGCGGTACCCAACCGGGCACATCCCCTCGGCCGCGGAGGCGGTGGCCATCGCCGCAGCGGTCGTCGACGGACTTCGTGCCGACCTCGCGAAGGCCTCGCGCGTCGTCGGGATCGGCGTGGCCGTACCCGGGCTCGTGCGGGAGGAGGACGGTGTGGTGCGGCTCGCTCCCCACCTCGAATGGACCGAAGAGCCGTTCGCCGCCGAACTCGCCACCGCGACCGGGTACCCCGTGCTCGCCGCCAACGACGCGAGCCTCGGCGCCGACGCCGAGCGGCTCTTCGGCGCAGGACGCGGCGCGAGCGACCTGGTGTACCTCAACGGCGGCGCGTCGGGCATCGGCGCCGGAGTGATCGTCAGCGGCGCGCCCCTCACCGGGATCAGCGGCTACGCGGGCGAGCTCGGGCATACGCTCGTCAACTCCGCGGGCGTGCGCTGCCACTGCGGCGCCATCGGCTGCCTCGAGACCGAGGTGAGCCAGGGTGCGCTGCTGCGCGTGCTCGGGATGGATGCGGCCGACCCCGAGGAGCTCGACCGTGCGCTTGCGGCGGCGATCGCGGCGGGCGATCCGGCCGTGACGGCGGAGGTCGATCGCCAGGTCGGCTTCCTCGCGACGGCGCTGCGCAACGCCACCAACGTCTTCGACCCGCAGCTGATCGTGCTGGGCGGGTTCCTCGGTGCGCTCCACGCGCTCGACCCCGAGCGGCTGCCGCGCCTCGTGGGAGAGCAGGCGCTCGCCGCCAGCGCCGAGCGGCTCTCCATCGTGCGAGCGGGGCTCGGCGCGGACATCCTCATGATCGGCGCGGCCGAGCTCGCGTTCCGTCCGCTGCTGGCCGCCCCCGCATCCTGACCGCATCTCGTCCGCCTCCCTCCGCTACGCCTCCCTCCGCTACGCCTCCCTCCGCCCCTTCCCGCCCTTCCTCCGCAAGATTTGGCGCAAATCTACGTTTTGGCGCCTCCATAACCGAGATTTGGCGCAAATCTGCGCTTCCAACCCCCGGGCAAGGCGGACATTCGTGCCGAATGTGCGCTTTGGCGGCGCCATAACGCACATTCGGCACGAATCTGCGCGAACGGAAAGTCAATGCGCACGTTCACATTAGAGGCCTGCACGGTATAGGATTCCTTGTAGTCGATCAATCGAATCGATTCGAACCACCACTCCCGACAGCACCGCTTCCGCGCGGTGCTGTTCTCATTGCGTCCGACGGCGGGCGCGGCCTCATCCACCTCGACCTGCCAAGGACCCTTTCGTGACCACCGTCGTGCATCCCGGAGACTCGCTCTCCGGCCGCCAGCGCCTCGCCTACATCCTGATCCTCGGCGCGCTCACCGCACTGGGCCCGTTCACGATCGACACCTACCTGCCCGCGCTGCCGACGCTGCAGAACGACTTCAATGTCTCCACCGCGGCCATTCAGCTGACCCTCACGGCCACGACGATCGGCTTCGGCGTCGGCCAGCTGCTGGTGGGCCCGTGGTCGGACAAGATCGGCCGGCGCACGCCGCTCATGGTCGCAACCGGTGTGCACATCATCGCGTGTCTGGCCGCGGCGATCGCCCCGAACGTCGAACTGCTCGGCGTCGCGCGTGCCCTGCAGGGCATCGGCGCAGCGGCGGGCGGCGTCGTCGCGATGGCCATGGTCCGCGACCTCTTCGGCGGACGTCCGCTGGTCCGGATGCTGAGCCGCCTCGCACTCGTCAACGGCCTCGCGCCGGTGCTGGCGCCCGTGCTCGGCTCCTGGCTCCTGCTCGTCATGCCGTGGCGCGGGATCTTCGTCGTGCTCGCCTGCTACGGCCTGTTCGTGATCATCTGCGTCGCCCTCTGGATCGTGGAGACACTGCCCAAGGCGCGGCGCCAGGACGCCGGGCATTCGACGGTGGGCCAGCGGTACAAGGCCGTGCTGAGCGACCGCGTGTTCGTCGGCATCGCGATCGTCGGAGCCGCCAACTTCACCGGCCTGTTCTCCTACCTCTCGTCGAGCTCGTTCATCTTCCAGGAGATCTACCAGTTCAACGCGCAGGAGTACGGTCTGCTGTTCGCGATCAACTCCATCGGCATCATCATCGGCGTCCAGTCGTCCGCGCGCCTCACCAAGTACGTGGGACCGCAGTGGATCCTGGCGTGCTCCACCGTGGTCATGTTCGTGGCGTCCGTGACCATCGTGGTGCTCGACCAGTCGCACGTCGGACTGTGGGGCACCGTCATCCCCCTGTGGTTCTTCATCGCCGCCTGCGGTTTCGGCTTCCCGTGCGTCCAGGTGCTCGCGCTCAACGGCCACGGCCACGAGGCCGGGACGGCCGCGAGCCTGCTCGGTGCGGCCAACTTCGGCATCGCCGGGATCGTGTCGCCGGTCGTCGGCATCCTCGGCGTCGGCAGCGCGGCACCGATGGGCGCCGTGATGGCCGTCTGCGCGCTGGTCTCGATCGCCTCGCTCTGGATCGTCGTCCGTCCGCGCAGCGTCCCTCAACTGGCCCACTAACCTCTACCCCCCACCGCCCCCACCGTCGAGTACGCAAAAACTGCACGCGCGCGCGGCGATAGGTGTGCAGTTTTCGTGTATTCGACGGTGGGGCGGACATGCCGGCGCGGGTACGTTTGGGCGCATGACAGAACCGCATCCCGTTCCGCCGCCCGAGGACGCCGAAGGACACGACGTCGTCAAAGCGGCCCGGGTGACGCGGAGGTGGCCCGTCGTCGCCGGGTCGGTCGCGGTGGTCGTCGTGGTCGGACTCGGACTGATCATCGCGCTCCGCCCCCGGGAGCCGTTCGCGATCGACGCCGAGTGGATGGGCGAGATCGTCGAGCACCGCTCCCCGCTCTGGCTCGGACCGGCGCTGTTCTTCAACTACGTCGGCGGCAGCATCCTCGGATCGGTGGTCATCCCCGTCCTGATCTTCCTGCTGCTGCTCGCGTTCCGAAGGCCGTGGGGCGCCGCGTTCTTCGCCATCGCGAGCGTGCTGTCGGTCGTCTGCGTCCAGCTGATCAAGCACACCGTGGGGAGGGCACGGCCGACGGAGATCCTCGTGAACGCCGACACCGGTTCATTCCCATCCGGGCATACGGCGAATGCGGCGACGATGGTGGTCGTGCTCGGCATCCTGTTCCCGAGGGTGTGGGTGTGGATCCTCGGGGTGGTGTGGGCGGTCCTCATGGCGGTCAGTCGTACCTATCTCGGCGCGCACTGGATCAGCGACACGATCGGCGGTCTGCTGCTCGGCGCCGGGGTCGCCGTGATCGTCTGGACGCCGCTCGCGCACCGCCTCGCGAGAGAGGCCGCGGAGCCGCATCCCTTCTGGCTCGCACACCGCCACGCGCCAGTAGAGTGAGCCGCATGAGCGACGCGGACGCGCTGGCGAAGGCGCAGGCGGAAGCACTGGCGGCGGCCGAGGAGGCCGAGCGGCTGCAGGCGGAGGCGGCCGAGGCCGTGCGGAGGGCGCAGGAGGCGTCGGCCGCGGCGGAGGCCCAGGCCGCATCGCTGCGGGAGGCGGCGGCCGCGTCGACCGCACCGGCAGCGCCGACCTCGAGACCCGGATCCGCGGCACCCACGACCGCCCGGCCGCCGACCTCCGGCCCCCTGGATGCCGCAGCCGTCGAGACGATCCGTGCCGGATACGCGTTCGAGGGCGACGCGCTGGAGTTCGGCGCCCTCGTCAACGGCGACCCGCTGCCGGATGTGCCGATCCGCATCCCGATCGCCATGACCAACCGTCACGGCCTCGTCGCCGGAGCGACCGGCACCGGCAAGACCAAGACGCTCCAGGTGCTCGCCGAGCAGCTCTCGGCGGCGGGCGTCCCCGTGTTCGCGGCCGACATCAAGGGCGATCTCTCTGGCATCGCGGCACCGGGCGAGGCGAACGACAAGCTGCTCGAACGCACCCGCGGCATCGGCCAGGACTGGGCACCGCACGCGGCGACGACCGAGTTCTTCTCACTCGGCGGCGTCGGCCGCGGGGTGCCGATCCGGGCGACGGTCGCCGGGTTCGGACCGCTGCTGCTCTCGAAGGTGCTCGGCCTCAATGCGACGCAGGAGTCGAGCCTCGGGCTGGTCTTCCACTACGCCGAGCAGGCGGGGCTGCCGCTCCTCGACCTCGCCGACCTGCGCGCCGTGCTGACCTATCTGGCGAGCGACGACGGCAAGGAGGAGTTGACGGGGCTGGGCGGGCTCTCCGGCGCGACCGTGGGCGTCATCCTGCGCGAGCTGATCGCCTTCGCCGACCAGGGCGCCGACGCCTTCTTCGGCGAGCCGGAGATCGACACGGCTGAGTTCCTCCGCACGGCACCTGACGGCACGGGCGTCGTGAGCCTGCTGGAGGTGCCCGGCGTGCAGGACAAACCGGCCGTCTTCTCCACGTTCCTCATGTGGCTGCTCGCCGACCTGTTCAACGACCTCCCCGAGGTCGGCGATCTCGACAAGCCGAAGCTGGTGTTCTTCTTCGACGAGGCGCACCTGCTGTTCCGCGACGCCTCGAAGGACTTCCTCGCGGCGATCACCCAGACGGTCCGCCTCATCCGCTCGAAGGGCGTCGGCATCTTCTTCGTCACCCAGACGCCGAAGGATGTCCCGTCCGATGTGCTCGCGCAGCTGGGCTCGCGGGTCCAGCATCAGCTGCGCGCGTTCACGCCGGACGACGCGAAGGCGCTGAAGGCCACGGTGTCGACGTATCCGACCTCCGGCTACGACCTCGCCCAGGTGCTGCAATCGCTCGGCACCGGTGAGGCCGTCATCACGGTCATGAACGAGAAGGGCGCACCGACGCCGGTCGCCTGGACGCGCCTCCGTGCACCGCAGGGCTCCATGTCTCCGGCTTCCGAGCAGCAGGTGGATGCGACGATCGCCGGCTCCCCGCTGCAGGCGAAGTACGGCACCCCGCTCGACCGCGACTCCGCCCGCGAGATGCTCGGCCGGAAGTTGGACGCCGCCGCGGCGGCCGCCGCTAAGGCGGACGCCGAGGAGGCCGCGGCCAAGGCGGCCGCCGAGGCGCAGAAGGCGGCCGAAGCGCAGGCCAAGGCCGACGCCAAGGCCAGGGAGGCCGCCGAGCGCGCCGCGCAGAAGGAGTACGACCGCATCCTGCGCCAGACCTCGCCGCGCAGGACGACGCGGCGCACCTCGTCCGGCTCGTCAAAGACCGTTTTGGAGCAGGTGCTCGGCTCGAAGGCGACCCGCGACATCCTGGGCAGCGTGGTCGAGGGCATCTTCGGCACCCGCCGCCGTCGCTGAGCTGCGGCCGGATCGCTGCGCCCGGGTCAGAGCCCGAGGAGCGTCCGTGCTCGCTGCGCCACACCGGCTGCCGAGGCGTGCGCGGCGCCGTCCTGCTCCGCCCAGACCGTGGACAACGCGCCCCAGGCCAGCGCCCAGCGCAGCACCCTGTCCTCGCTCTGGCCGGTCTCCGCGGCGATCACCGCGACCGCGCGCTCCAGGCGACCCGGCGCGAGCGCCGTCGCGGGGTCGGGGTTGCAGAGGATGTTGGCCACGTCGAAACCGGGGTCGCCGTGCAGGGGCTTCGGATCGATCGCGAGCCACCCGCGCGGCCCGAAGTCGAGCACGTTGCCGTGGTGCAGGTCGCCGTGCAGCACGACGTCCCCGTCGGGATGCCGCAACAGCTCCTCGGCGACCCGCGCGGCGACGTCGAACAGCCCGCCGCCGGCCGCATCCCCTCGCCGCAGGAGGTCGCGGAACCAGCGGTGGAGGTCGAAGAGTCCGTCCGGCCGCTGCCCGGATCCCGCTGCGTGCAGTCGACGGCCGGCCCGGCAGAGGATGCGCGTCGCCTCGTCGTCGCCCGCGGCACCCGAGCGCGCGAGCTGTGCGAGGCCGCGGGTGCCCGTCGCGCGCTCGAGCAGTACCGCATCCCCATCGATGTCGATGACGGCCGCGGCACCGTCGCCGCGCCACCAGGCGATCACCGCTCCGCCCGCGCGTTCCTCACCGACGGTCGCGACCTTGAGGAACAGCGGCTCCCCGGTACGGCGGACCGCCTGCAGAACACTCGACGGCGTCGCGAACGCCGCCCCGTCCGGGTCGAGTCGCCAACGTTCGCGCCACGGCGACAGCACGGCGTCGAGGTCGGTCACTCCTGCCCCTCGGCTGCCGCGTAGGCGCCGGGTGTCGCGCCGATGACCGACGTGAAATCCCGGCTGAAGTGTGCCTGGTCGGCATAGCCCAGCTCGGCGGCGAGATCCGCGAGGGAGGGAGGGGCGCTCGAGCGCAGCGCGGCCGCCGCCTCCTGCAACCGGTAGCGCTGGATGAGCCATTTCGGCCCGAAGCCGATGTGGCCCGCGACCAGGCGCTGCAGGTGCCGGACGCCGAGCCCGAAGCGGTCGGCGAGCTGTTCGACGCGCAGCAGGGTACGGTCGCCCTCGACCGCTGCGACGATGCGGTCCACAAGGCGGGCGCCCTCGTCGGGCTCCGGGATGCCGTACAGCCACGCCTCGAAGGCCGCGATCGCGCCCGCGTCGTCGTCGCCGGCCATGCGCTCGCGGACGGCGGCGACCATCCCCGCTGCGCCCTGCCCGATCGGCAGCCGGCCGAGCGGGGCGACGGGCGGCAGACCGCGCAGGGATGCGCCGGTCCATCCGCGCGAGACGCCGGGATGAAGGAGCACGCCAAGTGCCCATCCCGAGCCCTCCAAGGTGCGGGAGCTCATCCCGCGGTGCGCCCGGTACAGCGCGGCGGACCGCTCCTCGACGACGAGGTTCGCCGTCGGGTACTCGAGCACGTCCTGTCGGATGCTCGTCCCGTCCGGAAGCTGCCAGCGGGGGAGCCAGTAGTGCCGCACGAACGCGGCTGCGCGTCCCTGGGCGGCATGCCGCGCGATGGATACGGGCGCGGCCGGGGCGACACGGCTCGGTGTGAGCAGGCCCTTGCTGCGCGGTTCGACCTCGGTGCGCGGCGTCACCCTGTCATCCTGGCACGCCGGCTCGGCGTATGACGTGGGCTCCGGCGGGCAGCGCTCGGGCGGCTCAGCGACCGACGGGGATGCGTTCGAACCAGTACAGGAGGCGTGGCCACGCCCGACGCAGCTGTCCGTGCGTCATGGGCTCCTCCGGTCGGGTGACCGGCACATCCAGCTCTTCCGCGATGCGCTCCATGTCATCCGCCGACCAGAACTGGCCACGCATGCGGATGAGCAGCCGACCTTCGGGTGACGCCACGAAGAGCTGGGGGAGGACGTCGAGGGTGCTGCGCTCGTAGACCTGAACCAGGATCACCGCCCCCGCCTCGCCATGGCCGACGTGCACCGTCCGCCCGAAGAATCCGCGCTCGCGCACGCCGTCCGGCCCGTAGCTGATCGTCGTGTTGAGGAACGAGGCCACTCCGACGACCGTCGCCGCGATCACGACGAGGTGCGCAATGAGGACGAACACCCAGGCGCCGGAAGGGATGGTCAGCCAGTAGAGGACCGCGAAAACCGGTGTGGTGAGTGCCAGCACCGCGACGATGCCACGTGTGAACAGGTGCCGGTGCGGGCGGAGGACGGTCTCACGGGTTACTGCCACATCCGTCCCCACCTCGGCTGGTTCACTCACCAGACGAGCCTCGCCCAATCCGCACACGTCCGGTAGCGGCATTTTGGGGGACACCCATTCGTGGGGCGGGCGGCACCGCCGCCGGCGGGATCAGCCGGCTGCCCTGCCCACCAGTTCGCGGATGCGCTGCTCCTCCTCCGGTCCGAGGTCGAGGATGGCGAACGCCGTCGCCCACATGGGCCCGTCGTCCAGCTTCGCCGGGTCGTTGAAGCCGAGCGTGGAGTAGCGCGTCTTGAACTTCGACGCCGGCTGGAAGAAGCAGAACGTCTTGCCGCCGATGGCGTAGGCCGGCTGCCCGTACCAGAGCTTCGGCCAGACGTCCGGCACCGTCTCGGTGACGATCGCGTGGATGCGCTCCGCAAGTGATCGGTCGTGCTCGGGGAGCTCGGCGATCTTGGCGAGCAGGTCGCGGGTGTCGTCCTCGCGTGTCGTCTTGCCCTTGCGCGCGGTCTTCACCTCTTTCGACCGCTCCTTCATGGCGGCGCGCTCCTCGTCGGTGAAGGCGGGAGCCGTGGATGAGTTCTCGGTTGTCTTCGTCATAGTCCGACCGTAGAGCGGAGAGGGCGCGCCGCGCTTCTCCGAAACTGCTCAGCTGACCGCTATGCGGTCGCCGCGGACTTCTTCCCGTCGGTCCGTGCGGTGCCCCGCTTGCGGACCTCGCGCAGCACGATCTGCTCCGGGCAGACGGTCGACAGGAAGTCGCCGACCGAGAGGGCCAGCCGTTCGCCGGCCAGCGAGTAGAGGATGCGGTTCGCATCCCGTCGTTCGGTGACCAGACCCGCCTGGCGCAGCACGCTGAGGTGCCGGGAGATGGTCGGCCCTGTCGCGTTGAAGCGGGCGGCGATCTCGCCGGCCGCGAGCTCCCCGTCTTTCAGGTCTTGCAGGATCTGCCGCCGGGTCGGGTGGGCCAGCGCGGCGAAGATGTCGCTCGCTGAGTCTGTCATGTTTGCACTATAGCACCATTGCTATATACAGTTTAGCTACATTGCTAATAAGCGAAGGAGTAAGGGATGCGGACAGCCATCACCGGCGGCACCGGGTTCATCGGCCGCCACCTCACCGAGCGTCTTGGCGATGAGGCCGTCGTGGTCTCGCGCCGCACCGGGGTCCAGATCGACGACGTGGATGCGCTCGCCGAGGCCTTCGCGGGCTGCGCCACGGTCGCGCACTGCGCCGGGATCAACCGCGAGATCGGCGACGGGACCTTCCAGCGCATCCACATCGACGGCACCCGCGCGGTGATTGAGGCGGCGCGGCGGGCGGGGGTGCAGCGCATCGTGATGGTCAGTTTCCTGCGGGCACGGCCCGACTGCGGCTCCGGCTATCACGAGTCGAAGTGGGCGGCCGAGGAGCTGATCCGGACCTCGGGCATCGAGCACACCATCCTGAAGCTCAGCATGGTCTACGGTCCCGGCGATCACATGGTGGATCACGTGACCCGCGCGGTGCGGACCCTCCCGGCCTTCGCGACGGTGGGGTTCCGCGAGCGGACCGTGCGCCCTGTGCCCGTCGATGATGCCGTCGACGTGCTGGTGGCGGCGCTGGAGGGCCGGATCGCGAAGCCGACCGTGGCCGTGATGGGTGCGGAGGAGTTCACCCTGGGTGAGGCGGTGCGCCGGATCGCGCGGGTGGCCGGCCGCCGTCCCATCTTCTTCCCGGCGCCGGTCTGGTCGATCCGTGCCCTGGCGCAGCTGACCGAGTGGACGATGGTGGTCCCGCTGGTCGCGAAGGCGCAGGCGCGCATGCTCGCCGAGGGCGTCGCCGAGTCGGCACCGTACGCCCCCGAGCTGCCGCCCGAGCTGCGGCCATCACGTCCGTTCAGTGACGACAGCATCCGCGCCGCGATGCCCGATGGCCGTTTCTCGCTCCAAGACCTGCGGATCGTGCGCGCGCTCGGCCGACGGTGGGCGCCCGCTCGCGCACTGAGCCGGCCCTGATCAGCGCGGGTCGACCCGGACAGTGGCCGCCCGGGTCTTGGCGGTCACCATCGGCGGGTAGTAGGGACTCGAACCGTACTTCGCCTCGTACGCGCTGTCGATCCGATCGTTCAGCGCCTCGTCGTCGATCGGCGTGAAGGTGACGTCCTTCTGCATGCCGCCCGCGGTGATGCGCCCCGCGCGTTGCGCCAGCGCCGACTGATACCAGCGCGAACCCGTCCCGTTGTAGGCGCGCACGTAGACGCCGTCATCGACGACCACCGACCAGATCCAGGTGAGAGTGCCGAGCGTGACGCCGTCGGACCGGAAGGGCGCGATGTGGAAGTCGTCGGTCGTCGCGATGGCGTGCAGCTCGTCGGGTGTCCAGGTTCGCTCATCCATGCTCTCGAATCTAGGTCGCTGCGACCGGGCGTGGGATGCCCTGCCAGTACACCTCTCGTCAGGGACTCCCTCGACGGCGACGATCACGGTGTGCTTGAGTGCGTGACAGCCTCCCTCACTTCCCCCTCCGTCTCCCGCGTGCGCGTCGGCCGCCCGCTGGCGACCCTGCTCCTGGTGCTCACGGTGTTCGGGCCCATCTCGATGGACCTCTACCTTCCTGCGCTGCCCGCACTGACGAGCGAGCTCGGCGCAGCCACCTCACTGGCGCAGCTGACCGTGACCGCGTGCCTGATCGGCCTGGCCGCGGGGCAGCTGATTGCCGGTCCGCTCTCGGACCGATTCGGACGGCGCGGACCGGCGCTGATCGGGGTGGCGGCGTACATCGTCGTCTCGGCGCTGTGCGCGGTGAGTCCGACCATCGAGATCCTCGTCGCCGCCCGGTTGGTGCAGGGTCTCGCGGGCGGGGTCGGCATCGTGATCGCCCAGGCCGCCGGCCGGGACGTCTACGAGGGCGGCCGTCTGATCCGCTTCTACGGACGGCTGACCGTCATCGGCGGGTTCGCCGCGATCGTCGGCCCGCTCCTCGGTGGGGCTCTGACCGCAGTTCTCGACTGGCGCGGCCTGTTCGTGGTCCTCGCCGTCATCGGTGCGGTCATCCTCCTGTGGGTGGCGGTCGGCTTCCCGGAGACCCTCGGTCGGGATGCGCGCACAGCGGCCGGCTTCGCGGTGATCGGCCGCGACATCCGGCTGCTGCTCTCCGACCGCCGGTTCGTCGGTGCGGTGGTCGCGCAGGGCTTCGTCTACGCCGCGCTCTTCGCGTACCTGAGCGGCGCGACCTACGTGCTGCAGGACGTCTACGGTCTCTCCCCGCAGGGCTACGCCCTCGCCTTCGGTCTCAACTCGGCCGGTTTCATGGTGTTCGGTTACCTGGCCGGACGGCTCAGCGAGCGCTGGAGCGTCACTGGCACGCTGATCGTCGGCCTCGTGGTCGCGGGTGTCGGCGCGGCGGGTCTCCTGTTCGCCGGCCTCACGGCCGTGCCGCTGGCGGTCGTGATCGTGTCGCTCTTCCTGCTCGCGGCGGGCACGGCGATCACGAGCCCGCCCTCGACGACGCTGGCGCTCGCGGATTATCCGCAGATCGCGGGAACGGCGTCTTCCCTGCTCGGCGCCGCGCGGTTCGCGTTCGGGGGAGTGGCTGCCCCGATCGTCGGGGTCGCCGGGTCGTTGAGCATCCTCCCGCTCGGCGTGGTCACCACCGTCTCGATCGCCCTGGCCGCTGTCGTGGCTACGGTCTTCCTGGCCCGCCGGTCGGCGAGGCCCTGACCGCGGCCCTCCGTCGGAGATCCGTCGCCCATCCGCGGACATCCCGCGGCTCACGCCCCGAATCTCCATCCCCGCCGCGGCCCGTCGGAGATTTCGGCCACTTTCTCCTACGCAACCGGACGGTCATTATGATCGCGACATGAGCGATTCTCGCCCGGCGGTGGTCGCGTGCGCCTGGGCCTTCGCGGTGCTGGCCGCCGCCGCCCTAGGCGGGTGGCACCTCCTCAACTCCGACGGTGACGGTGCCCGGAGTTCGTGGTTGCTGTTGCTGGTCGCGTTCGTCTTCATCGCGTGGGCGGTCTTCCTGTTCGTCGCCCTGAGCCGCGATCCTTCCCGACGGTCCGTGCGGCGTCGCCCGGGGAAAGTCGTGACGACGCACACGCTTTCGTTCACCGTCGGCCAGGACGAGAAGCATGTCGTCGACTTCGCGTTCGACCAGATGTGGGGCTGGCTGACGATCGCCGTCGACCGTGCGGTGATCATCAAGAAGGTCATCACCTTCAGCCTCCATCTCCGCCGGACCTTCGAATTCACGGTCGGGAATGTGGAGCGCCACGCCATCCGGATCGAGAAGTCGCGCCCGCTCTTCGCATCCTTTGCTCGCCCAGCCGACCCGGGCGTTCTGCGACGGCGTACTGGTGGCCGAGGACGACGGCATGTCCTAGGAAGACGGCGGTGGTCCGCTCGGAGGTGTCGTCTGGCGGAGCGTGAGTACGGTGGAGTTCGTCCACACCCCACATGCCCGGGAGGTTCGAGATGCAGATCCAGGACGCCGAGCTCGCGTGACCGCCACGCTCCCGACCGACGCCGAACGCCGACTCGCCCTGCGGCGGATGAAGGCGCTCGCGACGAGCCTGCTCGCGGTGGCCGCCGTCGTGTTCGCCGTCGCCTTCGCACTGCAGGACCGCTATCCGTGGCTCGGGTTCGTGCGCGCCGCCGCCGAGGGGGCGATGGTGGGCGCGCTCGCGGACTGGTTCGCCGTGACCGCTCTGTTCCGGCATCCGCTCGGGCTGCGCATCCCGCACACGGCGATCATCCCGACCCGCAAGGACGAGATCGGGGCGACCCTCGGCGATTTCGTCGAGACCAACTTCCTCTCCGACGAGGTCGTCGCCGGCAAGCTGCGGAGCATCGACCTCGCCGGCGCGGTCGCCGACTGGCTCTCCGAGCCGCAGAACTCGCGCCGCGTGGTGGCGGAGTCCTTCCGCGGCATGACCGGACTGGCCGCGCTGCTCGACGACGACCGGATGCGGGAGGCGATCGAGGGCGTCGTGCGCACGCACGTCGTCGCGCCGGAGTGGGGTCCGCCGCTCGGACGGCTCGGGGAGCGTGTACTCAGTTCGGGCGGCCACCATGAGGCGGTCGACCTGCTGCTGGACCGGCTGGATGAGTGGCTCGCGGCGAATCCGGAAGCGTTCGGACCGGTGGTGTCGCGGCGTCTCCCGTCGTGGCTGCCGTCGTTCGTGGATCGCGTCATCGACGAGCGTCTCCACGCGGAGGCGCGCCGGTTCGTCCGTGAGATGCGCGACGACCCCGACCACCGCCTCCGCCGCTCGCTCGACGACTACCTCGCCCAGCTGACCGACCGGCTGCAGCACGACGAGGCGACCATCGAACGCCTGGAGGCGGCGAAGGGCCGCGCGTTCGACGATCCGCGGATCCGCGAGCTCGCCGCATCCACCTGGTCAGCCGCACGCACGGCCGCCCTGGATGCGCTCTCGGAAGAGGACAGCGACCTGCGCCGCCGCGCGGAGGCCTTCGTCGCCGACGTGGCCCGGCGCGTCCTGGCCGACGACGATATGCGGGCATCTCTCAACACCCGGCTGACCGACGCCGCCCTGCACTTGGTGACCAACTACCGCAGCGACATCTCGCACGTCATCACCGAGACGGTGCAATCGTGGGATGCGGCCGAGACCACCGACAAGATCGAGACCCAGGTCGGCCGCGACCTGCAGTTCATCCGCATCAACGGCACGGTCGTGGGCGCGCTCGCGGGCCTCGCGATCTACAGTGTGGCGACGGGGATCTCGGCGCTGCTCTAGCGTCGTTGCTGACGCTTCGGAGTGAGGTCTGCCAGAGTCGTAGGGGCAATCATCGCGAGGTGACACGCTGAGCGAGCGGTCATCGGCGAATCCGTTGGCTCGCCTGATCCCGACGGAGGGATTCGTCGGTGGCGGGGAATGGCAGTCCATTCACCGCCACCAGACCGGCGTTTTGCCAGGCGTCCCGCTCGGCGCTGGTGTGTGCTGTCATAAGTGACAGATGCCTGGGCGCGATCGTCAATATACCTCGTAGAGGCGCTTTTCCTGCAACGCGGCGTAAAGATCAAAGGACTCCCAATTGACATTCCAATGCCGACGAGGACTGCTGATGGCGGTCACCTCTTGGGGGCGTGTTATACCCAAGTCGCGCAGTAGATGTACTTTCGTGGCCCGATCGACGAATGGACATGACAGCACGTTCAGCGTTACGAGCGCTCTTTCCCCATCTCGGAGGGAACGGCTCGCGATAGTTTTCAGCCAGTCGATGCAGGCCCTACGGAGTGCGCGGTAGCCGCCGTAACTCCTGATATGGAGCAAGAGGCTGAAGAGCAGTACGGCGTCCAGGTTCTTGGGAGCGTGGAGACGCCCATCTTCGAGGCACGCAAACCTGAAGATTTCGGCGAGTTCGTCCTCGTGCAGCCTGTATTGCTCGCCTAGATCCGAAAGGCAGTCGACCAAGGTTGCCGTTACGGCGGAAGGTGATTCGCTTCTTCCGGCTCGGGCTAAATGCATGGCCAACTCTTCACGAATTCGCATTTCGAGACGCTGTCGTTCATGAATGGGGACGTGCGGCGATCGCGAATACCGGAGGGCCGAACTCACGATTCGAGCGATCTTCACAGCGGGACTCATCCGAGGCGCCCCCGAGAAGGCGAAGAACGCGAAGTCAAGAATCGAAATCAGTGCGCCGGTCGTTGCGTGGGTATGAGCTTGGATCTCGCCCCCAAGCGAATCCACGTAAGGTGCGATGGCATCGAGTGAGCTTTGCATCAGCTTTTCCATCGCCCGCTCTGTTCGCGCGAGCGCGTAATTCGCCAGATCGAAGTGGCTTACGCCGGTGTCGAGCAGGATCGCCTTGTATCCCGTGACGAGCCGCTCGCTTCGGACGTAAGGTCGCGGGAGCCTGTCGCCGTCCGGCTCGTCGGCATTCTCGCCCCTGTCGATTGAGCGCTTCAGCAACCTCGTGACCTTGTCCTTCGCGACAGTTAGCGGCGAGAGCCACGGCGTGTGTTCACCCTCCTCTTTCGCTGCATTAAGATGCAACTTGTACTTCCGCAGGCTCTTAGAAATCTGTTCCAGCACGTCCAAGCGGTTCTGGGCGTTGGCGAGAAAGATGAAGTAATCGTCCACATATCTAAGGATCTGATAGTCGTGTCCCTGACGTAGACCTTCATCTTCGAGCGCTGCGTGGATATCGCGATCGACAGCCTGAAGGATAACTTCAGCGAAGATCCGGGATACCTCCGAGCCGATTGTGATTCCGCTGGTTTCGTTATGGTTCAGCCGTTGCATGAGCGTATCGAAATCGTCGCCGAAGGTGTTCTTGAGATTCTTCTTTCCCAAGTTATCCTTTACGACGTTGTGCCCATGCGCCGCCCAAGCGACGCTGTGGGTGTAGATGCTGTCGAAGCACTTCGCAATGTCCGCTTTGACCAGGAATCCGTAGCGGCGTTCACACGAGCGGTACTCGCTTGAGTCATAGAATTTATACACGTTGGAGTACCGCCGATACGCGAAATATGAGCGTATCCATTCATACTCGTATCGTTCGTCTTCGACGCCGTCGGGTTTCTTCCGCGAGGCTTCGAATAACCAATCTCGAACGACACTGTATCGGGCGACGCGCGATGGATGTCGAAGTGAGAACGGGCTACGTCCCGTGTGGAACAGCATCATGTCTGAGTTGCTGCGATAGAAGTCGACAACTTCGATCTGGGCGGCTGGGTGCGGGACGGTGAGCGTGCGAAAGTCGTTTGCGCGGTGCCGGACATTGAATTGGAACGGGATTGTGGGTATTCGTGCCGGTCCGTCGAACTGCAATTCTGAATCTTCCCCTGCCCCCGCGTTCGTTGGAAAAGTCACTTTCCGGCCTAAGAGGATAGAAACGATTCCCGGTGTCGCGTCATCGAGACGGCGAGCGAGGATGCGATCACCTTCGATGCGCAGGCGTGAATCGTTGATGAACGTATAAAGCCCTCGATTGTTGAAGCTTGGCGGCAGCTCGTACGGTAGAACGTCACTTAGGAGGACTCTCGCATCCCGCTTGCGAATACTCCGCTTCCGCTTATGCATGCCATGCCCCTCTAAGTTGCTCGAGCTGTCTGGGGCGAAACCGGTGGATCCGTCTTGTCTCGAAGCCTTCGCGGAATGACAAGGCATCGATCTTCGACTTGAGCCCCGACGGCATGATCTGCTGTGCAGTTATCGCCTTCAGGTGGTCGTCAAGATGCGACAGCTGTTTCAAATCCGTCAGGTGTGGATTGGAGAAGTAGATTCCAACCATCGCGTTCCGCTTATTGTTCAAGAGCCGGGTGTTACCTGTCAGGAAACGGATCCGGTCCAGAAGAAGCCGCTGGCGACCGCCATTTTGCGGACCCCTCTTTTGCCAGACATCGAATGAATTGGAGACTCGATCCTTTATGGTTTGGAGCCGGTTCGGGGTTAGTTGCACGCTTACCCCGGTGGAACCATAGGCGATCCGATAGCCCAACAAGTCGAATGCTGGAAGAACCTGGTTTCTAAGCCTAAAGACCGCGGACTTCGACGCATTGACGCCCAGGCCGAGTTCGGCGAGACCGGTTGAGATTTCTGCAATTAGCTCTGCATCTGTTGAGGTATCTCGATTCTCCAGACCGCGGACGCAGACTATGTCGTCCACGTATCGTGCAAAGTACTGAATGTTCGGCAAAGACAGAAATCTGGTATCAAGACGGCTCACGAAGAACTCGGCGAGTTTCGCGCTTAGACCAATTCCTGTGGGGAGGCCGACGGGCGCCCCAACCAACGCCTGATATTCATCTAGCAGCAGCCCGATAAGGGCGCGATTAACCGGCGTTATGTCGGTACGAGCCAAGACCTGGATTAGCCGCCTGTGCTCGATGCTTTCGTAGAAGCGCTCAACATCGACTTTGACGACCGCCTTAGGGAGGCGGTTGTCTATGGCACGAACTAGTGCGCCGACCACATCCTGCCGCGAGGGCTGACGGTGATTGTGCTGAGATCCGACCACCCGCTGCAGGTGTTTGTCGGCAAAAAAGACGTGCGGTGAAGCGTCCAGGGCGTATGTCTGTCTACCGTTCACCATGGAACTCTGGTGGAGACCCCACGAGAAGCGATCCCGCTGAATGTCGGCAACGATGCGCTGACTTGTAGCGGAGAGCGCAGCCTCGAGCACAATCTCAACATGCTGACGGGCGGCGCTGAGTGCCGATTCGAGTGACGCTCGTGTATCGCGATCCGTGGCGGATGCCAAGAGGTAGTCGTTGCGTAGGGCCCGAAGCGCCTCGACAGCTTCCTTGACCTTGGGGAATGTACGTGTGAGGTCCTTTCCCTTACGAGTCTGTAGGTCCCAGACACGCCTCATATTCGTCGGCGAAAAGCTCTGGTCCATATTCCCCCAGGTCGGTCGACTCACAGCGAAATAACGATAGCGCCCGACCAACCGTCGCGCTGTCCCCTTTCCATGTGACGTATGCGCTTCGAAAAAGAAAGAAGACCTGAAGCAACTCAAGCGAGTGACCGCGCTGACGAAGGCTGACTTGAGCTCAGCTTACGAATCCGCCGACTTGTGAGCACGCTGACTAGAACCGCCGCAGGCAAGCCCGAGATGTCTCGATCTAGGCGGCGGACTGCATCGGTGATGCGCAGCCGCGTGGCACGCCTAGGTCGGGGGCTTTGAACGGTTCGCGCCTCTTGATTCGCGCAGCACGGCTATGCAACCCGGAGGTCACCATCACGGCGCACGAGTTTCTGCATCGTCGAGGGATGCTAGTGGTCACCGATCCTGCCGCGACCGTCCCCGACAAAGACGTCGGTCGATGACGTGCTTGGCGAGTGTCGACCCTTCACTTGGGGGGGGGGGGGGGCGTCACAAGGATGTGTCCAGCGCGCACAGAGGGGACAGTCGGCTTCGTTAGAAAGCTCGACTTCCCTCGTTAGCGCGTAGATGGCACTTGCGATGGCGGAGAATGGGGGATTCGAACCCCCGAGGGCTTGCACCCAACACGCTTTCCAAGCGTGCGCCATAGGCCACTAGGCGAATTCTCCTGGTCGTCGCCTTCCGCTGTCGCGGCCGGCGGCTCCCAGTATCTTACCCGAACGCCGGAGGGCTTCGTGCACGCGGCCTTCATCCGCAGCCGCTACAATCGTTGTTGGCTCCCCACGTGGCGCCATCCAGGCCAACTCCCCCAGGGCGGAAACGCAGCAAGGGTAACCGGGCTCTGGCGGGTGCGTGGGGAGTCTTTTCATGTCCAGCCGTGTGTCACCGCCGCCGCGTATATTGTGGCCAGCAGTCCCGGATCTTCTACACCCCGTAGAATGATCCGTGTCTTCCGTGGAGCGATGGATGGACGGGGTGCCGCAGTGACCGAACAGCTGACCGAGCTGGCGACCGAGGCGTACGTGGTGGGCTTCCCGCTCGTGTTCGACCTGGAGCAGGTCGTGCGGTTCACGGAGGAGGGCATCGGGTCGATCCCTCCGACGTCCTACAACTCGTTCGGGCACGCTCGTGAGCTGGCCGGACCGGACGACACGTTCGTGTCCATCAACAACGACACGGTGTACTCGATCGCCCAGGTCGATCTGGGGGTCGGGCCGGTGAGGCTCAGCGTTCCTGCTGCCGGTGACCGCTATTTCGTCCTGCAGTTCGTGGACGCCTGGACCAACAACTTCGCCTACATCGGCACCCGGGCGACCGGGGGAGACGGTGGCGAGTTCCTGCTGCTGCCGCCCGACGATGACGAGACCCCGGCCGCGCCCGACACCTCCGGACTCCCGGCCATCCGCTTCCCCACACGCGTGGCGACGATCGTCGGACGCTGGGCGGTCGACGGCGCCGATGACCTCCCTGCCGTCCACGCGTTGCAGGACGCACTCACGCTGACGCCGCTCCACCAGACGCTCGTTCCACCGCAGGGCGTCCCCGCGGTGGACGGCGGCCAGGGCGAGGCGCTCGACTTCTTCGAGAAGCTGCGCGTGTGGTCGCAGGCGTTCCCGCCGGCGCTGCGCGATCGGCCCGCGCTCGAGTCGTATGCGCCGCTCGGGCTGGTCAGCCCGTACACGATCGCCGAACAGCCCGAAGGGGTGCGCCAGGCGCTCGCCGCCGGGTACGCCCTCGGCAAGGACGCACTGGAGTCGGCCCTGCGCACCTCCGGGACGCTGACCGACCATTGGGCGGTCAACCTCCACGTCTTCGACTACAACCTCGACTTCTTCGAGCTCGGCGCCATCGACGCGCCCGAGTGGAAGCTGCACGACCCGCGCACCCGGTACGCGCTCCGGGCGGCCGCGGCGCTCGGCGGGCTGTGGGGCAACCACGCCTACGAAGCGGCCTACATCATGACCTACGAGGATGCCGACGGCGAACCGCTCAGCGGCGAGCACGTCTACCGCCTGCGGCTGAGCCCCACGCCGCCGGTGGGCGCTTTCTGGTCGCTGACCATGTACGACCTCCCGCACTACTACCTCGTCGCCAACCCGATCGACCGCTACTCGGTCGGCGACAGGACCCGCGGGCTCGTGTACGACGACGACGGAGGACTGACCATCACGATGAGCGCCACCCGACCGACCGACGAGAAGGCGGCCGCCAACTGGCTGCCGGCGCCCACCGGGCGCTTCCGCCCCATCCTCCGCCTGTATCTGCCGGGCGACGAGGTGCTGGACGGGCGCTACGGCATCCCGGCGATCGAGCGGATCGGCTGACGTGGCGCGCTCCATCTACATCACCTCGGCCGAAGGCCACACCGGCAAGTCGACCGTCGCCCTCGGCGTGCTCGAGTCCCTGCGTCACTCCGTCGAGCGGGTGGGCGTGTTCCGCCCGATCGCGCGGTCGACAGACGAACGCGACTACGTTCTCGAGCTGCTCCTCCAGCGGATCACGGCGGACATCTCCTACGAGGACGCGCTCGGCGTGACGTATGAGGACGTCCACACCGACGCGGACGCGGCCCTCGCCGAGATCGTCCAGCGCTTCCGCGCCGTGGAGGCGCGCTGCGACACCGTGGTCATCCTCGGTTCCGACTACACGGACGTCGGCAGCCCGACCGAGCTCGGGTACAACGCCCGGATCGCGGCGAACCTGGGCGCACCGGTGCTGCTGGTGCTCGGCGGGCGGATCGGCCAGGGCTTCGGGGAGCGCCTCGGGCAGGCCGACCCGCGCTCGCCGGAGGAGCTCCGCCAGCTGGCCGAGATCGCCGTCGCCGAGCTGCGCACCGAGCACGCCGGCCTGCTCGCCGTCATCGCGAACCGGGCGGACGACGGGATGCTGGATGAGATCGTCGACGCGGTCGGATCGGTCGTCGGTGCGGCGGCGGTCGCGGCCGGCAGTGCGGACCGCCCGCCGGTGTGGGCGATCCCGGAGGATCCATTCCTGGTGGCGCCGAGCATCCGCTCCATCATGGAGGAGACCGGCGCGACGCTGATCGCCGGCGAGGAGGCGCTCCTGGCCCGCGAGGCGCTGGGAGTGGTCGTCGCCGGGATGTCGATGAACAACGTCCTCCCGCGCCTGGTCGACGGCGCCGTCGTCGTGGTGCCGGGTGACCGCACCGAGGTGCTGCTGGCGGTGCTGATGGCGAACGCGTCGGGCACCTTCCCGTCGATCGCGGGCATCGTCCTCAACGGCGGGTTCGACCTGCCGGAGCCCATCCAGCGGCTGCTCGCGGGACTGCGCTCGCCGCTGCCGATTGTGCGGACCGGGCTCGACACGTACGACACGGTCGTGCGGATCACGCACGCGCGCGGCCGGCTCGCCGCCGACTCGCAGCGCAAGTACGACACCGCGCTCGCCCTGTTCGAACGGCACGTGGATGCGGGCGCGCTCCTCGCGCGTCTCAACGTCTCCCGGCACGACGTCGTCACCCCGCTCATGTTCGAGTACGACCTGATCGAGCGCGCGCGGGCGGCGAAGAAGCACATCGTGCTGCCCGAGGGGGAGGACGACCGCATCCTGCGCGCCGCCCACACCCTGCTGGCGCGCGGTGTCGCCCAGCTGACCATCCTCGGCGAGCCGTTCGAGGTGCGTTCGCGTGCGATCGAGCTGGGTCTCGACCTCTCCGGCGCCGAGGTGCTCAGCCCCTTCGACGATGTGATGCGGCTGCGGTTCGCGACCGAGTACGCCCGGCTGCGCGCACACAAGGGCATCACGATCGAGCAGGCGTCCGACACCATCACCGATACGTCCTACTTCGGCACGATGATGGTGCACCTGGGGCTCGCCGACGGGATGGTGTCCGGCGCCGCGCACACGACGGCGCACACCATCCGGCCGGCCTTCGAGATCATCAAGACGACGCCGGGGGTCTCGGTCGTGTCCAGCGTCTTCCTGATGGCCCTCGCCGACCGCGTGCTCGTCTACGGGGACTGCGCCGTCATCCCGGACCCGACCTCCGAGCAGCTGGCCGACATCGCGATCTCGTCCGCGCGGACCGCCGAACAGTTCGGGATCGAGCCGCGCGTCGCGATGCTGTCGTACTCGACCGGCGACTCGGGCGCCGGGGCGGACGTGGAGAAGGTGCGGACGGCGACCGAGTTGGTGCGGGAGCGCGCGCCGCAGCTCGCGGTGGCGGGGCCCATCCAGTACGACGCGGCGGCGGATGCAGCCGTCGGCGCCGCGAAGATGCCCGGATCGGAGGTGGCCGGGCGGGCGACCGTGTTCATCTTCCCGGACCTCAACACCGGCAACAACACCTACAAGGCGGTCCAGCGGAGCGCGGGCGCCGTCGCGATCGGCCCGGTGCTGCAGGGTCTGCGGATGCCGATCAACGACCTGTCCCGCGGGGCGACCGTCGACGACATCGTCAACACCGTGGCGATCACCGCGATCCAGGCGGCCCTGTCATGAGCGCCGTCCTGGTCGTCAACAGCGGTTCGTCGTCGTTCAAGTACCAGCTGATCGACAGCGAGACCGAGGAGTCCCTGGCCTCGGGCCTTGTGGAGCGGATCGGCGAGTCGAGCGGGCACACCACGCACCGCGGGCCGAACGGCACGAGCGAGCGCACGCTCGAGATCCCGGACCACACGGCGGGGTTCCGCGCGATGCTCGACGCGTTCGCGGCGGAAGGCCCCAGCCTCGACGAGAACCCGTTGGATGCGGTCGGCCATCGCGTGGTCCACGGCGGCAAGCGGTTCTTCGAGCCGACGATCGTCACGCCGCTCGTCGAGATCAACATCGAGGACCTCTCCGACCTCGCACCGCTGCACAACCCGGCGAACCTTGAGGGCATCCGTGCCGCGAAGAAGGCGTTCCCGGACGTCCCGCACGTCGCCGTGTTCGACACCGCGTTCCACCAGACGCTCGCTCCGGAGGCGTACACGTACGCGATCGACGCTGAGCTGGCGGAGCGCCACCGCGTGCGGCGGTACGGCTTCCACGGCACATCGCACAAGTACGTCTCCGAGACGGCGGCGGCTTTCCTCGACCGCCCGCTCGGCGAGCTGCGCCAGATCGTCCTGCACCTGGGCAACGGCGCGTCCGCGTGCGCGGTCGATGGCGGGCGCTCGGTGGAGACGTCGATGGGGATGACCCCGCTGGAGGGCCTCGTCATGGGCACTCGATCGGGAGACCTCGACCCGGCCGTCCTCATCCACTTGGCGCGGCGCGCGCAGCTGTCGACGGACGACCTCGACGAGCTGCTGAACCGCCGGAGCGGGCTCCTCGGCCTCTCCGGAATGGGCGACATGCGCGACGTCCGGCAGGCGGCGGGTCGCGGAGATGACGCTGCGCGGCTCGCGCTGGATGTGACGGTCCACCGCCTGAAGCACTACATCGGTGCGTACACCGCGCTGCTCGGACGCCTCGACGTGCTCACCTTCACGGCCGGAGTGGGCGAGAACGACGCGGCGCTCCGCGCGGAGGTGCTCTCCGGGCTGGAGGTGCTCGGCATCCGGCTCGACCCGGAGCGCAACGCGAGCCCGTCGCGCGACCCGCGGGTCATCTCGGCCGACGACTCCGCCGTGACCGTGCTGGTGGTGCCCACGAACGAAGAACTCGAGATCTCCCGGCAGTCGCTCGCGGCGGTCCGGGAAGCCACCGGGGGCTGACAGGAGCAGAGGCCATGCGGCGACGGCGCGGCGACGGCGAACGGCACGGGATGCCGCGACGTGTGTCCGCCGCGCGCCGCCCGCGGCTGCTGCCGCGAATCGTAGCGGCCGTCGCCTCCGCACTCGTCGCGATCACCGTGCTCGCCGGATGCGGCGCAGGGGATGCGGGTGCCGGCGCCCGGTTCGTGACCTCTCCGCTCGTCCGCTACAGCGCGGTGCTGTGGCCCTTCCCCCTGGAGCTCGTGGGCGCCGAGCCGGGGGCGCGGCTCCGCCTGACCGCACGCCTCGCCACGTCGCACGGAACGTGGACCTCCGCGGCGACCTACACGGTCCCGGCGTCGGGGACGCTCGATCTCGCGTCCGCCCGGCCTCAGCTCGCGCCGTTCACCGAGCCGGACTCGGCGGGGCTGTTCTGGACGCTGCGCGGACCGCAGCTGTCGGGCGAGGCAGCTGCCCGGCAGTGGATGCGCGACACCATCCGCGTCACCGTCGCGGCTTCCGACGCGGGCCGCGTCATCGCCTCCCGTTCGTTCGAGCTCGACGGGCTGGCATCGTCCCTGGCGGTGCGCACGATCTACACGCGCGATCTGCGGCCGGCGATCGATCCGCGCCTGCCGCGGCAGACGCACGAGGACGTCGCACTCGCCACCTTCTACAGCGCGGCGAGCCTGGAGCACCCGCAGACGCCGGTGGTGCTGATGTTCGACGACGCGCGGCCGGGCGCGTCCGGAGACTACGTCGCCCCGGTGATCGCGCAGTTCGGCGCCTCGGTGCTGCGCATCCCGGTCGCCGCGGCGGCGGACGGCGTCCGCTCGACCGGCATCGTCGCGGACACCACAGTAGAGGCCGTGTTCGACTGGCTCGCGGAGCGCCCCGACATCGAGCAGGACCGCGTCTACCTCTACGGAACGGGGGCGGCTGAACAGCTGGCCGTCTGGGCGGCGACCCGTTTCCCCTCCCGTATCCACGGCCTGTTCGTGGCCGGCGGTTCGCCTGCACTGCTGTGCCTGCCGGCGGCGCGGGTGGCCCCGGTGTTCGAGGACTCGTCCGGCCTTCCCTGCCTCTCGGACGCGGGGACGGTCATCCCCTCCGCGGTGCCGTCCATCGACGGCGTCGACGGACCGGTCGTCCTGGGGTGCGGGACGCAGGACGCCACGCTGCCCTCGTCGTGCGCCTGGCAGCGCGCCCTGGCGGCCACCCGGGAGCCGCGCCCCGGTGACAGGACGATCTACGCCGACGGGGCGACGCATCCCGTCAGCGTGCCGCCGGGTCTGCCGATCGCCCTCCCGGCGGTCGGCGGCCAGCCGACCGAGAAGGCCCGTATCGCGTTCTGGAACGCGGTCGGCCGCGACCTGCTCCGGGCGGTGCTGGGATGATCGCGCGCATGCCCGTGAGACGGCTGCTGCGGGTCGCGGTCCTCGGAGCGGTCGCGGCCCTCGTGTTCTCGGCCTGCGCGACGGGCCAGGGAGCGGGCGCGCGGTTCGTCTTCAGCCGCTTCGGCGACGGGATCACGGAGCCCGTCGGCATCCAGGTCGTCGGGCTGCAGCCGGGCGAGCCGGTGGTGCTCACGGCACGGGCGCGCTCCAACGCCGGAGCGTGGTCGTCGCGGGCGGTCTACGCGGTTCCGCCCACGGGAACCGTCCGGCTGTGGTCGCAGGAGCCGACGGCCGCGCCCTACCCCCGTCCGGACAGCTCCGGTCTGCTCTGGAGCCTGACCGGACCGTCGCTCAGTCAGCAGCAGCTGGAGGCGCAGTGGGTGTACAGCCCGCTCGATGTGCGGTTCTCGGCGGAGCAGGCGGGGCACCAGGTGGCCTCCGGCGAACTCCACCGGGCGCCGCTCTCGGCGGGGACGATCAGCCGGGACCTGCTGGGAAGCGACCTGATCGGCACCGGCGACCCGGAGGCCAGCGGCCTCGCGCCGACCGCGTCGGTCGGAACACTGGTCGACTCCGTGCCAACGCCGGTCGACCTGCGGCCCGGCGTCATCGTCATCGACGGGGACGACGGGGGAGCGTCCGGGGCGTTCGTCTCGCGCCGGATCGCGTCGGCCGGTTTCCCCGTCGTCGTGCTTCCGGCGTTCGTCCCCGCCGGACGCATCCCCGGATCGGCCGCGCTCTCGGTCGAGACGTTCGACGCCGTGCTGACGTGGTTCTCCTCCCTTCCCGTCGTGGACGAGGGGCGCATCTTCGTGTACGGCACCGGTCGTGCCTCGTCGCTGGCCCTCTGGTTCGCCGCGAACGACCCGGATCGCGTCCACGGAGCGTTCGCCGCCAGCGGCGCGACGGCGCTCCAGTGCACGTCGTCCGCGGGCAGCCCGCTGCTCATCCAGCACGGGAGGGCGCTGCCGTGCGCCAACCCGGAGCGCACGATCGCGGGCACGGACATCCTTGCGCTGCAGCGCATCAGCGGACCGCTCGTGCTGGCCTGCGGCACCGACGACCGGCTCCTGCCCACGGCGTGCGACTGGACGCGTGCGGGGGAGCAGGCGCGCGGCGACGAGCCGGGGGACGCCTTCCTCTACGCCGACGGCGCCGGCCACGACATCACCACCCCGCCCCTGCTGCCCATCGGACTGAGCGATCTGGATCCCGCGACGGCGCAGGCGACGGAGCAGGCGCGCGCGCAGTTCTGGCAGGTCGTGATCGCGAAGCTGGCGGGGGCGATGCGGCCATGAGGCGGGCGGTGGTGGGCGTGGTCCTCGCGCTGCTGGTCGCATCCCTCGCCGGCTGCGTAGCCGTACCGGGCGCCGGCGGACCGCGCGTCGAGGTCAGCGAGGAGCCGAGCGGCGTCTGGAAGCCGGTCCACGTCCGTGTCGTCTCGTTGCCGCCCGGTGGACGAGTGACGGTTCGCGTGACGGCGCGATCCGGCTCTGCGGTGGGCGAGCGGTGGACCTCGCAGGCCGTCTACAGCGTCCCGTCCTCCGGCGTCGTCGACCTCGACCACGACGTGCCCGCCGAGGCCCCGTTCGGCGGAGCGGACGGGATGGGCCTGTTCTGGACGCTGCAGAGCGAGTCGGGCCGCGAGGCGAACTCCCCGCAGGTGTGGGGCGGATCGACGATGACCGTGGACTTGGAGGCGGTCATCGACGGACGCCGTGTCGCCGCCCGCCGCCTGCATCGGGTCGGGCTGACGTCGGTGGCGCCGTCTCGCGCGGTGTTCGACGACGGCATCACGGGCGACTACTTCCAGCCGGCGTCGGCCGCAGCGGCACCCCGCCCGGCCGTGCTCGTCTTCGACGGAACAGAGCCGGATGTGCAGACCGGCGTGCTCTCGGCGGCCACGCTCTCCGCGATGGGGTACCCGGCGCTCGCGTTGTCGACCTACGGATCGGCGGGCCAGCTCGGGCCGGTCCGCGTCCTCCCTGCCGAGCGCGTCGTCGCCGCCCTGAACTGGCTGCGCGCGCAGCCGGGCGTGGATGCGCGGCGCGTGTTCGTCTTCGGGACCTCGCGCGGCGCGCAGCTCGCCCTCTGGACCGCGGTCGCGCATCCCGAGCTGGTCTACGGCGCCATCGCGCCCGCCGGGACCACCGGGCTGGTCTGCCCGTCGCCCGTGCCCGGTCCGGCGATCACCGTCGGAGGCTCGTGGGTGCCCTGCCTCAGCGGCACCCGTGTGGTGACGCGGGCGGCCGTGCTCGATCTGGACCGCATCCCCGGTCCGGTGGTCCTGGGATGCGCGGGGGAGGACGAGCAGCTCGGGAACGGCTGCCGGTGGCTCGACGTCGCGGCCGAGGTGCGGCCGGCGCGCGGGGGAGACGCGTACCTCCGGGCGCCGAAGGCGACGCACACCTTCTACCTCCCGCCGTACACGCCGCTCGACCTGCCCGCCGCGCCGCAGGCGCAGCCGACCGAGGACGCCCGGGTAGCGCTGTGGTCGGCGATCGGCCGCGCCCTCAACGTGCGCGGCCCGTGATCGCCCGCGACCCAGCCGAATGTCGGCGGCGGTGAGTAGCATGTGTGAGTGGTAACCGCCCTGTATCGCCGCTATCGGCCCGACACCTTCGCCGAGATGATCGGCCAGTCTCAGGTGACGGAGCCGCTGATGACGGCACTGCGCACCAACCGGGTGAATCACGCCTACCTGTTCTCGGGTCCCCGCGGTTGCGGCAAGACCACCTCGGCCCGCATCCTGGCGCGCTGCCTGAACTGCGCAGAGGGGCCCACCGACACCCCGTGCGGTAAGTGCGCCAGCTGCATCGAGCTGAGCCGCGACGGCGGCGGCTCCCTCGACGTGGTCGAGATCGACGCGGCCAGCCACAACGGCGTCGACGACGCGCGCGACATCCGCGAGCGTGCGATCTTCGCCCCCGCCCGCGACCGCTACAAGATCTTCATCCTCGACGAGGCGCACATGGTCACCCCGCAGGGCTTCAACGCCCTGCTGAAGATCGTGGAGGAGCCGCCGGAGCACGTGAAGTTCATCTTCGCGACGACCGAGCCCGAGAAGGTGATCGGGACGATCCGTTCCCGCACCCACCACTACCCGTTCCGGCTCGTCCCTCCCGCGCAGATGCTGGAGTACGTGCAGAGTCTGTGCGACAGCGAGGGCATGACGGTCGCACCGGGAGTCCTCCCGCTGGTGGTGCGTGCGGGCGGCGGTTCGCCGCGCGACACGCTCTCCCTGCTCGACCAGCTGATGGCCGGGTCCGAGAGCAGCGCCATCGACTACGAGCGGGCGGTCGCCCTCCTCGGCTACACGCACGCCGCGCTGCTCGACGACGTGATCGACGCGATCTCGGCTCGGGATGCGGCAGGCGCCTTCGCGGCGGTCGACCGCGTCATCCAGACCGGTCAGGACCCGCGGCGGTTCGTCGAAGACCTGCTGGAGCGGCTGCGCGACCTGATCGTGGTCGCCGCCACGAGCGTCGAGGGGGCGGCGGCCGTGCTGCGCGGCGTCCCGCAGGACGAGCTCGACCGGATGGGCGTGCAGGCCATGAAGTTCGGCGCCGCAGAGCTGAGCCGCGCCGCCGATATCGTGAACGCCGCGCTCACCGAGATGACCGGCGCGACGTCGCCGCGGCTCCACCTCGAACTCATGATCGCCCGCGTACTGGTGCCGTCGAGCGACGAGAGCGAGCGCGGTGCGCTCGCCCGCGTGGAGCGGCTCGAGCGCCGCGTCGGCGTGAGCGACGCCATCGGCTCCGAGCCCGGTCGCGCCGAGGGCGGTCGGACGGAACGTGTGGCCGCCGAGCGCGGCGCACCGGCCGTGGCGAGCTCGGCCCCGTCTCGCGAGCCGGCCCGTGCCGCGGCCCCCGCGGCCCCCGCGGCTTCTTCGGCTGCGCCGACGACGCCGTCTGCTCCTGCGCCCGTCGCATCCGTTGCGGCTCCCGATGCTGCCTCGGCAGAGCCGGTCGCCGAGGCCGAGCCCGCCCCGGAGACCGCCACGGCCACGCCGTCGGGCGACGAGACGCCCGTAGCGGCTCCGGCCCCGACAGAGCAGCCCTCCGCGACCGCCGCGTCGCAGGCTCCGGCGGCACCCGTCGGTCCCGTCACCACCCAGCAGGTCAAAGACGCCTGGCCGCAGATCCTCGACGCCGTGCAGCGGGCCAAGCGCAGCGCGTGGATGGTCGTCTTCACCGCGCAGGTGCGTTCGCTGAACGGCGACGTCCTGTCTCTGTCGTTCCCCAGCGACAACGACGTCCAGAGTTTCCGGCAGCCCGACGCCGGTGGCGCCCCGGGCGTCAGTGAGTACCTGCGTCAGGCGATCGTCGATGTCCTCGGCATCCGCGTGAAGTTCATCGCGAAGGCCGACTCGGCTCCCGGGTCCGGCGGATCGCCCCGTCCCTCCGCCGGTGCGCCCGCCGCGCCTGCGGCCGAGACGTGGCCGGGTGCCGAGCCGGGTGGTGCCCGACAGGCGGCGCCGGCCGCACCCACGGCATCCGCTCCGGATATGTCGGCCCAGTCCGGCACCGCCTCTCCGCGGTCGACCGCGCCCGACGCCGGGTCCTCGCGCGCGGCCGCTCCGGCCGCCGCTGCTCCGGCTGCGGCCGCTCCGGCTGCTGTCGTCACCGAGTGGGCGACCGTCACCATCCCCTCCTCGAGCGAGACCGCTGAGGCGGCCGCGACGGTGACCTCCGCCGTGGTCACCATGGAGCGTCCGGCCGCGCCGTCCACAGCACCGCAGGCACCCACGCCTGCCGCAGCTCCGCCCGGCGCTCCCGCGACGGAGGAGCCGCCGTTCGACGACGTCCCGCCGCCCGAGATCGAGCCGCCATTCGAGCCGCCCGTCCCGGAGGAGCCCGCGGGCGACTGGGCCGCCGCCCCGTCCGCCACGGCCGTCGCCGCTCCGCCAGCGACACCGTCGGCGCAGCCCGCGCGCAGCGCGGAGAGCGCGTCGTCCGGCGATGCCGCACGCGCGGCGCGTCCGTCCTCAGCCCCGGCCGCGGGTTCCCGCACGCCGACCTTCCAGCAGCCGCAGCGCTACGGCGAGGCGGTTGTCCGGGAGATCCTCGGTGCCACCTTCATCGAGGAGCAGCCCGCACCTCCGACCCCGGGGATGAGGTAGCCGGTGTACGAAGGCATCGTCCAGGAGCTGATCGACGAGCTCGGGCGGCTGCCGGGCATCGGCCCGAAGTCCGCTCAGCGCATCGCGTTCCACATCCTGCAGACCGAGACGTTCGACGTCACCCGCCTCGCGGAGGTGCTGCTCGAGGTGCGCGACAAGGTGCGCTTCTGCGAGATCTGCGGCAACGTGACGGAGGAGCCGACCTGCTCCATCTGCCGCGACCCGCGCCGCACGCCGACCCTCATCTGCGTGGTCGAGGAGGCGAAGGACGTCGTCGCGATCGAACGCACCCGCGAGTTCCGCGGGCTGTACCACGTGCTCGGCGGGGCGATCAGCCCCATCGACGGTGTCGGACCCGACGACCTGCGCATCCGCCAGCTGATGCAGCGGCTGGCTGACGGCACGGTCCAGGAGGTGATCATCGCCACCGATCCGAACCTGGAGGGTGAGGCGACGGCCACCTACCTCAGCCGCCTGCTCACCACGCTCGAGATCCGTGTGACGCGGCTCGCGTCCGGTCTGCCGGTCGGCGGAGACCTCGAGTACGCCGACGAGGTCACCCTGGGCCGCGCGTTCGAGGGCCGCCGCCAGGTCTCCTGACCTCGCCCGGCCTGACCACCTCCGCCCACCTCCGCCCAGCCCCACCTCCGCGGAGTACTCATCTCCGCCCAGCCCCACCTCCGCCCACCTCCGCCCAGCCCCACCTCCGCTGAGCACTCACCTCTGCTCAGCCCCCACTCCCGCGGTGCGGAACGGAGGAGTTCCCACCTCCACGGCGGGGCATCGGCCTCCGTTCTGCGCAGATCCCGTCCATCTCGCGCGCAGACTCCTCCCTTCCGCATCACGTCGTGCCACGCCCGGAACGGAGGAGTCCTCACCCGCCACGCCGTGTGCCGCTCCTCAACGGAGGAAGTCGGCTCTGGAACGCCCCGCGAACTCCTCCGTTCGGCACTCCGCATGCACACCTCCTCCGATGACCGCCCTTGTCCACAGGTGTCGTCACATGAAGGAACGGTCATATCCCGATCGGTAGGATGGGAAGCCCGTGAGTTCAGGAGAGTCTGTGGCCCTCATCGTCCAGAAGTTCGGCGGTTCGTCCGTCGCGACAGCTGAGAGCATCAAGCGCGTCGCGAAGCGCATCGTCGAGACGCGCAAGGCCGGCAACGAGGTCGTCGTCGCCGTCTCTGCCATGGGCGACACGACGGACGAGCTCATCGACCTGGCGCACGAGGTCACCCCGATCCCCGCGCCCCGCGAGCTCGACATGCTGCTCACCGCGGGTGAGCGCATCTCGATGGCGCTGCTCGCGATGGCGATCAAGAGCATGGGATACGACGCCCGATCGTTCACCGGCAGCCAGGCCGGCATGATCACCGATGCGCAGCACGGCTCCGCACGCATCGTCGACGTCACGCCCGGCCGCATCCAGGATGCGCTGACCGAGGGCGCCATCGCGATCGTCGCCGGATTCCAGGGCTTCAGCCGGGAGTCGCGCGACATCACCACCCTCGGCCGCGGCGGGTCCGACACGACGGCCGTCGCCCTCGCCGCCGCCCTCGGCGCGGAGGTCTGCGAGATCTACACCGACGTCGACGGCGTCTTCACCTCAGACCCGCGGCAGGTTCCGCTCGCCCGCAAGATCGGCCGCATCACCAGCGAGGAGATGCTGGAACTCGCGGCCGCCGGCGCAAAGGTGCTGCACATCCGCGCCGTCGAGTACGCACGGCGACACAACGTGACGCTGCACGTGCGCTCGTCGTTCTCCAACAAGGAGGGCACGTATGTCCTCAACGAAGCAGCGGCCGCCGAGGCCGCCAAGAAGGATGGAACCGTGGAAGAGCCCATCATCTCCGGCGTGGCCACCGACCTGAGCGAGGCCAAGATCACCGTCGTCGGCGTGCCCGACGTGCCCGGCAAGGCCGCGCAGATCTTCAAGATCGTCGCGAAGGCGAACGCGAACGTCGACATGATCGTCCAGAACGTGTCCGCTGCGGCCACCAGCCTCACCGACATCTCCTTCACCCTCCCCAAGTCGGAGGGGCAGCGCGTGCTGACCGCCCTCACCGCCGAGCGCGACGAGGTCGGCTACCAGTCCCTCCAGTACGACGACCAGATCGGCAAGCTGGCCCTGGTCGGCGCCGGGATGCGCACCAACTCGGGGGTCTCGGCGAAGCTCTTCGAGGCGCTCTACGACGCGGGCATCAACATCGAGATGATCTCTACCAGCGAGATCCGCATCTCGGTCGTCACCCGCGCCGACACGGTTGCTGAGGCCGCCCGCGTCGTCCACACGGCCTTCGGGCTCGACGGGGATGAGAAGGCCGTCGTCTACGCCGGCACCGGCCGGTAGTACGCGCGGCGAACGGGAATGGCCGCGCGACCGGCGCGGTTGACCACACGAAACGACCCAAGGGGCTGACATGACCGAGTTCACCGATTTCGACAGCAACGGCGTCCGTCTGGCCGTCGTCGGCGCGACCGGCCAGGTGGGCGGCGTGATGCGCCGGCTGCTGGAGGAGCGCGCGTTCCCGGTGAAGAGCATCCGCTTCTTCGCCTCCTCCCGCTCGGCCGGCACGACGCTGCCGTTCAAGGGCCAGGAGATCACGGTCGAGGATGTCGCGACCGCCGACGTCTCCGGCATCGACATCGCCCTGTTCTCGGCGGGTGCCACGGGCTCCAAGGCGCACGCCCCCCGGTTCGCCGAGGCGGGCGCCATCGTGATCGACAACTCGAGCGGCTGGCGCATGGACCCGGACGTCCCGCTCGTCGTCTCGGAGGTCAATCCCGACGCCATCGCCGACGCGCGCAAGGGCATCATCGCGAACCCGAACTGCACGACCATGGCGGCCATGCCGGTTCTGAAGCCGCTGCACGACGAGGCCGGCCTGTCGCGCCTCGTGGTCAGCACCTACCAGGCAGTCTCGGGCTCCGGTCTCGCCGGTGCCGAGGAGCTCGCCGAGCAGGCGCGTGCCGCGATCGCCGACGAGCACCTGCTCGACCTGGTGCACGACGGCTCGGCGGTGACGCTGCCCGAGCCGGTCAAGTACGTCCGTCCGATCGCGTTCGACGTCATCCCGCTGGCCGGCTCCATCGTCGACGACGGGTTCAATGAGACCGACGAGGAGAAGAAGCTGCGCAACGAGTCGCGCAAGATCCTCGACCTGCCGGGTCTCCTCGTGAGCGGCACCTGCGTGCGCGTCCCCGTGTTCACCGGTCACTCGCTCTCCATCAACGCCGAGTTCGAGAAGCCGATCAGCCCCGAGCGCGTCGCCGAACTGCTGGCCGACGCCCCCGGCGTTCAGCTGACGGATGTCCCGACCCCGCTGCAGGCCGCAGGGAGCGACCCCAGCTTCGTCGGCCGCATCCGCGCGGACGAGGGTGCGCCGGAAGGCCGCGGCATCGCGCTGTTCATCAGCAACGACAACCTGCGGAAGGGCGCAGCGCTCAACGCGGTGCAGATCGCCGAGCTGGTGGCCGAGCGCCTGACGAATCCCGTCACCGCCTGATCGACTCGGGCCGTTCGCCGGGTGAGCGCAGTTATCTCGATATCGAGATAACTGCGCGGCCGCGGACCGCGTCTGCTCGCGCGGGCGGTCCGGTCGTCGCCGCATCATAGGATTGACGGGTGAGCAATTCTCCCATCGACGTCGTCCTGATCGGCGGCGGCATCATGAGTGCGACGCTGGGGGCCATGATCCAGCGTGTCCAGCCCGACTGGAGCATCCGCATCTACGAGCGCCTGGGCGAAGTGGCCCAGGAGTCGTCGAACCCGTGGAACAACGCCGGCACCGGCCACGCCGCCCTGTGCGAGCTCAACTACATGCCCGAGGCCTCCGACGGCACCGTCGACCCCGCCAAGGCGATCAGCATCAACGAGCAGTTCCAGCTCAGCCGGCAGTTCTGGGCGAGCCTCGTGGCCGCCGGCGATCTCCCCGAGCCGCACACCTTCATCAACTCCACGCCGCACATGACCTTCGTGCGCGGCCGTGACAACGTGCGCTACCTCCGGAAGCGCTACGAGGCGCTGAAGGACCAGCCGCTGTTCGCGGGGATGGAGTACTCCGAAGACCCCGCGGTCATCGGCGAGTGGACCCCGCTGCTGACCAAGAAGCGCAACGCGAAGCAGCGCATCGCCGCGACCCGGCAGACCTCCGGCACCGACGTCGACTTCGGTGCCCTGACGCGTGCGCTCATCGACAACCTGATCGAGAACGGTGCAGAGCTCGCTCTCAATCACACCGTCCGCAGTATCAAGCGCACCAAGGACGGCCTCTGGCGGCTCAACGTCAAGCACGAGGTCGGCAACACCCCTCACATTGCGACCGCACGGTTCGTCTTCGTCGGCGCGGGCGGCGGTGCGCTGCACCTGCTGCAGAAGTCCGGCATCCCCGAGATCAAGGGCTTCGGCGGGTTCCCGATCTCGGGTCAGTTCCTGCGGACTACGAACCCGAAGCTGGTCGCGCAGCACCAGGCGAAGGTCTACGGCAAGGCCGCCGTCGGCGCCCCGCCGATGTCGGTGCCGCACCTCGACACCCGTGTCGTCGACGGCCAGGCGTCGCTGCTGTTCGGTCCTTACGCCGGATTCAGCCCGAAGTTCCTGAAGACGGGCTCGTGGTTCGACCTTCCCGGCTCCGTCCGCCCCGGCAACATCGGCCCGATGCTGGCCGTCGCCCGCGACAACTTCGACCTCATCAAGTACCTCGTCGGCGAGCTGCTCGCCAACCGCGCGAAGAAGCTGAAGGCGCTGCAGGAGTTCATGCCGACGGCGAAGATGGAGGACTGGGAGCTGATCACCGCGGGCCAGCGCGTACAGGTGATGAAGAAGGATGCCAAGAAGGGCGGGGTCCTCCAGTTCGGCACCGAGGTGGTCGCGGCGGAGGACGGCTCGATCGCCGGCCTCCTCGGAGCCTCGCCGGGCGCATCCACCGCCGTCCCGATCATGGTGGACCTGCTGAAGCACTGCTTCCCCGACCGTTTCGGCGACTGGCTTCCGACGCTGAAGGAGCTCATCCCGACGGTCGGCACGACGCTGAACGACCGCCCGGACGAGGCCAAGCGGGTGCTCGACACGACGGCGGAGACCCTGCAGCTGCAGCAATAGTCCTCTGGACGCGTCTTCTGGACGCATCCTCTGGACAACGGCGTGGACGACCTGTTATGGTCGTCCACGCTATGAAGTGAGAACCTCCTGACGTCCCGCGCCTGAGGCGCCGTCGATGTGAGTGAGGACCCTTCGGTCGCTGCGCTGCCCGGTCAGGCACCTGGGCGCTCCGGCGCCACTCACGACGGAGATCGCCCGGCGGGAAACCGCTCCTCGTGGAGCGCCCGGAAAGGCGGTTCCCCATGCCAACGATCACTCTCACCCCGCTTCGCGCTGAGGGCGTCTCGGTCGCCTACGGCGATCGTCGCGTGCTCACCGACGTCTCCATCACGGTCGGACCCGGCACCCGGCTCGGCCTCATCGGCGAGAACGGCGCGGGCAAATCCACTCTGCTGCGGGTCCTGGCCGGCGCCGAGGCGCCCGACGCGGGCTTGCTCACACGGCCGGAACGGACCGGCTTCCTCTGGCAGGAGGTGCAGTTCGAGCCTGGCGACACCCTCGCGGCGGTGATCGAGCACGCGCTCGCCGACGTTCGTGCGATCGAGCGTGAACTCGAGGAGGCGGCCTCTGCGCTCGGCTCCGGCGATCCGGCCTCAGACGCGCGTTATGACGCCGCCCTCGCGGCGGCCGAGCGCGCCGAGATCTGGACCGTCGATGCCCGCCGCGACGAGCTGCTCGACGGACTCGGTGTCGGCGGCATCCCGCTGTCGCGGACATTGAGCGAGGTGTCCGGCGGTCAGCGCAGCCGGTTCGCGCTCGCCGCTCTGCTCCTCGCCCGCCCGGAGGCCCTTCTGCTCGACGAGCCGACGAATCACCTGGACGACGAGGCGGCGTCCTTCCTGGAGCGACAGCTGCGGGGGTGGGCGGGACCCGTCGTGTTCGCCAGCCACGACCGCGCGTTCCTCGACGCGGCGGCCACCAGCCTGCTCGACCTCGACCCCGCGCGCTCGGGCACCACGGTGTTCGGCGGCGGATACAGCGCGTACCTGGCAGAGAAGGAGGCGGAGCGCGCGCGATGGGAGAAGCAGTACGCAGACGAGCAGCACGAGCTCAAGGAACTCGAGCGCGCCGTTGACGTGACCGCGCGATCCATCGCCTGGTCCGGAAAGGTGCGCGACAACGACAAGTTCGCCAAGGCGTTCAAGGGCAACGCCCTCGACCGGCAGATCAGCCGGCGCATCCGCAACGCGGACGGACGGCTGGAGGAACTGCGCGTCGGTCAGGTGCGCAAGCCGCCGGCTCGCCTGGAGTTCGCGGGCATCCCGTCCGGGTTCCAGGTGCTCGGCGACGGGTCGGGGCTGCTGGTCCAGGCGCGCCAGGTGCGCGTCCCGGGCCGCCTCCAGGTCGACGAGTTCGCCGTCGGGCCGTCCAGCCGCATCCTCGTCACGGGCGCGAACGGGGCGGGCAAATCGACGCTGCTGTCCGTGCTCGCCGGTCGCCTCGAACCAACGAGTGGTGCCGTTCAGCGTCGGCGCGGGCTCCGCGTCGGACTGCTGGAGCAGGATGTGCGGTTCGCCGACCTGGCGCTCTCGCCGCGCCGGATCTACGAGGCGACGGTGGGGGAGCGGAGGGCGGAGGCCGTGCCGCTCACTTCGCTCGGGCTCGTCGCCCCGCGCGACGCCGACCGGCCGGTCGGCGCGCTGTCCATCGGTCAGCAGCGCCGGCTCGCGCTGGCCCTGATCCTCGCCCGCCCGCCGCACGTGTTCCTGCTCGACGAGCCGACCAACCACCTCTCCCTGGCGCTCGCGACGGAACTGGAGGATGCGTTGGGCGCCTACCCGGGCGCGGTCGTGGTCGCGAGCCACGACCGCTGGCTCCGCTCCGGGTGGAAGGGGGAGACGGTGCACCTTGCTTAAGATTCGAACATATGTTCGAATAGAGGCATGCGCTGGAGTGGTCAGGAGTTGTCGGTCGATGAGCCGTCCGCCCTGCCCGGGCTTGCGCGGCTGAACAATCTGGTGCGCTCCGTGCGCACCCCCGACTTCGCCGGCATCACGTTCCACGAGGTGCTGGCGAAGTCGGCGCTCAACCGCATCCCGGGTGGCGGAGGGCCGATGCCGTTCGGGTGGACGATCAATCCGTACCGGGGGTGCTCGCACGCCTGCGTGTATTGCTTCGCGCGGCCGACGCACACCTACCTCGACCTCGACTCCGGCAAAGACTTCGACAACGAGATCATCGTCAAGGTGAACGTGGCCGATGTGCTGCGCAAGGAGCTCGCCAAGCCCAGCTGGGGCCATCATCCGGTCGCACTGGGCACCAACACCGATCCGTACCAGCGGGCGGAGGGCCGGTACGGGTTGATGCCCGGAATCATCGACGCGCTGGCCGACTCGGGCACGCCGTTCAGCATCCTCACGAAGGGGTCACTGCTGCGGCGCGATCTCGACCGGCTGGTCGAGGCGAACAAGCGGGTGCCTGTTGATCTCGCCATGTCGATCGCGGTCTACGACGACGACCTGCAGCAGTCGGTCGAGCCCGGCACTCCGACGACCAAGGCTCGACTCGCGACGGTCACAGCGGTGCGCGAGCACGGCCTCGACTGCGGCGTCTTCCTGATGCCGATCATCCCGTACCTCACCGATACTCGCGCGCACCTCGACGAGGCGCTGCGGCAGGCGAAGGAGGCGGGCGCAACCTCCGTTCTCTATTCGGCGCTTCACCTGAAGCCGGGCGTCAAGGAGTGGTTCTACCTGTGGCTCGGGCGCGAGCATCCCGAGCTGCTCCCGCAGTACCGGCGCATGTACGGGCGTGGAACTTATGCGCCGCAGGAGTATCGCCGATGGCTCGCCGGGCGGATCAAGCCGCTGATCCGAGCGCATGGTCTGGAGCGCGGTCGCGAAGATCCGATGACCGGCGGTGTCCGCTCCAGTGCGCTCGGGATGCTGCGTGACGACGAGGGGGAGCGGCAGCTGGTGGGGTCTGCTGTGCGTGCCACGGGGTCCGCCTCGGCGGGATCCGCGCCGCGCTCTGCCGGATCGGCCGCGTCGCAGGGAGAGGCGCCGGACGCGGCGTCGATCGTGAGTGCATCCCTGACCGGATTGGGGGTTCAGCCGACCCTGTTCTGAGAGTGGTCCTCTCCGAGTCAACTCCACAGCGACATCGTGCGGTCGCGATGTCCGGACGCGCGTCGATCGGGGTACGAGCGGCCGGGGTACACAGAGTCCGCGTCGGATGCCATAATCCGGGAGGGACCGAGGAGTGCTCGGGTCCGGAAGGGACGACGACGTGTCGCTCGGTCTGCCCAGCCATCTGGCACGACCTGCGAACTCGCGCGCCCTCGCCACAGCAGCCCGCTGGGCCGGCCTGATCTGCCTCGCCGCCGCCGTCGTGAACGTCGGCACCGCGAGCCTGGTGGACGGCAACGTGACCTCCTGGGTGACACTGCTCGTGCTGATGCCGATGGTCGCCCTGCTGCTGGCGCTGGCCCGCGGCCGAACGGCGGGTCTCACGATCGCGTACCTCCTCGTCGGCACCGTCTGCACGTACTTCTACGTCGTCGCCCTGTTCACCAGCACGCCGGCATACACCGACACCAATCTCTTCGTGGTCGCTCTGCCGGTGGTCGCGATGACGCTCGTCGGCGGAACGGGCACGGGGGCGCTCGCGGGAATCCTGTGGGCGACTCTCGGCTTCGCCCTCGCCGAGGCGGCCGTGATCCTCGGTGCTGCGACGACCGGGCGTGCGTACATTCCCGACGCCATCTCACTCGGGGCGTACCTCCTCCTGGTCGGCGTGCTCACCTATGACGGACTGACCCGGGGAACACGGTCACGTGCGCAGGCGGCCCTGCATCGCGCGGTGCGCGACGCCCGGCTGGTCGATCTCCGCCGAGAGCTGCTGGCCGCATCCACCGCCGATCTCCACGACACGGTGCTCAGCGAGCTGGTGGCCGTCGCCGGTGCGCAGCCCGGGCCACTGGACGAGCGACTCGCCCGCCGCATCGACGCCGACCTCAGCGGGCTCGCCGCCGTGCCGACAGCGGATGGCCTCGGCGTCGCCGGGGCCGGGGTTCCTGGGGCCGCCGCGGTCGCCGGGGTCGCCGGGGTCGCCGGAGCCCCACGGGTCGCCGGGCTCGCGGGGATACGAGACGCGGATCCTTGGTACGACAGCGAGCTCCACCGCGCCATCGAGGCGGCGCGCGACGAGGGGCTCACGGTCGACATCTCGGGCGACCGCACGGCGTACACGACCCTCGGCGACGACGCCCGTCGCGCCCTCGGTCTGGCCGTCCGGCAGTGCCTCGTCAACGTCGTCCGGCATTCCGGGAGCCCGAGCGCCGAGGTGGCGCTGTCGGCCGGCAGCGGCTCCCTCTCGGTCATGGTGGTGGATGGCGGAAGCGGCTTCCCGACGTCGGCTCCTGCCGCCGATCGGCTGGGTCTCCGGCAGTCCGTCGGCGACCGCATCGCCCGGGTGGGCGGCACGGTCGACATCTACTCCAGCGCCGATGTAGGGACCACCGTCATCCTGACGGTTCCGATCGGCCCGGAAGCCGCCGTCTCCGAGGGGCGCGCCGGATGACCGCCCTGAACCCGCGCACGATCGTCGGAGCGCGCTCCGTGACGCTCGAGCGGACGCCCCAGCGCCTGGACCCGCTCGGAGCCCAATCGGCCTGGCCGCTGGTGCCCCTGCTCGGAGGTGTCGCGCTGGCATACGCGGTGTACTCGACGATCATCCATGCCGACCAACTGCGAAGCGTCTCCCTCGCGATCGTCGCCATCGGCGTCCTCCTCCTCTCCGTCGTGATCGCCACCCTCCGCACCCATCCCGGGCTCGCCCCGTTCGGCCGCTGGTCCCACTTCTCGGTGGTCGCGTTCGCCGTCACCGCCGCAGCGCTGTTCGACTCCTCCGTGTGGGGCCGCAACGAACGCATCCAAGACGACTGGGGTCAGATCGCCGTCGCGCTCCTGCTCATCGCCATGCCGCTGTACCGCCCGATCGGCGAGGTCGCCGGCTCGGCTGTCGTCGCCGCGATCGTCCTCGGCGGGCTGGCCGGAGCCCAGCACTCGCTCGTCATCGCGAACGTCCCCCTGGTGTACGCCACGGTGGCAGCGACGCCCATCCTCGCCCTGGCCGCCGGTGGCGCCGGGTACGCCTGGACGCTGACGGGCGAGACGCTGCGCTGGCGCGAGGTCGCGCGCGAAGGCCAGCTCCGGTTGGAGGGCGAACTCCGCCAGGCAGCCGAGAGGATGATCGCGCAGGAGCGCATGACCGCGCTCAACGCCGAGGCAGTGCCGTTCCTCACGGCGATCGCCCATCGGGGCGCCGTGACCGAAGACGACATCGTGCGCGCACGAGGCATCGCCGAGCGTCTCAGAGGGATGTCCGTGCGCGCCGTCTCGCGCACCTGGCTGGAGGACACCCTCGAACTCGCGCTCGCACCTAGACTAGTGGAGGTGCCCGCCGCATCCATCGACGATGGGACCGGGCCGCGGGTCGACGACCCGGACCGCCTCGAACGGGTGCTGACTGCCGACCAGCGAGCCATCGTCGGCGCCCTCATCGCGACGGTGGCCGCCCGCCCGGGCCTCGAACCCCGGTCCGTCCTCCTCGAAGCGAGCGAACCCGAACGGCCGTCGTTCGCGTTGCATGCGAAGATCGCCGAGCCCCGCGCCGAGCTGCGCCGCGAGCTCCTGCCGTTCGTCAGCTCCCTCAACTCCGTCGCCATGCGCGCCACGATGCGGCTGCGCGGTGACGGCGTCACGATCCGATTCGCCTACCCCGAAGGCGGATTCCCCGACAGCGAAGGCAGAAGACGATGAGACTATTGCGTCCGGACGAACCGGGAGCGACGGCGACCTCGGCCGCCGGACGGTCGGCGGAGCCGCCGATCCGTCTGGCGATCCTCGACGACCACGAGATCCTCCTCGACAGCCTGGCGTCGTGGATCGAGAAGAACGCACCCGAGTTCGACTTGGTCGTGAGGGCCGGCAGCTGGCTGGAGCTGGTGCACAGCGACGCGTTCCCGACCGACCTCGTCATCATGGACCTGCAGCTGAAGGAATCGGTCTCCATCGGAGCCCGCGTCCGCACCTGCCGCGCGGCCGGCGCGAAGGTCGTCGTCCTCAGCGCCGTGGACACCCCGGAGGACCGGGATGCGGCGCTCGCCGCCGGTGCCGTCGCGTACGTCACCAAGTCGCAGCCGATGACGGAGCTCGTCGCCGCAGCCCTGTCGGCATCGGGTCGCGGAGTCGGCAGGGCCGCCGCCGCACCGACCGCATGGCGGCCGAAGCCGCTCATCCCCGATTCCGCCCGCCCGCGGTTGAGCGACGGAGAGCGGCAGGCGCTCATCCTCTACGCCGATGGGCGGACCACGTCCGAGGTGGCGCGCGCCATGAACGTGCAGTACGAGACGGCCAAGACGTACCTGCGGCGGGTGCGCGAGAAGTACGGGAAGGCCGGTCGTCCGACGAGTTCCCGCGCGGACCTGATCCGCCGGGCTGCGGAGGACGGGTACCTCACCTGACGCGCCGTCGGGCTTCCGGCATCCCCGCCACATAGGATCGGTGCGTGGCAAAACTGTATTTCCGCTACGGAGCGATGAACAGCGGCAAGAGCACGGCCATGCTTCAGGCCGCCTACAACTACGAGGAGCGCGGCCACCGCGTCCTGCTCACGAAGCCGTCGATCGACACGAAGGGCGACCTGGGCATCCTGTCCCGACTGGGCGTCACTCGCGAGGTCGACTTCCTCATCGCGCCCGAGACCGATGCTTATGGAGCCTTCCAGCGGCACCGCGAACGCACCATCAAGCGCTTCGACACCGACATCAGCGCCCTTCTGGTGGATGAGGCCCAGTTCCTCACCGAGGCGCAGGTCGACGATCTGCTGCGCATCGCGCTGCTCGACAACGTCCCGGTGCTCGCCTACGGCATCCGTACCGACTTCCAGACGGTCGCATTCCCCGGCAGCCGTCGGCTGCTGGAGGTCGCGCACAGCCTGGAGGAGCTGAAGACGATCTGCCGCTGCGGCCGCAAGGCGATCTTCAACGCGCGCAAGATCGACGGGGTGTTCGTCTTCGACGGCGACCAGGTCGCGATCGACGGTGCGTCGGTCTCGTACGAGTCTCTCTGCGGAAACTGCTACCTTCAGGAAAGTCGAGGAGTGCTCAACAATGGCCGCCGGCATTGGCCGGTCGAGGCGGCTCCCGCCTACGTCGACGAGCCTGACCCCGACTTCACCTGATCCTCACCACGCCCGAAGGCGACTTCACCCGAAGGAACTGCACACCATGAGAATCTCCGTGATCGGCTGCGGCTACCTCGGAGCGGTCCACGCCGCGTCGATGGCCCACCTGGGGCACGACGTCGTCGGCATCGACGTCGACGAGGCCAAAATCGCCCTCCTCTCCGCCGGTCGTCCGCCGTTCTTCGAGCCTGGCTTGCCGGAGGTGCTCGAGTCGGCGGCTCCGTCGGGGCGTCTGCGCTTCACCACGGACTTCTCGGCCGTGTCCGAGGCCGACGTCCACTTCGTCGCCGTCGGCACACCGCAGGTCGCGGACGGGGATGCGGCGGACATGCGCTTCGTCGACGCCGCGTTCGCCTCCCTCCTGGAGCACGTGAAGCCCGGCGACCTCATCGTCGGCAAGAGCACCGTCCCGGTCGGGACCGCCGCGCGTCTGGCGGAGCTGGTCGCACAGGCGCAGCCGGAGGTCACCCTCGCCTGGAATCCCGAGTTCCTCCGTGAGGGATTCGCGGTCAGCGACACCGTGAGCCCGGACCGGCTCGTGTACGGCGTGCCCGAGGGCGAGGCGGGGGAGCGGGCCGCCCGGCTGCTCGACGAGGTCTACGCTTCCGCGGTCGCCGCCGGGACTCCGGTCATCGTGACCGACTACGCCACCTCCGAACTCGTGAAGGTCTCGGCCAACGCCTTCCTCGCCACGAAGATCTCCTTCATCAACGCGATGGCCGAGATCGCCGAGGTGACCGGCGCGGATGTGACCAAGCTCGCCGATGCGATCGGCCACGACGCACGCATCGGCCGCCGCTTCCTCAACGCGGGAGTCGGATTCGGCGGCGGCTGCCTCCCCAAGGACATCCGCGCGTTCAGCGCCAGGGCCCGCGAGCTCGGCAAGGGCGACGCCGTCCGCTTCCTCGACGAGGTGGACCAGATCAACCTGCGCCGCCGGACGCGCGTCGTCGAGCTGGTGCGCGAGGAGGCCGGTGGCCTGGCCGGCGTGCGTGTCGGCGTGCTGGGACTCGCGTTCAAGCCGCACTCGGACGACATCCGCGACTCCCCGGCGCTGGACATCGCCATGCGACTCGCCGACGCGGGGGCCATCGTCACCGCGACAGATCCTCAGGCCGTCGACAACGCGCGACGTCGTGCGCCACAGCTGCGGTTCGCGGAGACGGCCGAGGAGGCCGTCCGGGATGCGGACGTCGTCGTCCTGATCACGGAATGGCCGGAGTTCACCGGCCTCGATCCGGCGGCGGTCGGCGAACTCGTGGCACATCGCACGGTGATCGATGGACGCAATGCGCTCGACCCGGCGGCATGGCGCGGCGCCGGGTGGACGTACCGCGGTTTGGGCCGCTGACAGCCTCTGCGTAACTCGCCCCATTTGGGGGCCGCCAAAAAAGTGAGGATTTGTTAGATTTGTCGCATGGCGACAGGTCTCACGGAGCCGGACGCGCCGCCGCGTCCTGCGGTTGGGCCGTCGGTCGCGCCGCGAAGACGTCGAAGGCTCCGACATCCCGTGCTCGTCGGCATCCTCGTGGGGCTGGGCGCCATCCTGCTTTTCACCATCGTGTGGATTGGTGTCCGGGGCTTCCTGGCCCAGCGCGCCCTCACGGACGCGATCCCGGCGGCCGAGCAGGTGAAGTCCGCGATCGCGACGGGAGACCTCCCCGCCGCGGGTCGCGCCGCCGACTCGTTGAGCCGGAAGACGCACGAGGCCGCGGCGCTCACCTCTGACCCGGTCTGGGTCACCGTCGAAGCCGTCCCGTGGCTCGGGCCGAACCTCGCGGCGGTCCGCACGGCCGCAGCCGCCTCCGACGATGTGGCCTCGCGCGTCGTGCGTCCGTTGGTCGCCGCGGGCACCGGTGTGGACCTCCGGGCGCTGGCCATCACGGACGGCCAGATCGACCTCGCGCCCATCACGGCAGCGCAACCTGCTGTCGCGAAGGCGCGGACCGCGTTCATCGCCGCCCGCGCGAGCGTCGCGACGATCGAGACGGGCGCTCTCGTGAGTCCCGTCGCGTCGGGTGTGGATCGCCTGCACGATGTGCTCGACAAGGCGGCCCCCGAGATGGACGCTCTGGGCAACGCCGTTCGCCTTCTTCCCTCGATGCTCGGCGCCGACGGCCCGCGCGACTACCTCCTGGCCGCACAGAACCCGGCAGAGCTCCGCGCGACGGGCGGCCTGATCGGCGCCGTCGCCCTCGTGCACGCCGACAACGGCGCCGTGACGCTGCAACGCCAGGAGGCGGGCACCTCCATCGGTCCGTGGAAGACGCCGGTCGCCGACGTCCCGCTCAACACCGAGGGCCTCTACGGGCCACTCGTCGGGCGATACCTGCAGGACGCCAACCTCACTCCGGACTTCCCGCTCGCCGCAGCGACCGCCTCGCGGATGTGGACCACGACGTACGGCGGCACCGTCGACGGCGTTGTCGCGGTCGACCCGGTCGTGCTCAGCGGCCTTCTCAAGGCGACGGGCCCCGTGACCTTGCAGACCGGTGATCGCCTCACCTCCGCCAATGCCGTGAAGCTGCTCCTGAGCGACGTCTATCAGCGCTACGAGGATCCGGCGCAGCAGGATGCCTTCTTCGCGTCCGCCGCGAGTGCCGTGTTCGACCGGATGTCGTCCGGCGACGTGGATGCGAAGAAGCTGCTGACGGCGCTGGCGGACGCCGGCGAGTCGCGGCGCGTGCTGATCTGGACGACGCACTCCGAGGACCAGAAGGTGCTCGCGGGCACCACGCTCGCCGGCGGCCTTCCCGCATCCGACCTGTCGACAGCAGGTATCGGCGTGTATTTCAACGACGCGACCGGCGCCAAGATGGACTACTACCTCCGCACCTCGGTCGCCGCCGGATCCGCCGTCTGCCGCGCCGACGGCAAGCCGTCCACCGTCGTCACCGTGACGCTGACCAACAGGGCGCCTGCGGACGCCGGGACCTCTCTTCCGCGCTACGTGACCGGTGGCGGGACCTACGGCGTGACACCGGGCAACATCCGCACGCGGGTCGCCGTCTACGGACCGACGGGCGGTCTCCTCGCCGCGACGCTGAGCGGGGGAGAGAACTACACCACCGTCGCCGGCGTCGATCGCTCCCGGCCGGTCAGCCTCTACACGGTGGAGCTGGCTCCGGGCGAGTCGAAGACCGTCACCGTGCAGTTCCTGAACGACCAGCAGACGTCGTCGGACCTCAGCGTCGTGACCACGCCGACGCTTCCGGGAGACGGCACGACCCCCGATGTGGGGGCACGCAACGCCGTCGCGCCCATTGTCGTCCAGTGCTCGTCCGTCGTAAAGTGAGAATTACTCATTAACCGGACCGCGAGCCGGGCCCCAACAGAAAGGCGGCCGATGTTCAAGAAGATTCTGGCGGCTATCGCCGTGACCGCGGGGCTGCTGCTTGCGGCTCCGGCCGCGGCGAACGCCGTCAACTACACCGACGGCGCGCAGTGCAAGTTCGATGTCAGCGTCGCAGAGGCGGGCGGCACGGCCACCCTCATCTGCATCCCGGGCACGTGGTCGCCCGGTGAGGCGATCAACTGGACCGTGACAGGGCAGGACGGCGCCGGCTTCAAGCTCGCCTCGCTCCGCACCGCCGACAGCAGCCTCTCGTTCGTGAAGCACGCGAACGCGGACGGCAGCGACGTCCTCACCGTGACGCTCCCCGCGAGCGCCTCGGGCACCTACAGCGTCGTCGGACACGGACAGAGCAGCGGCCACGAGTGCCCCGCCTCCCTGACCGTCCTGCCGGCCGACCAGGCGAGCACCGTCCTCGACCCGGGCAGCAGCGACGGACTGGCCCACACCGGCTCCGTCGTCGCCACCTGGGCGGCGTGGATGGGCGGCTCGCTCGTCGTCCTCGGTCTGATCGCCCTGGCGATCGTTGGCTGGGTGCGCAAGCTCAAGGCGTCCTGACGATCCATCCCCGGTGATTCCCGGTCGGCCTCGAGCCGACCGGGAATCGCTGTGTCCGGGGCTGCGTTGCACCTGGGGTGAGCAGCATCCCCATCAACGTCCTCGACCTCGCCAGCCGCCCCGCCGGGGGCACCAACGCCGATGCCGTCGCCGGCACCATCCAGCTCGCGCAAGCGGCCGAACGGCTCGGCTACGAGAGGTTCTGGGTCGCCGAGCACCACGGCATGCCCGCCATCGCGTCGAGCGCCCCGGCCGTCCTCATCGCTGGAGTCGCTGCGGCGACGGAGCGCATCCGCGTCGGCAGCGGAGGAGTGATGCTGCCCAACCACGCGCCGCTGGTGGTGGCCGAGCAGTTCGGCACCCTGCGCGCCCTGTACGGCGACCGCATTGACCTCGGCATCGGCCGCGCCCCGGGCACCGACGGCGCCACCGCGATGGCTCTGCGTCGGAGCCCGGAGGGACTCGGCGTCGAAGACTTCCCGCAGCAGCTCCTCGACCTTTTCGGCTTCTTCTACGGCGGCATGAGCGACGCCAACCCCCTGCACGGCATCACCGCCATCCCGGGCCTCGGCGACGCACCGCAGATCTGGCTGCTGGGCTCGAGCGGCTACAGCGCCCAGGTGGCCGCCGCCCTCGGCATCCCGTTCGCGTTCGCCCACCACTTCGCCGGCGAGAACACCGAGGCCGCGCTGAACCTGTACCGCTCGCGATTTGAGCCGAGCGACACGCTGGCCGAGCCGCACACGATGATCGCGGTGAACGTCATCGCGGACGAGGACCCGCAGACCGTGCGCGCGCTGTCGCTTCCCGGTCAGCTGTCCTTCCTGCGGATGCGTCAGGGACTGAAGCCCGAGCCGGTCAGCGTGGAGGAGGCGCTCGCCCACGAGTTCACCCCGCTGGAGGAGGAGTTCATCGCCGCCCGCAACGCCCGTCAGGCGATCGGAACGCCCGACGAGGTGAAGGCGCGGCTGGAGGCCCTGCTGGCGTCCACCCAGGTGGACGAGCTGATGATCTCGTCCGGCGCCGCAACGCTCGAGGGGCGCATTCGCTCGCTGGAGATCGTCCGGGAGCTGTACCCCGCAGCATGACGGACCGTGACGCCGCCCCGAGCGATGCGGGGCGGCTCCGGGTACCGTTGGGCGAAATCCCGGTCCCCAGCCAGAAGGCGGTTCCCACATGTCGCATCCACTCAACGTGGTCGGAGTGAGCGGAAGCCCGACCCACCCGTCGCGCACCACCGTGCTCGTGGACGAGGTCACGCGCGCCTATGCCGAGGCGTCCGGGGGCATCGCCCGCACCATCCGGCTTGCGCCCCTTCTTCCGGAGCTCGGCGCCGGTCCCTTCCGGAACAGTCTCAGCCCGACGGTCACGGAGGCCCTCGAAGCCGTCGAGAACGCCGACATCCTCGTGGTCGGGTCGCCCGCCTACCGCGCCACGTACACGGGCCTGTTCAAGCTCTTCTTCGACCATGTCGGCCAGTACGCCCTGGTCGACAAGCCGGTCGTCCTGACGGCGACGGGAGGCAGCGACCGGCACGCGCTGCTGGTCGAGCACCAGATGCGTCCGCTGTTCGGGTTCTTCCAGTCGCTGACGCTGCCCCTGGGCATCTACGCGGCGGAGAGCGACTTCGAGGACTACGCGATCCGATCTCAGGACCTGCGGGATCGCATCGACACGGCCGTGGCGCGGACGTTGCCTCTGGTGCGTTCGCGGATCGACCCGGAACTGCGGGTGGCCGAGGTGGAGTTCGCCCGGCCGGACGCGTTCTGAGTTCGTCGGCAGCTTCTCCACGGGCGTTGCGCGGTGCGCCCCACCCGCTACCCCGGACGCCGGTCCTCGCTGGCGCTCGGAGCGGCGCCCGGGGCCCCTCGCGGGCGGGGACCCCGGTAGACACCAGCGAGTAATGAAAAAGTGAAGGCCCCCGGCTCGCATCGCGAGCCGGGGGCCTTCACTTTTTCATTACGTCGGGGTGACAGGATTTGAACCTGCGGCCTCTTCGTCCCGAACGAAGCGCGCTACCAAGCTGCGCCACACCCCGAAGGCCTCATCCAGGATACACGAGCGGGGGAGTGGTCATGACCACAGCACCCTCCTCGGCGCCTCGCTTCACGGTGCTGGAGTCAGCGTGACCAGGGACGCCTCCGGCCGGCAGGCGAAGCGCACCGGCGCGAAGATCGACGTGCCGAGGCCCGCCGACACGTTCAGATAGGCGGAGCGGAACGCGTGGCGCCACACGCTCAATCCCTTCACCTGCGCGCGCGGGATGTCGCAGTTCGTGACCAGCGCGCCGAAGCCCGGCACGCAGACCTGGCCGCCGTGCGTGTGGCCCGCGAAGATCATCGACGCACCGTAGGTGACGAAGGCGTCGAGGATGCGGCGATACGGGGAGTGCGTGACCCCGATGGTGACCGCCTGCCGCTGCTCGCTCGGGCCTTCATCCGGCCACGCGTTGTCGTCGGAGAACGGGTCGTCCTCGCGCAGCTCGTCAAGCGCGCCGGGGATGGCCTCGACGCGGTCGAAGCGGATGTGCGGGTCGTCGACGCCGAAGAACTCGAGATGGGCCCCACCGATCTCCAGGCCGGCTGCGCGGTTGTCGAGGTCTGTCCAGCCGAGGTCGCGGAAGTAGGCCGTCAGGGCGGCGGTGTCGAGCCGTGGCGCGGTCGACGGGCGCTTCTTGGACGGGCCGAGGAAGTACTTCAGCGGGTTCTTCGCCTGCGGTCCGAAGTAGTCGTTGGATCCGTGTACGAAGACGCCCGGGATGCCGCGGAAGCCGTCGTATGCGGCGCGGACGCCCTCGAGACCCCGGGCATGGCCGAGCACGTCCCCGGTCTCGACGATCAGGTCCGGCTTCAGCCGGGCGAGGGAACGGATCCACTCCTGCTTGTCCCGCTGCCAGGGCGCCATGTGCAGGTCGGAGAGGTGGAGGACGCGGATCGGCCGCGCTCCGGCCGGGAGCACCGGCGCGCTCACCTCGCGCAGGGTGTACGCGCGACGCTCGACCAGAGAACCGTAGGCGAACGCGGCAGCGCCCGCCCCGGCGAGGAACGCCAGGGCGGACGCCGCCGGTCGAAGGACTCCGCGCGCCACTATCCGCCCGTACCCGGTGTCGGCTGTACGGCCGGCGCGGCCAACGTCAGGGTGACCTGGGTTCCCGGCTTGGCCGGGGCATTGCCCGCCGGATCCTGTGCCTGCACGACAGCGGTGGGACTGTTGCCGCCGGCGGTCTTCACCTTGAATCCGGCAGCGGTCAGCGTTGCGAGCGCGTCACCGTACTTCTGGCCCACCACGTTCGGCACGGCCACGAGGGAGCCGTTGCTGGTGAACAGGGTGATGGCGGTTCCCTTGGTGACCTGGGTTCCCGGGGCGGGGTCGGTTGCCGAGATCGTTCCGGCGGGGGCGACCGAGTCCTGCGGGCCGCCGTCGGCCGAGTCGAGTCCGAGTCCGGTCAGGATCGACTTCGCCTCGTCGGGCGTCTTACCGGTCAGATCCGGAACAGCGACCTGGACGCCGCGCGTCAGCTTGTCGGGAGCGGCCGGGAAGTCGTCGCCGCCGTACTTGCCGACAGCGGCCGTCATCATGATGCGCATGACGTCCGTACGAGCCGATGCGGGCGACTTGCCGTGGGTCGGGTACACCTTGCGGAAGTCGACGTGGTTGTTGATGTTGCCGACCCAGTACGCGCCGGCGACCTTCGTCGTGGCCGCGACGAGCCACAGCTGGTCGTTGTACTCCGTCGTTCCCGTCTTGCCGAGCATGTCCTTGCCGGTGCGGTTCATCCCTGCCGCGGTGCCGTTCTGGATCGGACCCTGGAGCGCCTTCGCCATCGTGTTCGCGACCGCCGGATCGACGGACTGCGTGCAGGCGCTCTGCGGCACCTTCACGTCCTTGCCGTTCGCATCGAGGATCTTGTCGATGGCGATCGGCGAGCAGGTCATCCCGTTGTTGGCGATGCCGGCGAAGGCGGTGGCCATGGTCAGCGGGGCGATGTAGTTGGTGCCCAGCACCGAAGCGGGGTTGGTGTCCAGCGGCTCGCCCTTGGCGGTGTGGACTCCGAACGCCTCGGCGTCCTTCTTGATCTCGCACAGGTCCACCTGGGAGGCCATCGAGATGAAGGCCGTGTTGATGGACAGCGTCGTCGCGCTCTGAGCGTTGCGGATGCCCGTCTCTCCCGGCGAGTCGTTCTGCGGGGTGTAGGTGCCGCTCCAGTTGCCGGCGCACGAGTCCTTGAACGACTTGTAGGTCCGGATGTTGGCGTTGACGGGTTCGCTCAGGGAGTGGCCCTGCTTGAGCCACTCGGCGAGGGTGAAGACCTTGTAGGTGGAGCCGACCTGGAAGCCGCCCGAGCCGCCGTACTTCTGGTCGGTGGCCAGGTTCACGGACGAGAAGTCGGTACTCGTGTTGAGCACCTCCGGGTCCTGGCTGTACTTCTTGTTCTGCGCCATGTAGAGCACCCGCCCGGTGCCCGGCTGCACACCTACCAGCACGCCGCCGATGTCGGCCTTCGGGTAGGAGGCCGGCACGTACGAGTTGATGGTCTCCTCGGCGACCTGCTGCAGCTGGAGGTCGAGGCTGGTGTAGATCTTGTAGCCGCCGCGGTTGAAGTTGGAGGCGCGGGTGTCCTCGTCGGCGCCGAAGGTGGGGTCGTTGAGGATGATTTTCTGGACGTAGTCGCAGAAGTACGCCGACCCGCCCGCGGTCTGGCAGCCGCGCTCGGAGGGGGTGATCGCCGGCTGGATCGGGGTCTTGACCGCCTCCTCGTACTGCGCCTTCGTCAGGCGCTTGTACTGGTACATCTTCTGGAGGATGTAGTCGCGGCGGTCCTTGTTCTTCGCGTACCCGTTCGCGGCGCCGTTGGTCTCCGAACCCGGGTTGTCGATCTTGAGGCTGGTCGGCTCATTGACGATCGCGATCAGGCTGGCCGCCTGCGCGGGCGTGAGCGCTGCCGCGGTCGTGTTGTAGTAGTAGTGCGCGGCGGCCTCGATGCCGTACACGGTGCCGCCGAAACCGGCGATATTGAGGTACCCGACCAGGATCTGGTCCTTCGTGTACTTCTTCTCGATCCCGATCGCATACTTCATCTCCTTGACCTTGCGGTCGGGGGAGACGCCCGTGGAGTCGTCCACGCACTGCTGGTACTTGGTCTTCTGCTCCTTGGTCTTCACCGGGAGCGCCTCGCACTTCTGCAGCAGCACGTTCTTCACGTACTGCTGGGTGATCGAGGAACCACCCTGCACACCGCCACCGGCGACGGTGGAGAGCACACCGCGCACCGTGCCCTGGATGTCGACACCGCCGTGCGTGTAGAAGCGAGGGTCCTCACCCGCGATCGCGGCATCCTTCGCCGCCTGCGAGATCTGGTCGAAAGCGACCGGCAGGCGGTTCTGGGAGTAGAACGTGGCGAGCGGGACGTCCTGGTCGCCGTTCTTGGCATAGATGGTGGTCGGCTGGGCCAGCTGGTCGACGTTCAGGTACTCCGGGAGTCCCTCGAACACGCCGATGCTGTTGTTGGCCGCCATCCCCGTCACAGCGATCGCGGGCGTGACAGCGGCGGTGACCAGAAGACCGGCCACAACACTCATGCCGATGAATGCACCGGCGGCGCCGAGCACACCTCTAGCCTGTGGTTTTTGCGCAGACATAGGATCAGAGTAGGTGATGAACCTGCAAAATCCCCCGATCCGAGGAGCACGATGCCGCGCTGGGAGTACCTGACCACCCCGCTGATGATCCACAACACCGCAGCGATCCTGAACAACTGGGGGTCGGAAGGCTGGGAGCTGGTGCAGATCGTCACCGGTCCGGAGGGCGGACTCGTCGCCTATCTGAAGCGCCCCGTGACGGATGGGGAGCAGGCCTGATGGCGGACGTCGAAGCGCGTCTCGCGCAGCTCGGGATCGACCTGCCCGACGTGGTCCCACCGGTCGCGGCATACACGCCGGCGGTGCTCGACGGGCACCACGTCTACACCTCGGGGCAGCTGCCGATGGTGGCCGGAGCCCTTCCCGCGACCGGCAAGGTCGGTGAGGGCGCCGGTCTCGTCGCGCCCGCCGACGCCAAGGAGTACGCACGGATCTGCGCGCTGAACGCGCTCGCCGCGGCGAAGAGCGTCCTCGGCTCCCTCGATCGAGTGACCCGGGTGGTGAAGGTCGTCGGCTTCGTCTCCTCCGACCCCGCGTTCACCGGCCAGCCTGCGGTCATCAACGGGGCATCGGAGGTGCTCGGCGACATCTTCGGCGACGCCGGCGTCCACGCCCGCTCCGCGGTGGGCGTCGCGGTGCTGCCCCTCGACGCGCCGGTCGAGGTGGAGCTGATCCTCGCCGTCGACTGAGCCCGGATACGACGGAGGGGCGGCACCCACCGGTGCCGCCCCTCCGTCGTCTGCGCTTAGGAGAGCTTGGCCTGGATCGAGCTCATCACCGCGGTGTCCGCCAGGGTCGTGGTGTCGCCGACCTCCCGGCCCTCGGCCACGTCGCGCAGCAGGCGCCGCATGATTTTGCCCGATCGCGTCTTCGGCAGCTCGGTGACGATGAAGATGTCACGAGGCCGCGCGATCGCACCGATCTGTTCGGCGACGTGCTTGCGCAGCTCTGCCGCGACATCCATCGCACCGGCCTGCTCCAGCTGGTTCTGCTTGATGATCACGAACGCGACGACGGCCTGTCCGGTGGTCTCGTCGTTCGCCCCGACGACCGCGGCCTCGGCCGTGAAGGGATGCGCGACAAGCGCGGATTCGATCTCCGCTGTCGACAGGCGGTGGCCGGAGACGTTCATGACGTCGTCCACCCGGCCGAGCAGCCAGATGTCGCCGTCCTTGTCGTAGCGAGCGCCGTCGCCGGCGAAATACTTGTCGCCGAACTTCGACCAATAGGTCTCTTTGAAGCGCTCCGGGTCGCCCCAGATGCCGCGGAGCATGCTCGGCCACGGCTCCGTGACGACGAGCAGGCCGCCCTGGTCCTTGCCGACGGGCGTGCCCGCCTCGTCGAGGATGTCGATCGAGATGCCCGGCAGGGGCACCTGGGCGCTCCCCGGTTTCAGGGTCGTGACACCCGGGAGGGCCGAGACCATGATCGCGCCGGTCTCGGTCTGCCACCAGGTGTCGACGATCGGGGTCGTGTCGCCGCCGATGACCTCGCGGTACCACATCCACGCTTCCGGGTTGATCGGCTCCCCGACCGAACCGAGGACGCGCAGGCTCGACAGGTCGAACTTCTGCGGGTGCTGCCGTCCCAGCTTCATGAACGAGCGGATCGCGGTCGGCGCCGTGTAGAAGATCGAGACCTTGTACTTCTCGATCAGCTCCCACCAGCGGCCGGGGTGCGGCGTCTCGGGGGTGCCCTCGTACATCACCTGCGTGGCGCCGTTCGCAAGCGGCCCGTAGACGACGTAGGTGTGGCCGGTGATCCAACCGACGTCGGCGCTGCACCAGTAGACGTCCGACTCCGGGTGCAGGTCGAAGACGAACTTGTGGGTGAAGGAGGCCTGCGTCAGGTATCCGCCGGTGGTGTGCAGGATGCCCTTCGGCTTCCCCGTCGTACCTGACGTGTAGAGGATGAAGAGCGGCTGCTCGGCGGGGAACGCCTTCGCCACGTGATCGGCGTCGACCAGCGCGATCTCGTCGTGCCACCACAGGTCGCGACCCTCGGTCCAGGCGACCGCGTTCTCGCCGCGCTTGACCACGAGCACGTGCTCGACCGTGGTGGCGTCGCCGGTGAGCGCCGCATCCACCGCATCCTTGAGCGGGAAGACGCGGCCCTTACGCCAGCCGCCGTCGGCGGTGATCACCAGCTTCGCCTCGGCGTCGTCGATGCGCGAGCGGAGGCTCTCGGCGCTGAAACCGCCGAAGACGACGGAGTGGACCGCACCGATTCGAGCGACCGCGAGCATGGCGATGACGGCCTCGGGGATCATCGGGAGGTAGATCGCCACGCGGTCGCCGGCACGGATGCCCAGGCTGGTGAGCAGATTGGCCGCCTTCTTCACCTCGGCCGTGAGCTCGGCGTACGTGATCGTCCGGGTGTCGCCGGGCTCGCCCTCCCAGTGGATCGCGACGCGGTCGCCGTTGCCGGCGAGCACGTGCCGGTCGAGGCAGTTGTACGCGACGTTCAGCTCGCCGTCGTCGAACCACTTGGCGAAGGGAGGCTCACTCCAGTCGAGCGTGCGCGTGAACGGCGTGTGCCAGTGCAGCAGGTCGCGAGCCTGGTCGGCCCAGAACCCCAGCCGGTCGGCGGCCGCGCGCTCGTACAGGCCCGCGTCGGCGATCGCGTTCGCAGCGAACTCGTCGCTCGGCGGGAACCGGCGGGCTTCGTGCAGCAGGTTGTCGATTGTGTTGCTCATGGGGAGTCTTTTCGCTCCTTTGCGATGCGGTCGATACGAGTCGTGGCGCGACAATGCCTGACTCTACAACCTGGTCGAGCGGCCGCCCCAGGAGACTTGCGTTTGCATCGATTCTGCGTAAACTGGACCCCGGCCGAATGTAAATTCGTGCGTGCGGCGCAATCGATTCCCCCCAATCCTGCGCCGCAGTGGCCGCACCTGTTCCCCCCAATAGGTGCGGCCCCCCTTCTTTAACCGGCAGTCCGGCTCCTGCGGCAGTTGTTCACAGTCGGATCCGGCGGCGAGTTCTCCACCGATATGGTGAGCAGTCCCCGGACGCCCGTAGGCCATCTTTAGCGTCGTCGCATGACGAACCACCAGCGCGGCGACGAGTCCCCCGGACTCTGGCGCACCTTCGGACCACTCGCTCCCTACCTTCTGCGGCCGGGCGTCACCGACCTCTTCGTGACCGCATCCGGGGAGCTGTGGAGCGACGGGCCGCCGGACGGTTTGCGGCGGGAGGACGGCTGGCGCGCCGACAGGCGGACCGCGCGGGAGCTGGCGGTTCGGCTGATCGCCGCGGGCGGTCGGCACATCGACGAGGCGACGCCGTTCGTGGATGTCCGGCTGACCGGGGGCGTGCGGGTCCATGCCGTCCTCCCGCCTGTGTCCACCGGAGGCGCCCTGCTCTCGATCCGCGTGCCCGCGCGGGAGCAGCCGACCCTCGACGAGCTGGTCGCCCGTGGAGGAATGGGCCCGCTCGCACGCGATCGGCTGCTCGAGGCCGTGCGGGCGAGGACGAATCTCCTGATCACCGGCGCAGGCGGCGCTGGCAAGACGACGCTCCTGGCGGCGCTCCTCGGCAACGCCCCGCCGGATGAGCGGATCGTCGTGATCGAGGATGTCGCGGAGCTGCGCATCCCTCATCCGCACGTCGTCGGCCTCGAGACCCGGCAGCCGAACCTGGAAGGTGCCGGTGGAGTCGACCTGCGCAGGCTCGTGCGCGAGGCCTTGAGGATGCGCCCGGACCGGCTTGTGCTCGGAGAGTGCCGGGGTGAGGAGGTGCGCGACCTTCTGGCCGCCCTCAACACGGGCCACGACGGTGGCGCCGGCACCCTGCATGCGAACTCGCTGGAGGACGTTCCCGCGCGTCTTGAAGCACTCGGCGCATTGGCCGGGTTGGACGACCACGCGTTGGCGAGACAGGCCGTGAGCGCGATCGGGCTGGTGGTGCATCTTTCGAGGGCCGACGGTGTCAGAAGGGTGTCCGGCTTCGGGCGCTTGCGGCTGGATGCCGCGGGCCGGTTGGCCATCATGGAGCTCGGTACGGATTGCGCGGGGACAGTCGGTGCCGGCGATGCTGACCGCGTCGGTTCACGCCCGTGAGACGAGTGCCCGCGCCGGCGGGGACGCGGCCGGATGACCTTGCCGCGCTCGCCGAGTCACTGGCCGTGCTGCTCGACGCCGGTCTGCCCCCGCGGTCCGCCTGGGAAGCCGCTGCCGTATATGGCGCGCATCCGCTTGCGAAGCGGGTCGCGGACGCCCTCAGGGACCAGCCGTCGTGCGCGTCTGCTCTTCTGCGGGCAGCGGACGACGGCGACATGCGGATGCTGGCGGCGGCGTGGCGGGTCGCCGAGCGGACGGGCGCTCCGCTGGGCCACGCATTGCGCGCGATGGCGGAGACGCTCAGGGACGCTGCGGAGACCGAACGTGAGGTCGACGTCGCTCTGAGCGGTCCCCGCGCGACGGCGAGGCTGGTCTCATGGTTGCCGGCTGTCGGGGCCGTGCTCGCCGGAGCGCTCGGGGCCGACCTCGTTGGCGCACTGGGATCGATACCCGGGGCGACGGCGGTCGGTGCCGGGATCCTCCTCATGCTGGCAGGCCGGTGGTGGATGCGGGCGCTGGTCACGCGCGCGGTCGCACGCCTGCGTCCGCCAGGGCTCGCGGAGGAACTCGTCGCCGTCGGTCTGGCGGGTGGCGTGTCGGCCGGCGCGGCCCGGGAGATCGCCAGAGAGGCCGCGGAGGAGTCCCGACTGGGCTCAGTGGACGAGGGAGGCGTCGCGCAGGTTCTCAGGTTGGCCTCCGCGGCCGGGGCGCCCGCGAACGAGCTCCTGACTGCTGCCGCGCGCCAACAGCGCCGAACGGCGCGGGCGGACGGCCGTCGGCGAGCGACAACCCTCGGGGTCCGGCTGATGGTGCCCTTGGGCGTCTGCGTCCTCCCCAGCTTCCTGTTGGTGGCGGTCGCACCGCTCGTGCTGTCGCTGTTGTCGTCCACAACGGCGGGACTGCGATGACTTTCCACAGATCGGCGCCCAGGCGCCCGGCCGCGAGCCTCGGAACGAAGGATGGAGTCATGAACCACATGACGAGCGAAGAACGAACAGCCGAGGTCGCCGCGCGTGCGGGCGGCACCGACAGGCGACCACTGTTGCGGCGGATCGGGCGAGAATTCGGCCGACGGTTTCGGCGACGGCTCGCCGACGACCGAGGCGCGGCGACCGCCGAATACGCCATCACGATCCTGGCCGCCGTCGGATTCGCCGGTCTCCTGGTCGCCGTGCTGAAGGGCGATGAAGTGAAGGCGATACTCTCCGACCTGGTGCACCGTGCGCTGTCGGGCGGATGACCGGCAGAGCGGCGTCCGGCCGCGAGGTCCGCGACGACCGGGGCAGTGTGACGGCCGAGTTCGCGGTCGCTCTCCCTGCGGTGCTCGCCTGCCTCGCGCTCTGCGTCGGTGCTCTCTATGGGGCAGTGCAGTACGGCGCACTCGCGGGCGGGGCGGCGACGGCGGCGCGATTGGAGGGCCGGGGCGACGACCCAGGCGGTTCGATCCCGGATGGAGCGGCGGCGGTGACCGAGAGGGAAGGACGGACGGTGTGCGTGCGGCTGACGGCGGAGGGCGATACGGTCCTGAGCCGCCTCGGGATACGGCTCAGTGTGCGGGCGTGCGCTCTCGACGAGGCGGCCGTGGGATGAGACGGAGGTTTCTCGAGTCGCCGTGCTGCCGCTTGACGTTCGTGGCGGCTTTGGCTTCGGACGACCGAGGTAGCGGCTCTGTGCTCGCGCTGGCAGCAGTGTGCGCGGTGGTCACGGTGGCGTCCGGCGGAATCGCGGTGGTGGGAGCCGGAGCGGCGCACGCGCGTGCGGCGATGGCAGCCGACCTGGCGGCGCTGGCCGGCGCCGACGTGGCGAGCGGTCGTGCAGGTGGGGTGCCCTGCGACGTGGCGCAGGGCGTCGCGCAGCTGAACGGGGCCGCGTTGACGAGCTGCGAGCAGAACGGGGTGGTCGTCACGGTGACCGCGTCCGCTCCCTACCTCGCCTTCGCGGCGACCGCCTCGGCACGCGCCGGACCGCCCGGCGGGTGATAACCCGGGCCGGGAGGTGTCTGCGCGCCTCGGTGCGGTTCCGGTCAGTCGAAGACGGTCTCGAGATAGCGGTAAGAGACGGCAGTGGGGCGCTGCCCGCGGCCGTCATCGGACGCGTACTCGAGCTCCGCTCCCGACGCCCTCACGTAGAGGTAGTGCTTGGAGCCTGCTGGTGCCGAGATCTCCAGCCGGGGGCGGGCGTCTCCGGAGTCGAGGAAACCGGTCGAGATTGTCTTGCCCTCGAGCGGTCCGTCGATCAATTTGGCGGTGTACGTCATCGTCGTTGCCATACCCGCATTGTCCTCCCGAGAGGATCGCCGGCATAGGGTCGGCGGACGGTTCGTGCGGCTGCGCCGACGGCGAACGCCGAACACTCGATTAGGCGGACAAGCGGCGAAGGTGTGTATGGTTTGCCTGTCGGCCGCACGGACCATGCCAGGCGTGGACCGGCGTCTGCAGGGGGAGCGCGCCACGCCGGTCCAGTCGTGACGACAACCGTGAGCTGTGGCGACACAGTGTGTGCATATATAAGAGGAGTCAGGTGCCTGACACGAAGAAGCTCGTCATCGTCGAGTCTCCGAACAAGGTGAAGTCGATCGCCCAGTATCTCGGCGACGGCTACGAGGTCATGGCCTCGGTCGGGCACATCCGCGACCTCATCGAGCCGAAGAACCTGCCGCCCGAACTCAAGAAGGGCTCGCTGGGCAAGTTCTCCGTCGACGTCGAGAACGAGTTCGAGCCCTACTACGTGGTGTCCGACCAGAAGAAGAAGACGGTCGCCGACCTCAAGCGCGCCCTCAAGAACGCCGATGAGCTCCTCCTCGCAACGGATGAGGACCGCGAAGGAGAGGCCATCGCCTGGCACCTCGTCGAGGTGCTGAAGCCCACGGTGCCCGTCAAGCGGATGGTGTTCCACGAGATCACCCGCGAGGCCATCGAGAAGGCTCGCAACAACACACGGGAGATCGACACCGCGCTCGTCGATGCCCAGGAGACCCGCCGTATCCTCGACCGCCTCTACGGCTACGAGGTGTCGCCCGTGCTCTGGCGCAAGGTCGGACCGGGCCTCTCGGCCGGTCGCGTGCAGTCGGCGGCCACCCGGCTCGTCGTCGACCGCGAGCGCGAGCGCCTGGCATTCGTCCCCGCCTCGTACTGGGGACTGACCGCTCAACTGGCACCGGAAGACGCGAACGCCTTCGAAGCGCGCCTCGCCCGGATCGACGGCGACCGCGTCGCCACGGGCCGCGACTTCGACGACCACGGTCGTCTCACGACGAAAGCCCGGACGCTCGACGAGGCCTCCGCGACGACGCTCGCGGCGGCGATCCGTCAGCCGAGCACGACCGTCGCCGTCTCCAAGGTCGACTCCAAGCCCTACTCGCGGCGCCCCGCGGCCCCGTTCACCACCTCGACCCTCCAGCAGGAGGCGGCGCGCAAGCTCCGCTTCTCCGCGCGGCAGACGATGAGTGTGGCTCAGACGCTTTACGAGAACGGGTACATCACCTATATGCGCACCGACTCCGCGTCGCTGTCGCAGCAGGCGACGAACGCGGCACGGACGCAGGCGGCGAAGCTGTACGGCCCGGAGACGGTCCCCGACAAGCCGCGCACCTACGCGTCCAAGAGCAAGAACGCGCAGGAGGCGCACGAGGCGATCCGTCCGTCGGGCGAGACTTTCCGCACCCCTGCCGAGCTGGAGCGCTCGCTGCGCGGACCCGAGCTGCGACTCTACGAGCTGATCTGGAAGCGGACGGTCGCCTCCCAGATGGCCGACGCCAAGGGCCAGACCGCCTCCGTCACCGTCGAGGCGCGCGTCTCGGAAGGACCGCTCGACGGGACGGTGGCCGAGTTCACGGCCAGCGGCACCGTCATCACCTTCCGAGGCTTCCTGAACGCGTACGAGGAGAGCCGGGACGAGGAGCGCAACAGCAACGACTCGGCCGAGGCCAAGCTTCCGCCGCTCACCGAGAAGCAGGCTCTGAGCGTCCACGACATCGCCGCCGACGGCCACGAAACCACCCCGCCGCCGCGGTACACAGAGGCGAGCCTCGTCAAGACGCTCGAAGAGCTCGGGATCGGGCGCCCCTCCACCTTCGCGAGCATCATCTCGACCATCATCGACCGCGGATACGTGACCCAGCGCGGCCAGTCCCTCGTCCCCAGCTGGGTCGCCTTCTCGGTCGTCCGGCTGCTCGAGGACTACTTCGGCGACCTGGTGCAGTACGACTTCACCGCCGAGATGGAGGACGACCTCGACCGCATCGCCGACGGTGAGGCCGAGCGCATCGACTGGCTGAACAGCTTCTACTTCGGCAGCGACAAGCACAAGGGTCTCCGCCGGGTCATCGACAACCTCGGCGACATCGACGCCCGCAGCATCAACTCCATCGCCATCGACGACGGAGTGACGCTCCGCATCGGCAAGTACGGCCCGTACCTCGAGGTGTCCGAGCCGGAGGCCGGTCCCGACGCCCAGCCGCGCCGGGTCAACATCCCGCCGGAGCTGGCTCCCGACGAGCTCACCCCCGCCAAGGCGCACGAGCTGATCGAGGCGCCGGTCCAGACCGACCGTGTGCTCGGGACGAATCCCGAGACCGGCAAGCTCGTGCTCGCCAAGGACGGCCGTTTCGGACCATACGTCACCGAGGCGGACCTCGAAGAGGAAGCTGCGGTTGACCCCAAGACGGGCGAGGTGAAGGAGCCGGCGAAGACCACCAAGAAGGCCGCCGCCGCCAAGCCGCGCACGGCATCCCTCTTCAAGTCGATGGATCTGGCGACCCTCGACCTCGACACGGCACTCAAGCTGCTCGACCTCCCGCGCGTGGTCGGAGCGGACCCGGAGAGTGGCGAAGAGATCCAGGCGCAGAACGGCCGCTACGGCCCGTACCTCAAGAAGGGCTCCGACACCCGGTCGCTCCCGAGTGAGGACGACATCTTCGACATCGACCTGCCGGGCGCGCTGGAGCTGTTCGCGCAGCCGAAGTACGGCAACCGCCGGGCATCGAGCGCTCTCAAGGAGTTCGACGCCGATCCGGTCAGCGGCAAGCCGATCCGCGTGAAGGACGGGCGCTTCGGCCCGTACGTCACCGACGGTGAGACCAACGCCACGATCCCGCGCGGCGAGACCGTGGACGAGGTCGACTTCGACCGCGCGGTCCAGCTGCTCGCGGACAAGCGGGCGAAGGGACCGGCTAAGAAGCCGGCGCGGAAGACCGCAGCAGCCAAGACGACCGCGAAGACGACGACCGCGAAGACGACGACGGCCAAGACGACGACGGCCAAGAAGCCCGCCGCCAAGAAGCCGGCCGCCAAGAAGCCGGCCGCCAAGAAGCCGGCCGCCAAGAAATCCACGACCGCCGCGGCGAAGAAGTCCGCCGAGTGAGCGAGGGCCTCTTCATCACGCTCGAGGGCGGAGACGGGGTCGGCAAGTCCACGCAGGCGGCCCTCCTCGAGGAGTGGCTCACCGGACGCGGGCGCACCGTCGTGCGCACCCGCGAGCCGGGCGGCACCGATGCGGGCGTCGAGATCCGTGAGATCGTCCTCCACCACCGGGGAGACATCGCGCCGCGCGCAGAGGCTCTGCTCTACGCGGCCGACCGTGCGCACCACATCGCGACGGTGGTCCGTCCGGCCCTGTCCCGCGGCGACATCGTCGTCCAGGACCGCTACATCGACTCGTCCGTCGCCTACCAGGGCGCCGGACGCGTCCTCGACGCCCAGCAGATCCGCGACCTCTCCCTGTGGGCGGCCGAGGGGCTGCTGCCGGACCTCACCATCCTGCTGGACCTGGACGAGGACACCGCACGCACCCGCCTCGACTCCGCTCGGACCCGGTACGACCGGCTGGAGGCGGAGCGCTCGGACTTCCACGCGCGCGTCCGCGCCGGCTACCTCGCGCTGGCCGAGCAGGAGCCCGAGCGCTTCCTGGTCGTGGATGCGAGCCGGCCCGTCGAAGAGATCGCCGCAGAGATCCGCGACCGCCTCGCCGCGCGCGTCTGAGGGCCGTCGTGCGGAGACCGAGCGAGGGTGTCCGTCGTGCCAGCTAGCCTGGAGACCATGACGGTGTGGGACGAGCTCACGGGCCAGGACGAGGCGATCGAGGTCGTCCGCGCTGCCGCGATCGGCTCCGCCGCAGGCACCGGAGCAGGCGCTCCCGGCCGCGGGATGACGCACTCCTGGCTCATCACCGGTCCGCCCGGATCCGGCCGGTCGAACCTCGCCTACGCTTTCGCCACCGCGCTGCTCAGCCCCGGCACCCCCGAGGGCGATCTCGCGACCCGCCGTCAGGTCGACGCCCGCACACACCCTGACCTCGCCGTCCTGAGCACCGAGCGCGTCATCATCTCCATCGACGAGGTCCGCGCCCTCGTCGCCAGCTCGCAGTTCGCGCCGTCGGTCGGCCGGTACCGCGTGATGGTGATCGAAGATGCCGACCGGATGACGGAGCGCACCTCCAACGTGCTGTTGAAGGCGCTCGAGGAGCCGCCGGAGCGGACCGTCTGGATCCTGTGCGCACCGAGCGACGCCGACCTGCTCCCGACCATCCGCTCCCGCGTCCGCACCGTGCGGCTGCGGGTGCCCAGCGTCGACGATGTCGCCCGCCTCATCCAGCGGCGCGACGGGGTGGATGCGGAGACCGCCGAGCGCGCTGCTCGCCACGCGCAGAGCCACATCGGCATGGCGCATCGCCTCGCCACCCACGAGGAGGCCCGCCGCCGACGCGAGCAGACGCTCGAGCTGGCGCTCGGCATCCGTTCGGTATCCGACGCCGTCCTCGCGGCGGCATCACTGCTCGAGATCGCCGGCGCCGACGCGAAGGCGATCACCGAGGAGCGGGATGCGGAAGAGCGCGAGCACGCCCTCCGCTCGCTCGGCATCGAACCGGGCGGCACGATCCCGCCGGCGCTTCGCGGCCAGCTGCGCCAGCTCGAAGAGGATCAGAAGCGGCGTGCGACCCGCAGCCTCCGCGACGGCATCGACCGCATCCTCGTCGATCTGCTCTCGCTGTACCGCGACGTGATGATGATCCAGCTCGGCAGCGACAGCGAACTGGTGAACCGCGAGCTGCGTGCCGAACTCGATGCTCTCAGCACCCACACGACTCCGGCCGCTACGCTCGCCGCGATGGACGCCGTCGCGACCGCGCGCGAACGCATCGACGGCAACGTCGCCCCGGCCCTCGCCCTCGAGGCCATGCTGACCACCATCCTGCGCGGCACGACCGCTCGAAAGGGGAACGACCTGTGATCACCCGACCCGGCCGTGCCCCGGTACGCGACCAGGCCGCGCGACGGCGCACCGGCCGCACCGCTCTCGTCGCCCTCGCGGCCGTCGTCGCGCTGACCCTCAGTGGTTGCGTGACCTGGTTCCTGCCCGCGAAGACGGTGACGACGTCCACGCCAGCTCCCGGGGACGTCTCCGCCGAGCTGCAGCCGTACTACAGCCAGGTGCTCCACTGGACGAACTGCAGCGGCGGCAAGCAGTGCACCACCGTCAAAGCCCCACTCGACTGGGACCACCCCGGCAAGGGCGACGTCGAGCTCGCGCTCATCCGTCAGCCGGCGAAGGGGACCAAACAGGGCTCGCTGCTCACCAACCCGGGCGGACCCGGCGCGTCCGGCTTCGACTTCGTCAAGGACTCGGTCGACTTCGTCGCGGACGACACACTTCAGCAGCACTTCGACATCGTCGGCTTCGACCCCCGCGGCGTCGGCCGGTCCACCGCGGTCAAGTGCTACGACGCCGAGCAGATGGACCAGTACCTGTACGGCATCACCCCCGGTGAGCGCGGCTCCGACCAGTGGATCGCCGAGAACACCACCATCGCCAAGGACTTCGGCGAGGCGTGCAAGAAGAACACCGGCGCTCCCCTCCCGAAGGTGGACACCGTCAGCGCTGCGCACGACCTCGATCTGCTCCGAGCGACGCTCGGGGACAAGAAGCTCAACTACCTCGGCTACTCGTACGGCACTTACCTCGGCGCCGTCTACGCGGGGTTGTACCCGGGCAAGACCGGCCGGCTCGTGCTGGACGGCGCGCTCGATCCCGCCGCCAGCAATTTCGATGTGACCGAGGTGCAGGCCAAGGGATTCGAGAGCGCGCTGCGCGCCTACCTGACCGACTGCCTGACTCGGAAGGATTGCCCGTTCACCGGTTCGGTGGACGACGCGATGAGCACTGTTGGGCAGCTGCTCGCAGCGGTCGAGAAGAGCCCGATCCGCAACTCCGACGGCCGCGAGCTCGGCGCCAACACCCTCGTCACGGCGATCATCACGCCGCTGTACGACGCGACCGCGTGGTCGTACCTCGACAAGCTGTTCGAGTCGGTGATGAAGGGGAGCGCATCCGTCGCCTTCTCCCTCGCGGACACCTACAACAACCGCGACGCCGACGGCACGTACTCGGACAATTCCACCGAGGCGTTCGTCGCCATCAACTGCCTGGACTACAGCTACGACGCCGATCCCGCACTCATGCGCCAGCAGGCGGCGGAACTGGCCAAGGCCGCCCCCGTGATCGGGCCGTACATGGCCTACGGCGACATCGGCTGCGCCAACTGGCCGTACCAGTCGACAGGCCAGCGCGGCCCCATCTCGGCGGACGGTTCCGCGCCCATCCTCGTCGTCGGCACCACCAACGACCCCGCGACGCCGTATGTTTGGGCGAAGAACCTCGCCTCCGAGCTCCAGAATGGACACCTGCTCACCTACAAGGGCGAGGGGCACACCGCGTACAACAAGTCGAACTCCTGCGTGAACGACACGGTGGACGACTACCTCGTCAACGGCACCGTTCCGACCGACGGGAAGATCTGCTGACCGCAGGCGTCCACCGTTCGGGTGAGTGGTGCAATTTTGCAGGGAGTGAAATAATCGAAGGCGTGTCAGTGGCCCCCGATTCCACGCTGAACGAGCTCGGCCTCCGCGAGCGAAAGCGCATCGCGACCCGACGCGCGATCCAGCTCGCCGCCGTCGAGCTCGCCAGCGAGCGCGGCTTCGACCGCGTGACGATCGACGAGATCAGTCACGTCGCGAACGTGTCGCCGCGTACCTTCTTCAACTACTTCCCCTCGAAGGAGTCCGCCATCATCGGCGAGCTCCCGGAGCTCCCGGACGAGGAGACCATCGAAGAGTTCGTCTCGGCCGGCCCCGGCCAGCCGATCCTCGACGGGATCAGCACCCTGCTGGTGGCCGCGATCGACCTGGGGGACACGGGGGACGGGGAAGCGGAAGCGCCCCAGGCGCCCGAGAGCGTCCACCGTCTGCACACCCTCCGCAGGGCCCTCCTCAAGGACAACCCGGAGCTCTTCGCGCTGCGCATGGCCAGCATGCACAAGTTCGAGGATGCGCTGAGCGGTGTCGTCCAGCGCCGTCTTGCTCACGACGACCCGGATCTTGCTGCCGACGAAGAAGCCCTGCACCAGCGCGCCCGGTTGGTGACCTACGTCGCGTTCGCGGGCATGCGGCACGCGTGGTCCTGCTGGGCCGACCACGGCGGTGTCGAGCCGCTCTCCGACCGCCTGCGCAGCTCGTTCGAGCAGCTCTCGGCGCTCGGAACGCAGGTCCGCTGACACTGTTCCGGCATGGTCGGCAGTACCCCGCGTGATCGGGTAAGCTATCTTCCTGTGCGCCGGATGGATGTCCGGCCCACGCCGCCCTAGCTCAGTCGGCAGAGCATCTCACTCGTAATGAGAAGGTCAAGGGTTCGATTCCCTTGGGCGGCTCCATCGCTTCCTCCTCCCGAACATCCGGGCAGATTCTTCGTGCGCATCCGCGCCCCTCGGAGTAGCCTGAGGGCACAAACTGAGGATCAATCAAGTCTGCCCGAGGCTGTCATGGATGCAACATCGAAGTCCCGCCGGGCGCGCGCGCTCGGGCTGTTCACCGCGGTGCTGAGCGCGCTGCTCCTGATCGGAGGTGGTGTCGCGGGCCCGGCGTCTGCGGACACCATGCCACCCGATCCGAACGACCCCGCCTCTCCGCCCACCGTGGGGGCGACCGCGCTGCCCACCGTCCAGATCGACGGCGTCGCCTGGGCGCAGACGGTCGTCGGCGACACGGTGTACGTCGCGGGCAAGTTCGGCACCGCCCGCCCGGCCGGGTCGCCCGCCGGATCGAACACCACCCCGCGGAGCAACTTCCTCGCCTACAACATCACGACGGGCTCCCTCATCACGAGCATCAACGTGCCGCTGAACGGGCAGGCGCTCGCGATCGCGGCCTCCCCTGATGGCTCCCGCGTGTACATCGGCGGCGACTTCACGTCGGCTGCCGGGGCGACCTACTACCGCATCGTGGCGATCAGCACCGCCACCGGCCAACCCATCAGCTCCTTCCGGCCGGTCATGGAGAGCCAGGTCCGGGCGCTCGCGGTGACGAACTCGGCCGTCTACGCGGGTGGCACGTTCTCCAGCGTGAACGGCGTCTCCCGCGGCTACATCGCCAAGATCGACGCGTCCAACGGGTCGCTCGTCACCTCGTGGTCGGCGTCGGCCGACAACGTGGTCGACGCGCTCGCGGTGAGCCCGGACGGGAACCGCGTCTACGCCGGGGGCCGCTTCAAGAACGTCAACGGATCCGCGCACTACGGGCTTGCGATGCTGAGCGGTTCGACCGGTTCGGCTCTGCCCTTCCCCGCGAACAGCGTGGTCCGGGATGCCGGAGCGAACGCCAGTATCACCTCCCTCCAGGCGACCAGCGACCGCGTCTACGGCTCCGGGTATGTGTTCGGCAGCGGGGGCAACCTCGAGGGCAGCTTCGCGGCGGACGGCGTGACCGGCTCCCTGATCTGGCTGGAGGACTGCCACGGTGACACCTACTCGATCGTTCCGCTGAACAATGCGCTGTATGCGGCCGGCCACCCGCATGACTGCCGCAACGTCGGCGGTTTCCCCGAGACCAATCCGCGCACCTTCCACCACACGATCGCGTTCTCGAAGGCACGCACCGGGACGCTGACCAACGACGGCAACACGTCGTACGCGAACTTCCGCGGCCAGCCGTCGCCGACCCTCCTCAACTGGTTCCCGGACTATGTGACGGGGTCGTACACCGGTCAGGGTCAGGCGGCGTGGAGCGTCGCGGGGGACAGCCGCTACCTCGTCGTCGGCGGAGAATTTCCGGCCGTCAACGGGACGGCCCAGTACGGGCTCGTCCGGTTCGCGGCCGACTCGGTCGTGCGCAGTACCACCGGCCCGAACAACAACACGGCACTGACACCGAACGCCACGTCGCCGACGGCCGGGCAGGCGAAGATCAGCTGGACGGCGACGTACGACCAGGACAATGTCTCCCTGACCTACGCACTCGCGCGGGACGGCGACACCGCGCATCCCATCTCCCAGGTCACCCGCACCTCGACCTTCTGGAACCGGCCCGGGATGTCGTTCACCGACACGGGGCTCGCGGGCGGCAGCGCGCACACGTACACGCTGACGGTCACGGATCCCGACGGGAACCGGATCGCCCGAACCGGCAACCGCGTCGTGATCCTCGGCGGCGGAGCGAACCAGCCGCCCACGGCGAGCTTCACCGCCGGCACCAACGGTCTCGCGGTCGCGGTCGACGGTAACGCCTCGAGCGACCCCGACGGCGCGATCGCCTCGTGGAACTGGAACTTCGGCGACGGCGGCACCGCCACTGGGGCGACCGCGGGGCACACCTATGCGAACGCCGGTACGTACACGATCACGTTGACCGTGGCGGACAACGTCGGCGCGACGGCGTCGACGACGCGCCAGATGACCGTCGCAGCGACGAGCGGAAGCACGGTCGCGAAGGACGGCTTCGAGCGGACTCTGACCAGCGGATGGGGATCGGCGGAGGTCGGCGGCGCGTGGACGGCCTCGGGCACGACATCCTTCTACACGGTCTCGTCCGGGACCGCGCGGATGAACGTCCCGGCCGGTTCCACGCGCACCGAGACGCTCGGCAGCGTGTCGTCGAGCCGGACGGACACGACGGTCACCTTCACGACGGACTTCGCGCCGACCGGCGGAGGGATCTTCGTCTCGGCGATCGGGCGGCAGCTCGGTTCGGCCGTGTACGAGGGCCGTGCGTGGCTCAGCGCCAGCGGAGCCGTGCAGGTGCAGCTGCTCGCCAACGGGACGACGCTGCAGGCGGTACCCGTGAGCGGACTGACCTACAGCGCAGGGCAGCAGCTCTCTCTGCGGGTGCAGGCCGTCGGCTCCTCGCCCACGACGTTGCGCGCGAAGGTCTGGCCGTCGACACAGGCCGAGCCGGCCGCGTGGCAGGTCACGGCGACCGACTCCACGGCGGGTCTGCAGTCGGCCGGGGGCGTCGGCCTCCGTGCGTATCTCTCGGCCTCCGCGACGGCGACGCCGATCACGGTGCGTTTCGACAACTTCCTCGTCACCGCGGTGCCCTGACCCTCGCGCATGGTCGCTGTCGGTGGTTGGCTGCGGTCATGGCGGACGAACTGAAGCATGGCGACCACGTCGAGTGGTCCTCGCACGGCGTGGATGTGCCCGGCGAGGTCGAGAAGAAGCTCACCGACGACACCGAAGCGGCCGGACGGACCGTACGGGCGTCGAAGGACGACCCGCAGTACCTCGTGAAGAGCGACAAGACCGGCAAGGAGGCCGTGCACAAGCCCGACGCGCTGCACAAGAAGAAGTGACGGACGGCTCCCGTCAGCCGATCGACTCGATGTGATTGCGTCGGTGGCTGATGAGGTACCCGCCGTCGAAGGCCCAGGCCTCGTAGTCCTGCCGCTCCCGCGTCCAGATCAGGTCACCGGATGCCAGATCGTGAGCTGTGCCCGGCTCGGCTTCGCCATCGAAGTCATATCGGTTCGCGAGCCCGAACACCTGGTAGAACGCGCCCTGAGCCGTGACCGACGGTGCCTCCACCGGCGAGCCCGACTCGTGGCTGACCGCGCACCTCGGTTCGGAGGACGCGAGGAGGAAGGCATCACGGCGCACGTCGAGCATCACGGGTGATGACACCGCCGTGTCCGTGAAGCACGCAGGCGTCGGAATCGTCCACCGTTCCTCGCCGGTCGTCTGATCGATCAGCGTCAGTGTCTGGGCGCCCCGGATGAAGAATTCGCCGGTATCGACCTGTAGATAGCCGTTCACGACGCCCGGCACCGTCCCCGGGGTCGCAGCCCCGAACACTCTGGGCGAATCCGGTGCCGTCCTCGTCCAGAGCTTCCGGCCGTCTGGCCCGTACGCGATGAGCTCCACGGACGCGTCGGACGGTGATGCTGCCCACCCCAGAGTGACCTGGCTCATCGGCTGGTACAGATGAACGGTCTGGGGGAGAGGCGACGAGGCCCCCGTCTGCAGATCGACCATGGCCTGCTCGTAGTTCGATGATTCTGTGTATCCGTCCACAGTCATGCTGGAGAATCCAGGCCTGATCGAGCCCAGGCTCGATCCTCGCATCCCGATGGATTGACTCCACTTCGGGTGAGCGAGGTCCGTCGGATCGGCTCGGCTGAGGATGTCGTCAGCCGTCGATCGCCCATCCGCATCGCGGAAGTGTTGGACCATGATGACGTCGCCGGAGTCGTCGGGCACCGGCTGCATGTCGTGTTGAGGCATGAAGTCGTCCCAGGCGGGCTGGAAGGTGCCGACGGTTCGTCCCGTGGCGAGGTCGAGGACATCGTGCGGGCCCACTCCCGCCTCTCGTGAGGCGAGCACGGCACGTCCGGACGTCCCGAGCACGTCGAAGGCGGCCCCGAACGCCACACCGTTCGGGGTGAACTTCCACTCGCGCTGCCAGAGGATCGAACCACTCGAGGTGTCCACGAGGGTGACACCGAAGTCCTCACCGAGGTGGTTGATGCAGTCCGAACCCTCGTACTCCTTCGGCCGCAGGCCCGAGACGTAGACCGCCCGCGAGTCGCTGAGGGTGTACGTCTGCGTGCCGGTGCAGTCCGCGTCACCCGGGAGGTCCAGCGACCAGCGCGTCGTCGCGCGGAGGCTGTCGACATCGTGGGGCATCACAGGGGACGACTGGACGAGCGGCCGGGATGTCGGCGCGGGCGTCGGGGTCGGCGTGGGCGTCGGCGTGGTCGTCTGCGTGGGCGACGGAACCGGCGCGGGTGGGGCGTCGTCGCCCCCGAGGTGGATGACGCCGGTGAGGGCGAGGGCGGCCGTCCCGCCGGCGAGCACGATGGCGACGCCGGAGAGCACGCTGGTCAGCAGGATCTGGAGGCGCCTGCGGCGGCGCGGCTCGTCGGCGACGGTGTCGATCAGCAGCTGCCGGATGGCGGCGCTGCGGTCGGGGGTGAACTCCGTGGTGCTCATCGTGCACCTCCTTCGAGGATCGTCGTGGTCGGTTCCGCCGCGAGCGGCGATGCGAGTTCGGTGAGGCGCTTGCGGGCGCGTGACAGGCGCGACTTCACGGTGCCCTCCGGCACGCCGAGCGCTTCCGCGGCTTGAGCGGCGGTCAGCTCTTCGAGGATGCAGAGGGTGATGACGTCCTGGTCGCGCTTGCTCAGCCGGTCGAACGCCTCCCGTACCTGACGGTCGCGCTCCGCGCCGTCGAGGGTGTCGTCGACTGCGGGCGCGTGGTCGTCCTGCGGCGCCGGTGCGGGCAGCTTCCCGAGCGCGGTGCGGTAGCGCCGCAGGCCGCGGGTGTGGTTGCGCACGGCGTAGTTGGTCGTGACGAGCAGCCAGCCGATGATGGACCCGTCGACCAGGCGGACCGACTCCCGCTTGCGCCATGCCTCCAGGAAGACCACCGCCGTCACATCCTCGGCGTCGTGCGGCTCGCGCACCAGCCTCAGTGCGTGCCCGAAGACGCGGTCGCGGTGCCGGTCGAACAGCGACGCGAAGGCGGGGCCGTCCCCGTCGCGTGCCGACGACCAGGCCGCAGCCTCGTCGAAACCATCCGTGCTCATACCCTCTACTGTCCGCAGGCGCGCGGATCGTTCCCTTTTGTGCTGAGGGAATCGCCGCATCCACCGGCCGGGGGAGCGTAGCAGCATTCAGAAACCCCAGGTAACATACCCGGATGCACGAATCGGATCAGCCGGTCACCGGACCCGACCCGTCGAACCTCCCGACCACTCCCACTCCGCTCGCCGACTCCTCTGCCGGCTCGGAGCCGCCCGCGACCACGGGCTCGGGTCGTCGCGCCGCCGCGCGGCCCGCGCAGTCCGCCGGCCTCGCGGGTGTCGCGGCCGGGGTGCTCGCAACGATCCGGAAGCACCCGAAGACGTGGATGGCCGCAGCCGCCGCCGTCGTCTTCCTGCTGCTCGGGACCGGGAGCGTCGCCCTCGGGGCCACCGTCGGTTCCCCGGCGGCGGCAGCGGGTCCGATCAGCAGCGCGACCCCATCGCCGACGCAGACCGCGACCGCCACCCCGACTCCCACGCCGACCGTCGACCCGGCGCGTCCCGTCCCGGCGAACCAGGCGGCGGCGACGCGCGTCCGCACCTGTTCCGTCGCCGGCCTCGCTGCCGACGGCCGCCTCGGAAACCTCGAGGCGCAGGTCGTCAACGCCAAGACGGGTCAGACCCTGTTCGACCGCAACGGCGTGAAGCCCGGTCCGACCGCCTCGGTTCTGAAGACGCTCACCTCGGCTGCGGCACTCGCGACCCTGGGCCCGGACTACCGCGTCTCCACGACGGTCGTGGCCGGCAGCACGCCCGGCCAGGTCGTCATCGTCGGCGGCGGAGACGTGACCCTCTCGCGGCTGCCCGACGGCCAGGCATCCTTCTACACCGGAGCGCCGAAGATCCAGGACCTCGCCAACCAGGTCAAGCAGGCCATGGGCGGCCAGCAGATCACCTCGATCGTGGTGGACGCATCCCTCTTCGGGGCCCCGTTCTGGCAGCCGAGCTGGGATGAGCGCGAGGAGCGGGTCGTCGAGGGTTCGACCCCGTACATGACCGCGCTCATGGTCGACGGCGACCGTGACGACCCGACCGCCGTCGAGTCACCGCGCAGCACCGATCCGGTGGGTCGTGCCGTGCAGTACTTCCAGCAGTACCTCGGCACCAACGTCGGCGTGAGCCAGGGAGTCGCGCCTGCCGGCGCTCGCCAGCTGGGCGTCGTCCAGTCGCAGCCGGTCACGACACTGATCGATCAGGCGATGCGGGTCTCCGACAACACGATCATGGAGGAGCTCGCCCGCCTCGTCGCCATCAAGAACGGCGCGGGCAACACCTTCGACGCCCTGAACGCCGGTGTGCTCGCCGGGCTGAAGGGATACGGGATCGACACCGCGGGCATCCACATCGCCGACGGCTCCGGCCTCAGCGGCGACAACGCCGTTCCGCCGTCGTATCTGACGCAGCTGTTCATCAAGGTGCTCAACCGCCAGAACGGCCTCGGCGTGGTGTACGACGGGCTGCCCGTGGCCGGCCAGTCGGGAACGCTCGGCCCGGGCTACAACCGGTTCACCGGCGCGAACTCCGTCGCCCGAGGCGCGGTGTTCGCCAAGACCGGCTGGATCGACAACGGATACACGCTCTCCGGCATCATCAACGCGGCCGACGGCACGCCTCTGACGTTCGCCGTCTTCGCTCTCGGACCGGTGAGCGACAACGCGAAGCAGGCGATCGACACGCTCGTCACCGGCTTCTACAAGTGCGGCGACAACCTCTCCAACGGCTGAGCCGGCCGGCGCAGCGACGACCATCACCGGGAGGACGGGAATGGGCAAGGCGCTCTTCATCGTGGACGTGCAGAACGACTTCACCGAGGGAGGCGCGCTCGGTGTCGAGGGAGGAGCCGCTGTAGCGGCGGGCGTCACCGCCTTCCTCCGGGAGCATGCCGACGACTACGAGGTGATCGTCGCGAGCCGTGACTGGCATGACGCCGACAATGACAACGGCGGCCATTTCGCGACGGACGACGAACCGGATTTCGTGGAGAGCTGGCCGCGGCACTGCGTCGCTGGTTCCCCCGGTGCAGAGTATCACCCGGCGTTCGACACCTCGCGTGTGACGTTCCACGTTCACAAGGGCCAGGGCGTGCCGGCGTACTCGCTGTTCGAGGGCCGGACGGAGGCGGGCGCCACCGTGCACGAGATCCTCGAGGAGCGGGGCATCCACACCATCGACGTGGCGGGGATCGCGACCGACTACTGCGTTCGCGCGTCCGCTCTGGATGCTCTCGCCCACGGCCAGCACGTCCGCGTGCTGACCTCTTTGATCGCCGGGGTGGCCGAGACGTCGTCCCAGGCGGCGCTCGCGGAGCTGGCGCACGCAGGGGCGGAACTGGTGGACTGATCCCGCGAGCTTCCGCGTGGACGCTCAGAGGCATCCAGGGTAGGGTGATTGCTAGCTCATCTAGTAATCAGGAGGCGAAGTGTCGAAGGAAGCTCCGGAGCGGACCACGGAGGCCCGCGTGCCGGCCCGCTGGCTGCGCATCGTCGTGCCGACCGTGCTGGTGCTCGTCTGGCTGGTCCTCGCCGGTATCGGAGGACCGACCTTCGGCAAGCTGTCCGGTGTCTCGAGCAACGACCAGGCGGCATTCCTTCCGGCCAGCGCGGAGTCGACCGAGGTCCAGGAGTGGCAGAAGCGGTTCACCGACTCCGGCTCCATCCCCGCGATCGTGGTGGTCGAGGCCGACGAGAGCATCCCGAAGAGCGAGCTGGGCACGACGTATGCCGACCTCGGCGAGAAGCTCGGCGAGGTCGATGGAGTGGAGCCTGCGCCCGAGGGACAGTCCACGAGCGTCGCGGGACCCATCCCCTCGGAGGACGGGCTCGCCGTCGAGTACATCGTCCCGATCTCCGACTCCGATGAGCTGAAGTCGGTCGTCGCGGACCTCCGCGCGGTCGCCGATGACGCCGTGCCCGAGGGTGCGCAGGTGTGGGTCACGGGTCCGGCCGGCCTCACCGCGGATCTGGTGAACGCGTTCGGAGGCATCGACGGCATCCTGCTGCTGGTCGCCGTCGCAGCGGTCTTCGTCATCCTCCTGCTGGTCTACCGGGCCCTGCTCCTGCCCTTCCTGGTGCTGCTGACCTCGGTCTTCGCCCTGTGCGCGGCGATCCTGATCGTCTACCTGTTCGCCCTCTGGGGGTGGATCAAGCTGTCCGGCCAGAGCCAGGGCATCCTGTCGATCCTCGTCATCGGCGCAGCGACCGACTACTCGCTGCTTCTCGTCTCGCGCTACCGGGAGGCGCTCGAGGTCGAAGAGTCGCGATGGGTGGCCATCCTGCGCGCCTGGAAGGCGTCGTTCGAGCCGATCGTCGCCTCCGGCGCGACCGTGATCCTGGCCCTGCTGTGCCTGCTGTTCTCCGACCTGAACTCGAACAAGAGCCTCGGGCCGATCGCGGCGATCGGCATCGTGTTCTCCCTGTTCTCGGCTCTCACCTTCCTCCCCGCGCTTCTCGCTGTGTTCGGGCGCGCGTCGTTCTGGCCGTTCCGGCCGGTCGTCGGCGGCCACGCGCACAAGCACGTCGAAGGCACCACACTGACGGGTCTCGAAGGCGTTCGCGGGGTCTGGCGGCGCGTCGGGGGCCTGATCGCCCGACGCCCGCGCGTGACCTGGATCGTGTCGTTCGTCCTGCTCGTGGCCTGCGCGCTGGGGCTTACGCAGCTGAAGGCGAACGGCGTGCAGCAGACCGACGTCATCCTCTCGCAGTCCGACGCCGTCGACGGGCAGGCCGTGGTCGCCAAGCACTTCGACGCGGGTTCCGGCTCGCCGGTGCTCATCGTCGCGCCGGAGAGCGAAGCGGATGCCGTGCTCACCGCGACCGAGAAGACGGACGGCATCGCCTCCGCCGCCTTCTACACAGGAGGAGGCCGGCCGCAGGCAGGAGTACCGGCCGATCCCGTTGTGAAAGACGGCCACGTCCTCATCCAGGCCACCCTCGCCTCCGAGCCCGACTCCGCCGAAGCCGAAGACGTCGTGAAGGGGCTCCGCGACTCGCTCTCCAGCGACGGTTCGGTGCTGGTCGGCGGAGTGACGGCCATCGCGCTCGACACCAACGAGACGGCGCAGAGCGACCTGATCAAGATCATCCCGATCGTGCTCGCGGTGATCCTGCTCATCCTGATGCTGCTGCTCCGGTCGATCGTCGCGCCGGTGATCCTGATCGGCAGCGTCGTGCTGTCGTACGCGGCCGCGCTCGGCGTCTCGGCGCTCGTCTTCAACCACGTCTTCGGGTTCCCGGGGGCGGATGCGGCGGTGCCGTTGTTCGGGTTCGTGTTCCTTGTGGCGCTCGGCGTCGACTACAACATCTTCCTGATGACCCGGGTGAGGGAGGAGTCGCTGCGCATCGGAACCCGGCCCGGGATCCTGCGCGGTCTGGGACTGACCGGCAGCGTGATCACGTCGGCCGGCATCGTGCTGGCAGCGACGTTCGCCGCACTCGCGGTCATCCCGATCCTGTTCCTCGTGCAGATCGCGTTCATCGTCGCCTTCGGTGTGCTCCTCGACACCGTCGTGGTGCGCTCCCTGCTGGTCCCCGCGGTGTCGTACGACATCGGCCGCGCCATCTGGTGGCCGTCGAAGCTGTCGCGTAGCAAGATGCATAGCGACAGGGCCGAAGTCTCGTCCTGATCGGGCAGTCTGACCAGCCCGCACTGTGCGTGTTGCTCGATCGGAGGTGGTGCGCGAAAGTGGCGTCATGACCATGACCACCACCGAGCGCGCCGCGGCGGCGCATCCCGACGATGCAGCGCTGCTCCGGCGGCTGTACCGGACGATGGCGACCGTCCGACGCCTCGACCTCGACGGTGTCGCGATGCAGCGACAGGGCATCATCCCCGGCTACGCCCCGATGCGCGGTCAGGAGGCCGCCCAGGTGGGCAGCGCCGCCGCCCTCGACCTCACTCGCGACTTCGCCTTCCCGACCTACCGCGAGCTCGGCGTGGCGGTCGCCATGGGCGTCGACCCGGTGGCTTACCTGGCATCGCACCAGGGCGCCTGGCACGGCGGACTCTGGGATGCGGCCGCCGCACGGCTCGCCCCGATCAACGCCGTGGTCGGCGGCGCCGTCACCCACGCCGTCGGCTGGGGGCTCGGCGCGAAGCTCGACCGCACCGGGGGAGTGGCGATCGCCTACTTCGGCGATGGCGCCAGCTCGCAGGGCGACATCCACGAGGCCATGAACACCGCGGCCGTCTCGCAGCTCCCCGTCGTGTTCTTCTGCCAGAACAACGGCTGGGCCATCTCCGTGCCCACCGAGCAGCAGGTCGCCGGCGGGTCCGTCGCGGCGCGTGGCGCCGGATACGGGATGCCGGGCGTGCGCATCGACGGAAACGACGTCCTCGCCGTCTACGACGCGACCACCGAGGCCCTCGAGCGCGCCCGTACCGGCGGTGGACCGACCATCATCGAGGCGATGACCTACCGCATGGGCCCGCACTCCACGTCCGACGACCCCGGTCGATATCGCACCCTCGACGAGGAGCAGAGCTGGCTCGCGCGCGACCCGCTCGCCTTGTGCGAGCAGCAGCTGCGCCAGACCGGGACCGTCGGGGACGAGTTCTTCGCCGAGGTCGCCGACACCGCCGGCGCCCTCGCCGACCGGGTGCGTGACGACGTCGCCGCCCTCGGTGGACGCCCCGCCGAGGAGATGTTCGACTTCGTCTTCTCCGACCCGCCCGCCGCCCTCCTCGGGCAGCGCCGAGCCTGGGAGGAGTCGCGCCTTGGCTGAGCTCAGCACGATGCAGCGCGCCCTGAACCGCGCGCTCGACGACGCGCTCGCCGCCGATGACCGCACCCTCGTGTTCGGTGAGGACGTCGGAACCCTCGGCGGCGTCTTCCGGGTCACGGACGGCCTGAAGGCCAAGTACGGCGGCGACCGCGTCTTCGACACCACGCTCGCCGAGTCCGGGATCATGGGCATGGCGGTCGGGCTCGCGATGGCCGGATGGCGGCCGGTGCCGGAGATCCAGTTCGACGGCTTCTCCTATCCCGCCGTCGACCAGATCGTGAACCAGGTAGCGCGCATGCACTACCGCAGCCGCGGCGCGTTCGGGATGCCGATCACGCTCCGCCTGCCGAGCTTCGGCGGCATCCGCGCGCCCGAGCACCACGGCGAAAGTCTGGAGGCGCTGTTCGCGCACGTCCCCGGCCTGAAGGTCGTGGCGCCCTCGACGCCGGCTGAGGCCTACACGCTGCTGCGGCAGTCGATCGACGACCCGGACCCGGTCATCTTCCTCGAGCCGAAGTCGCGCTACTGGCACAAGGAGTCGGTCTCGCTGGACGAGCCGGAGGAGCGCCTGCCCGTCGGAACCTCTCGCGTGGTCCGGCCCGGCAAGCACGTCACCCTCGTCGCCTGGGGCGCGATGGTCGCCCGCTGCCTGCAGGCAGCGGAGCTCGGCGCCGAGGACGGCGTGGAGATCGAGGTCGTCGACCTGCGCTGGCTGAAGCCGATCGACGCCGACGGGCTCGCCGCCTCCGTCGCACGGACCCGCCGAGCCGTCGTCGTGCACGAGGCGCCGCTGACCGCCGGGCTCGGCGCCGAGGTGAGCACCCTCATCACCGAGCGCTGCTTCGACGACCTGAAGGCGCCCGTCCAGCGCGTCACCGGGTGGGACGTCCCCTATCCGTCGCCGGTGCTGGAGGATGAGTACCTGCCGTCCATCGACCGCATCCTGGACGCCGTCCAGAAGACCCTGGAGTACCGCCGTGGCTGAACGAACCTTCGACCTCCCCGACCTGGGTGAGGGCCTGCAGGAGGCGACCGTGCTGGAGTGGCTGGTCGCCGAGGGCGACCACGTCGAGCGCAACGCGCCCCTCGTCGAGGTCGAGACGACCAAGTCGGCCGTCGAGCTGCCGTCCCCGCAGTCCGGCGTGGTCGCGCGCTTCCACGTCGCCGAGGGCGAGGCGCTCGAGGTGGGCGCCCCTCTCGTGACGTTCACCGTCGAGGACGACCAGGCCGGCATCGTCGGCACCGTCCCGACGGAGGAGGCCCCGCGCCGCCGCGTTCGCCTCTCGCTGCCGGAGGACTGACCCGGGATGCGCATCCACGTCGAGAGGCACCCGGGCGACGACCCCGTGCTGCTGGTCCACGGCTTCGCGTCGACCGGCGCGCTCACCTGGGACGCGACCGGCTGGATCCGTGCGCTCGCCGAGGCGGGTCGCGGCGCGATCGTTCCGGACCACCGCGGTCACGGCGCCAGCGAGGCGCCGCACGACGCCGACGCGTACTCGCCCGACATCCTCGCCAGCGACCTCCTTGCCGTCCTCGACGAGCAGGATGTCGGACGCGTGGATGTGATGGGCTACTCGATGGGCAGCTGGGTGTCGCTCGCGCTCGCCGCACTCGCGCCCGACCGCGTCCGCCGGCTCGTGATCGGCGGCGTGGGCACGGTCGAGCAGTTCGGCCACTGGGGTGTCTCGGCGGTGCAGTCCGCCCTCCGTGACGACGCCTCCTCGCTCGACCCCGCCAGTCCGCTGGCGCCGCTGCTCGCATCGCTGCGCCAGGCTCCGGGCGTCGATCGCGAGGCGCTCGCGGCCTGTGCCGCCGGCATGGCCGCGCATCCGCTCCCACTGGCGAGCTCCGTTCCCACGATGCTCGTCGTCGGCGATGCGGACCCCGTGGCGGACGGTGCCGACGAGGCCGCGCGTCTGCTGGGCGCGGAACTCGTCGTGCTGCCGCGCCGCAACCACGTCACCACGTTGAGCGCCCGCGGCTTCAAGCAGGCTGCTCTGCCCTTCCTGGGAGCTTCGGTCAGCGTGCCGTAGGCGCGTACCCTGCGTCGTACGATGTGCGAGGACCGAAGGAGGCCGCATGATCGACAAGCTCGACGCCGATCTGATCGCGCTGCTGACCGAGGAGCCGCGGCTCGGGGTGTTCGAGGCGTCGCGGCGTCTCGGTGTGGCGCGCGGGACCGTGCAGGCGCGGCTGGATCGGCTGCAGCGGACCGGGGTCGTGCGCGACTTCGCGCCGACGATCGACACCGACCGGCTCGGGTATCCGGTGACCGCTTTCGTGACCGCCGAGATCGCCCAGGGTGACCGGGATGTCACGGTCGTCGAGCACCTGCAGGCCATCCCCGAAGTGCTCGAAGTACACACCATCACGGGTGCCGGTGACCTGATGATCCGCGCCGTGGCCCGCTCCAACGCAGACCTGCAGCGGGTGATCGACCGCATCGTCAGCGATCCGGGCATCATGCGGACGTCGACGGTCATCGCCCTCGCCACCAAGATCGACCACCGAGCGGTGCCGCTCGTTCAGGCGGCGGTGGCCCCCGACGACACCAACAACGACGCGAAGAACGAGGAGGAACGCGGCTGATGGATGAGAAGGCTCTGCTGGAGCGTGTGCCGGACGGACTCTACATCGGAGGGGAGTGGACCACCGGATCGGCGGGCACCTTCCCGGTGTACGACCCGGCGACGGGCGACAAGCTCACGGACATCGCCGACGCGTCGCCGGAGGACGGCATCCGCGCGCTCGACGCTGCCGTCGCCGCCGCGGACGACTGGGCCGCAACCCCGGCCCGCGCCCGCGGCGAGATCCTCCGCCGCGCCTTCGACCTGCTCCAGGAGCGGCGCGACGAGTTCGCGCTGCTGATGACGCTCGAGATGGGCAAGCCCCTCGCGGAGGCGAGCGGTGAGGTCACCTACGGCGGCGAGTTCCTCCGCTGGTTCTCGGAGGAGGCCGTCCGCATCTCCGGCCGCTATGGGAGCAACCCGGAGGGCACCGGGCGCATGATCGTCTCGCAGCATCCCGTCGGCCCGTGCTTCCTCATCACCCCGTGGAACTTCCCCCTCGCGATGGCGACGCGGAAGATCGCACCGGCGCTCGCCGCGGGCTGCACGGTCGTCATCAAGCCGGCGGAGCTGACGCCGCTGACCACGCTCTACTTCGCCAAGCTGCTGGAGGATGCGGGACTCCCCGGCGGCGTGCTCAACGTTGTCACGACGACGACCTCCGGCAAGGTGTCCGCTCCGATCATCGCCGACCCGCGGTTGCGGAAGCTGTCGTTCACCGGCTCGACGGAGGTCGGCCGAAAACTGCTGCAGCAGGCGTCCGAGAACGTGCTCCGCACCTCCATGGAGCTCGGCGGCAACGCGCCGTTCGTCGTATTCGACGACGCCGACCTCGACAAGGCGGTCGACGGCGCGATGCTGGCCAAGTTCCGCAACATCGGCGAGGCCTGCACAGCGGCCAACCGGTTCATCGTTCACGAAGACGTCGCCGACGAGTTCGCTCGACGCGTGACCGAGCGCGTGAACGGCCTGAAGGTCGGCCGCGGGACCGACGACGGCGTCACCATCGGCCCCCTCATCAACGAGGACGCGATCGACAAGGCGTCGGAGCTGCTCCAGGACGCGGTCAGCCGCGGCGCATCCGTGCTCACCGGCGGCTCGCGTGTCGGCGGGACGGGCACCTTCTTCGAGCCGACGGTCGTGACCGACGTCCGCGCGGGCAGCGAGATCCTCCGCCAGGAGATCTTCGGGCCGGTGCTGTCGATCATCCGCTTCTCCGACGAGGACGAGGCGGTGCGGCTCGCGAACGACACCGAGTACGGGCTCGTCTCGTACGTGTTCACGAAGGATCTGGCGCGCGGGCAGCGGATGATCGAACGCCTCGAGACGGGCATGATGGGCCTCAACGTCGGCGTCGTCTCCAACGCGGCGGCCCCGTTCGGCGGAGTGAAGCAGTCCGGACTGGGACGCGAGGGCGGTTTCGAGGGCATCCACGAATACCTGAACACGAAGTACACGCTCACCCCGAACCCGTTCGGAGCCTGAGATGGCGCTGTCCGAAGCGGTCATCGTCGACGTCGTCCGCACGCCCTCCGGGCGCGGCAAGCCGGACGGCGAGCTGTCCGACATCCATCCGGCCGACCTCCTGGCCGGCGTGCTGCTCGAACTGGTGGGGCGCACCGGCATCGATCCCGCCATCGTCGACGACGTGATCGGTGGATGCGTCACCCAGTCGGGCGAGCAGGCCGGCAACATCACCCGGACGGCGGTGCTGAGTGCGGGGTTCCCCGAGAGCGTCCCCGCGGTGACGATCGACCGGCAGTGCGGCTCCAGCCAGCAGGCCGCGGCGTTCGCGGCGCAGGGCGTGATGTCGGGGGCGTACGACGTGGTGATCGCCTGCGGTGTCGAGTCGATGAGCCGCGCGCCGATGGGGTCGAACGTGCAGGGCGCATCCCTCGGCGGCGAACTGCTGAAGACGCGGTACCCGGACGGACTGGTGAACCAGGGCGTCGCCGCGGAACTGATCGCCGACCGCTGGGGTTTCAGCCGGGCGCAGCTCGACGACTACGCCGCGGACTCGCACGGCCGCGCTGCCTGGGCCGCGGCGAGCGGCGCGTTCGAGGGGGAGCTTGTCGGAGTCCCCACGCCCGACTCCGGCAGCGTCGTCGCGGACGAGACCATCCGTCCGGGGACGACCGTCGAGAAGCTGGCGCAGCTGCAGCCGGTGTTCCGCACCGACCGCCTGGCGGAGCGCTTCCCGCAGCTCGAGTGGCGCATCACCGCGGGCAACTCGTCGCCCCTGACCGACGGCGCCTCCGCCGCCCTGATCATGAGCGCGGATGCGGCCAAGCGGCTGGGCCTGCGTCCGCGCGCCCGATTCCACTCGTTCGCCGTCGCCGGGAGCGACCCGTTGCTGATGCTGACCGGCATCCTTCCCGCCACCCGAAAGCTGCTCGACCGCAGCGGGGTGCGGATGGACGAGATCGACGCGTACGAGGTCAACGAAGCGTTCGCGCCCATCCCTCTGCTCTGGCGCGAGGAGTTCGACGCGGACCCGTCGCGGCTCAACCCGCACGGTGGGGCGATCGCGCTCGGGCATGCGCTCGGCTCGTCCGGCACGCGCCTGCTGGCGACGCTGCTCAACGAGGTCGAGTCGCGCGGCGGGCGCTACGGCCTGCAGACCATGTGCGAGGGCGGCGGCACCGCCAACGCGACCCTCATCGAAGTCCTGCGCTGACCGCGCATCGACGCAACGGCCCACAGAACGACACGAAGGAGAACCATGCAGCTCGACGGATGCTCGGCCATCGTCACCGGCGGAGCCAGCGGACTCGGAAACGCCACCGCGCGCGCACTCACCGAGGCGGGCGCCCGTGTCGTCATCCTCGACCTCCCCAGCTCGGAGGGCGAGAAGGCCGCGATCGCCCTCGGCCCCGGCGCACGGTTCATCGCCGCGGATGTCACCGACGAGGCACAGGTGCAGGCGGCGGTGGACACCGCATCAGGTCTCGCCCCGCTGCGCGTCGTCGTCAACTGCGCAGGCATCGCCACTGCCGAGAAGGTGCTGGGTCGCGACGGCGTCATCCCGCTCGAGCACTTCGAGCGCGTGATCCGCGTGAACCTGATCGGCACGTTCAACGTCGTGCGCCTCGCGGCTGCTGCGATCGCGCAGACCGAGCCGGTCGGTGAGGAGCGCGGCGTGATCGTCAACACGGCGTCGGTGGCCGCGTTCGACGGCCAGATCGGCCAGCCGGCCTATTCCGCGTCGAAGGGTGGGGTCGCGGCCATGACGCTGCCGTTGGCGCGGGAGTTCGCGCGCAGTCTCATCCGCGTCATGACGATCGCGCCGGGGATCTTCGAGACCCCGATGATGGCCGGGTTGCCGCAGGCGGCGCAGGACTCATTGGCCGCGCAGGTGCCGCATCCCTCGCGGCTCGGCCGGCCGGCGGAGTATGCCGCGCTGGTGCGCGCGATCGTCGAGAACCCGATGCTCAACGGGGAGACGATCCGCCTCGACGGCGCGATCCGGATGCAGCCCAAGTAATCCGAGCGCCCGACCTCCCGCCAACAGCTCCTGAGTTTTTCGGCCGCATGGCGGGGTGTCGCGCGGAAAAACTCAGGAGCTGTTGGCGTGGGTCGGGGGCAGCGGAGGCAGGCGCGTCAGGCGCCCGAGTGCGCCTCCAGGAACGCGTAGACGTCGGAGTCGTCGACGCCCGGGAACGACCCGGACGGCAGCGGCGACAGGATGTGCGCGTGCAGCCGCGCGCTCGGCCACGCCTTGCCCGCCCAGCGTCCGGACAGCGTCGCGGGCGGACGCTTGCAGCACGACTCGTCGGGGCAGCGCGACTCGGCGCGCACGGTCGTTTCGCGGCCGCGGAACCACTTCGCCTCATCGAACGGCACGCCGACGCTGATCGAGAAGCCGCCCTCCGCGGTCGTCCCGGTCTGCGTCGCACACCAGTACGTGCCGGCCGGGGTGTCGGTGTACTGGTACAGCTCCGTGGTCCGGTTGGTGTGGGTGAACGCCGTCCGCGCTCCCCATTTCCGGCAGACGACCTGCCCCTCGATGGACCCGGTCACATCCGTCGGCAGCGGGAGCCCGTCGTTCTCGTAGCCCTTGTACAGCGCTCCGTCGTCGCCGACGCGGAGGAAGTGCATCGTCATGTCGAGGTGGCTGGTCGCCAGGTTCGTCAGCCGGAGCGCGGCCGCCTCGTGGGTGACACCGAAGGCGTCGCGGAAGTCCTCCACGGCGAGGTCCTTGTCCTTCTTCGCCTGCTGCAGGAAGGCGACGGCGGCCTCGCGCGGCATGAGGCAGCAGGCAGCGAAATAGTTGATCTCCAGCCGCTGCCGGAGGAAGTCCGCGTACGACGCAGGGCGGGTATGCCCGAGCAGCCGGTGCGCCATCGCCTGGAGCGCCATCGATCGGAGGCCGTGGCCACCGGGAATCGACGCGGGCGGCAGGTAGATCCGCCCGTTCTCAAGGTCGGTGATCGACCGCGCCGACCGGGGGAGATCGTTGACGTAGATGAGCTCGAAGCCCAGCTGCTCGGCCATGACGCTGACCTCGCGGTGCGTCAGGGCTCCGCGGACATGGCCCGACGCCCGGACCCGCTGCTCCGCGAGCTCCTCGATCTCGGGCATGTAGTTGTGCTGGGCGCGCATCCGCTCGCGCAGTTCGGTGTTCGCCCGCCGGGCCTCCTCGGGCGTCGCGATCGCCTCGCTCGCACGCCGGCTCAGTTCGCGGTGCAGGCCGACGATGGCCCGGAGCGTCTCGGTCGGGGTGCCCTTGGTCGGCTTGACCGTCGGCAGCCCGAGCGAGGCGTACAGCGGGCCGCGCTGCGCCCGGGCGAGCTCGATCTCGAGGGCGGCGCGCTCGTCCGGCGGCTCGGCCGACAGGAGGTCGGCCGGCTGGACGCCGAGCGCGGCGGCGAGCGAACTCAGCAACGAGATGCGGGGTTCGCGCTTGCCGTTCTCGATCAGCGACAGCTGGCTGGCGGCGACGCCGGCCGCCGCGCCCAGGTCGTCGAGGGTCATGCCGCGCCGGGTGCGGAAGTGCCGGATGCGGTGGCCGAGCGTGGCGAGGTCGATGTCGCCCGTGTCCACGGGAGTGCTCATCGCTTCACGATAGCGAAAGATTCGCGATTCTTACAGGGAAAATCCTGGCCACAACCTCCGGAACCTCGCGGATGCTGGAGGTGACTCCACTTCTTACGACGAAAAGGACTCCGTCATGAGCATCGCCGAGCTGACCCTCACCGACACGGCCCCGTCCGACGGGATGGACGCCGTGCGCGCCTGGGTCGACGACATCGCCGCCCTCACGCAGCCGGACGAGGTCGTCTGGTGCGACGGCTCCCTCGCCGAGACCGACCGGCTGACCAAGCAGCTCGTCGCGGAGGGCAAGCTCATCCGGCTGAACCCCGAATGGCGGCCCAACAGCTTCCTCGCGCGCACCGACCCCGGCGATGTCGCCCGGGTCGAGGACCGCACGTTCATCTGCTCGGAGGACGAGACGGACGCCGGCCCGACGAACAACTGGCGGGAGCCCGACGCGATGCGCGCCGAACTCCGCGAGGTGTTCGCGGGGAGCATGCGCGGGCGGACGATGTACGTCGTCCCGTTCTCGATGGGACCGGTCGGCGGCCCGATCTCGCAGGTCGGTATCCAGCTCACCGACTCGGCGTATGTGGCCGTGAGCCTCGGGATGATGACCCGCGTCACCGAGACCGTGCTCGACCTGATCTCGGCCGGGCAGCCGTGGGTTCCGACCGTGCACAGCGTCGGCTTCCCGCTCGTCGACGCCGACGGGACCCGACGCGACGATGTGCCGTGGCCGTGCAACACGACCAAGTACATCGTGCAGTTCCCGGAGACCAGGGAGGTCTGGTCGTACGGCTCGGGATACGGCGGCAACGCCATCCTCGCGAAGAAGTGCTTCGCCCTGCGGATCGCGTCGGTGATGGCGCGCGACGAGGGCTGGCTGGCCGAGCACATGCTCATCATCAAGGTGACGTCGCCCGAGGGCCGCGTCTTCCACTTCGCCGCGGCGTTCCCGTCGGCGTGCGGCAAGACGAACCTGGCGATGCTGCAGCCGAGCATCCCGGGCTGGACGGTCGAGACCATCGGCGACGACATCGCGTGGCTGCGCCCGGGCCCGGACGGCCGGCTGCGCGCGATCAACCCGGAGGCGGGCTTCTTCGGCGTCGCGCCGGGCACCGGCGAGAGCACGAACCGCACGGCGGTCGAGACGCTGTGGGGCAACACGATCTTCACCAACGTGGCACTGCGCGACGACGGCGACGTCTGGTGGGAGGGACTGACCGACGAGCCGCCTGCCCACCTGATCGACTGGGAGGGGAAGGACTGGACGCCCGACAGCGGTCGCCCGGCCGCGCATCCGAACTCCCGCTTCACCGTGAGCGCCGCACAGTGCCCGTCCATCGCCGACGACTGGGATGCCTTCGACGGCGTGCCGATCGACGCGATCCTGTTCGGCGGACGGCGCGCGACGAACGTCCCGCTCGTGGCGCAGGCGCGTGACTGGCGTCACGGCGTGTTCATCGGGGCGACGATCTCTTCGGAGCGCACCGCCGCGGCAGAGGGGACGGTCGGCGAGCTCCGGCGCGACCCGTTCGCGATGCTGCCGTTCTGCGGCTACAACATGGCCGACCACTGGGCGCACTGGCTGGAGATGGGGGAGCGGCTCGGGGAGCACGCGCCGGCCGTGTTCCAAGTGAACTGGTTCCGCATGGGAGACGACGGGCGCTTCCTGTGGCCGGGCTTCAGCGAGAATTCCCGCGTGATCGAGTGGATCGCTCGGCGTGTGGAGGGGAGTGCCGGAAGCGTCACGACGCCGATCGGGCAGCTGCCGGTGGTGGAGGAGCTGGACCTGGAGGGCCTTGACCTGCCGGAGGACGACGTGGCAGCCCTGTTCGAGGTCGACCCGCAGAGCTGGCTCGCGGAGTGCGACCTGACGGACGAGTTCTTCGCCCGTTTCGGCTCCCGCGTCCCGGCCGCCCTCCGCGCCGAACTCGCCTCCCTCCGTTACCACCTGCGCGCCTGACCGCCCCCCGTCGAGTACGCAAAAACTGCACGCAATCCGAGTGGATCGCGTGCAGTTTTTGCGTACTCGACGGTGGGGGGAAGCTCAGACGAGGAGTTGGTGCTTGGCGAGGTCGCGGTAGAGCGGCGTGGTCTCGACGAGCTCGGAGTGCGTGCCGCTGCCGATGACGCGGCCGTGGTCGAGCACCACGATCTGGTCGGAGTCGACCACCGTGGACAGCCGGTGCGCGATCACGAGCAGCGTGCGGTCCTCCGCCACGGCGTCGATCGCCTCCCGCATCAGCTGCTCGTTGCGCCCGTCGAGGCTCGACGTCGACTCGTCGAGAAGCAGGACGGGCGGAGCGGCCAGCAGCGCACGCGCGATCGCGAGACGCTGGCGTTCGCCGCCGGAGAGCATGATGCCGTCCTCCCCGACGGGTGCGCCGAGGCCGAGCTCGCTGCGCTCCAGCACCTCGGTCAGGTTGACGGCGTGCAGGACGTCGATGCACTCCTGGTCGGTCGCGTCCGGCGCGGCCAGCGTCAGGTTGTCGCGCAGCGAGCCGGCCAGCACGGGCGCGTCCTGCTCGACATAGCCGATCTGGGAGCGGAGGCTGACGCGGTCGAGGGTGCGCACGTCCATCCCGCCGAAGCGCACCTCGCCCGCCTGCGGGTCGTAGAACCGCTCGACGAGCGCGAGGATGGTCGACTTGCCCGCACCGGACGGCCCGACGAGCGCCGTCCGCTTGCCGCGCGGGACACGGAAGCTGACGCCCTGGAGCACTCCGCCGTGCCGCTGCGTGCCCTTGTCCGAGCCGGCTCCGGCCGCGGCCTCCGCCTCGGCGACGACGTCCGCTCCGGTCAGCGCCTCGAACGCGAGTCGCTCCGGTGTCGGCTGCTCGGGCGTCTGCTGCTGGCCGCCGCCGCTGGCCGGGCGGGAGCCATCCGCCGTATCCTCCGGCGCGGTGCCCTCCGGATACGCGAACCGCACGTCCACGAACTCGATCGCGGGCGCCTCCGGCGCGAGCGCTTCGTTCGCGGCGCCGACGGTCAGGGCCAGCGGCGCGATGTCGCGGTCGTGCTGGTCCTCGGTCGGCAGGTCGAGGATCTCCTGGATGCGGCCCAGCGCCCCGAGCGCCGAGTTGACCGCCGCGATGGCGCCGAACGCCTGTCCGAGCGGCAGGATCATCATGAACAGGAACAGGATGAACGCGACCAGGTTCGCGACCGTGATGGCTCCGCTGGCGACGCGGAAGCCGCCGACGCCGAGCACGACCAGGAACGACACCTGCATCGCGATGCCTGCCACGGGGACGACGAGCGCCGAGATCTTCGCGACCCGGATGCCCATCCGCCAGGCTCCGGTCGCGTCCTCGTCCACCGCAGCGATCTCGCGCTCGGTCGCGTTGGAGGCCCGGATGGTCCGCACCGAGCTGATCGCCCGCTCGACAGCGGCGGCCAGGTCGCCGACCTTGTTCTGCGCCTTCTGGCTCGCGACACGGATGCGGCCGGAGAGCAGCACGACGACGACGATGGAGACGGCCACGACGAGCACGGTGAGTCCGAGCAGCACCGGGTCGATGATGAGCATCGCGATCAGAGCGCCGATGAACGTGAGCGCCCCGCCGATCGCCTCGACCAGACCCTGCGTCAGGACGGCACGCAGCAGCGTGGTGTCCGACCCGACCCGGGAGACCAGGTCGCCCGTGCGCCGGGTGTCGAACTCGCTGATCGGCAGCCGCAGCAGCCGCCCGACGAGCTTGCGCCGAGACGACAGCACGACGCCTTCGCCGGTGCGCTGCAGCAGGTAGTGCTGGTACCCCGAGATGATCCCGGAGATCACCACGAGGGCGATGAGGCCCCACACCAGGCCGCCGAGCGGCTCCTGCTTCCCGACCACCTCGATGACCTGGCTGACCAGGAGCGGCTGGGCGAGGCTCGCCGCGGCGCCCAGGATGCTGAGCACGATGACGAAGGCGAGGACACGCTTGTGCTCCAGCAGGTACGGGAGCAGCTGCGAGAACCGCGCGCGGGGGCCGGCGTCGTCGGTGGGCCGTCCGAAGCCGCGACGGCGGCGGGCGGGGGCTGACGTGGTGGACATGACGGTGTCTCCGTTCGGGGAGGAGGAGGGGCGTCGGGATCGTTGCTTTGCGCTAACTCCGACCGTACTTCTTGTGAACTGCCTGTTTGCTGACACCGAGGGCGAGCGCGATCAGCTGCCAGGTCGCGTTGGCGTTGCGGGCGCGGCGCACGGCGACCGCCTCGAGTCGGTCGAGCTCGCGGTGCATCTTCGCGATCGCGCGGAGGGCGACGATGGGGTCGGCGGAGTCGGCGTCGCCGGCCAGGGTCTGCAGCGTTCCGGAGTCCATGGCGTCAACCATAGTTGACCCCGGGCGCACCGTCAACCTGGATTGACTTCTCCTGACCCCTCCGAATGTCCCCGGTCGCGGCTACAGTGCTGAACTATGCCGACGCCCGTCATCGCCGCCCGAGATCTGGTCAAGAAGTACAAGGACTTCCCGGCCGTCGACGGCGTGAGCTTCGAGGTGGAGCCGGGGGAGTCGTTCGGGCTCCTCGGGCCGAACGGCGCGGGCAAGTCCACCACGATGCGCATGATCGGCGCGGTCTCCACCCGCACCGCCGGCTCGCTGAGCATCCTCGGTCTCGATCCCGACACCTACGGGCCCGAGATCCGGTCGCAGCTCGGCGTTGTTCCACAGGCGGACAACCTCGACACCGAGCTCCGCGTGCGCGACAACCTCATCGTCTACGGGCGATACTTCGGCCTGCCGTCCTCCCGCGTGCGTGCGCGGGCGGACGAGCTCCTCGCCTTCGCGCAGCTCGAAGACAAGGCGAAGGCGAAAGTCGACGATCTCTCCGGCGGGATGAAGCGCCGGCTCACCATCGCCCGCGCACTCATCAACGACCCGCGCATCCTGCTTCTCGACGAACCGACGACCGGCCTCGACCCGCAGGCGCGCCACATCCTCTGGGACCGCCTCTTCCGCCTCAAGGAGCAGGGCACGACTCTGGTGCTGACCACGCACTACATGGATGAGGCCGAGCAGCTCTGCGACCGCCTGGTCGTCGTCGACAAGGGCACCATCATGGCGGAGGGCTCGCCGGCGGCCCTGATCCGCGAGTACTCCACCCGGGAGGTGCTCGAGGTCCGTTTCGGCTCGGAGCGCAATGCGGAGGTCGCGGAGCGCCTCGACGGCATCGGCGACCGCATCGAGGTGCTGCCCGACCGCATCCTCGTCTACAGCGACGACGGCGAGGCCGAGCTCGTGCGCATCGCCGAGCGCGGCCTGCACCCGCTGACGAGCCTGGTGCGACGGTCGAGCCTCGAGGACGTGTTCCTCCGGCTCACCGGACGGAGCCTGATCGAATGAGCGTGGCAGTCGGCCCCGCCGGGGGAGCGGCCGGCGATCCCGGCCCCGAGGCCCGCGCCGAGGCGCGGGAGGCGCTCGCCGCGGCCGCGCGACCGCGGCGCTTCGGCGCCTGGTACGTGGCCGAGCACCGCTTCCGGGTGATGCGCTCGTACCTGCAAACCGTGCTGGTCACCGGGTTCGGTAACCCGCTGCTGTATCTGCTCGCGATGGGCCTCGGGCTCGGCTCGCTGGTCAGCGCCAACATGGGCCCGAACGCCGTGGACGGCGTGAGTTACCTCGCTTTCGTCGCTCCCGCGCTCCTCTGCACGGCCGCGGTCACCGTGGCGAGCGAGGAGTTCACCTACCCGATCATGCTCGGGTTCAAGTGGAACCCGACCTTCTACGGCATCAACGCCTCCCCGATCTCGCCCGGCCAGATCATCGACGGCGTCGTCATCGCCGTGGTCGCCCGCATCCTGGGCACGAGTGCCATCTACTTCGCGTTCATGGTGCTGTTCGGCGCGGTCCCGAGTCCGTGGGGCTGGGTCAGCATCCTGGTCGGCACTCTGGGCGGCCTCGCCTTCGGCGCGCCGATCATGGCGTACGTGGCGACGCTGGAGCAGGACACCGGCCAGATCGCCATGCTGATGCGGTTCGTCCTGCTGCCGATGAGCCTGTTCTCGGGCACGTTCTTCCCGCTGTCCTCGATGCCGCCCTTCCTGCAGTGGATCGGGTGGATCTCGCCGCTCTGGCACTCCACCGAGCTGAGCCGCGTGTTCACCTACGGAATGAGCGAGCCGCTCTGGCTCTCTGTCGTCCACGTCGTGTACCTCGCCGCGCTCTTCGTCGCGTTCTGGCTGTGGAGCCGCCGCATCGCCGCGAGGAGGTTGAACAAGTGACCGCGACCGACCAGCGTCTCGCCGCCTCCACAGCGCGCCCGCGCGCGATGCGTGCGCTTTACGCCGGCAACGCCCGCTCCGTGATGCAGCGCGGCTGGTCCGCCACGCGCAGCACCAACTGGCTGGTGATCGTCTCGGGCTTCTTCGAGCCGATCTTCTACCTGCTGTCGCTCGGGATCGGCTTCGGGGCGCTCGTCGGCGACGTGCAGACCTCGTCCGGTCAGACGGTGCCGTACGCGGCCTTCATCGCTCCGGCGCTGCTCGCCACCGCGGCGATGAACGGCGCCGTGTACGACTCCACCTGGAACGTCTTCTTCAAGATGCACTTCGCGAAGCTGTACGAGGGGATGCTGGCCACCTCGCTCGGGCCGCTCGACGTGGCGCTGGGCGAGATCCTGCTTGCCCTCCTGCGCGGCGCGCTGTACGCGCTCGGCTTCATGCTGGTGATGCAGGCGCTCGGACTCAACCTGTCGTGGTGGGCCCTGCTCGCGCTGCCCGCGGTGCTGCTCATCGCGTTCGGCTTCGCCAGCTTCGGGATGGGCATCACCAGTTACATGAAGACGTTCCAGCAGATGGACTGGATCAACTTCATCCTGCTGCCCATGTTCCTGCTGTCGGCGACCTTCTACCCGATCACCGTGTACCCCGAAGCGATCCAGGTGATCATCAAGGCGCTCCCGCTATGGCACGGCGTCGAGCTGGTCCGTGGTCTCACCACGGGCATGGTCGACTGGGGGATGCTGTGGCACGTCCTGTACTTCCTGGTCATGATCCTGCTCGGCCTGATTCTGACCACCCGGCGCCTGCGCGCTCTCTTCCTCGACTGAAACGGCGAGAGACCGAGCGCGTCAGCTCACGTTGTCGGTGAAGTCGATGTCGCGCGTCTCCTTCGAGAGCAGGAGGGCGATCAGCGTCAGCACACCGGCGAGAGACAGGTAGACGCCGACCCAGAATGTGCTGCCGTCCGCGAGCGTCCACAGCCACACCGCGATGGTCGGCGCGACGGCCGCGCCGAGCACGCTGGACAGGTTGTAGGAGATCGCCGAACCGGTGTAGCGGACGTTGGTCGGGAACAGCTCGGGCAGCTCCGCGCCCATCGGCCCGAAGGTGAGTCCCATCAGCGTGAAGCCGATGATGAGGAGCGCCATCGTGCCGACCGTGCCGCCCGCGAACAGCGGGACGAACAGCAGACCGAACACGATGATCCCCAGGGTGACCCAGATCAGCGTCTTGCGACGGCCGAAGCGCTCGGCGAGCGGACCGGCGACCAGCGTGAAGATGCCGAAGAACACGACACCGATGATGAGCATGATGAGGAAGTCGTTGCGGCTGTAGCCGAGGCCGGGCACGAAGGTCGACGCGTCGAAGGGCTTTCCGGCCTTCTCCGCCGCGGCCTGAGCCTGCTGGGCGGACGCCGCCGTGGTGCCGTAGGTCAGCGTGAACGCCGTCATCAGGTAGAAGAGCACGTACGTGGCCAGCATGATGAAGGTGCCGAGCACGATCTGCCACCAGCTGGTGCGGAAGACGCGGGCGAGGGGAAGCTTGGCCACCTCGCCGGTGTCGACGACCTTCTGGAACGCCGGGGTCTCGACGAGCTTCAGCCGCACGTACAAGCCGACGATGACGAGCACCGCGCTCAGGAGGAACGGGATGCGCCAGCCCCAGGCGGCGAAGGCGTCGGGGGAGATCGTCAGGCTGAGGATGAGGAACAGCACATTGGCGACGATGAAGCCGATGGGAGCGCCGAGCTGCGGGAAGGTCCCGTAGATCGCGCGCTTGCCGGCCGGGGCGTTCTCGGTGGCGAGCAGCGCGGCGCCGCTCCACTCACCGCCGAGCCCGAGGCCCTGGCAGAACCGCATCACCACGAGGAGGAACGGCGCCCAGAACTCCCAGCCCGTCACCTGCGCGGTCGGGAGGCACCCGATGAGGACGGTGGCGATGCCCATGGTGAGCAGCGAGCCGACGAGCGTTCCCTTGCGGCCGATCCTGTCGCCGAAGTGGCCGAACAGGATGGAGCCGACCGGCCGCGCGATGAAGGCGACGCCGAAAACGGCGAACGACGACAGCAGGGCGGTCGTCGGGTTCTCGTTGGTGAAGAACAGTGCGGGGAACACCAGGACTGCGGCGGTCGCGTAGACGTAGAAGTCGTAGAACTCGATCGACGTGCCGATGAGGCTGGCAAGGATGACGCGCCCGCGGGTGTTCGCGGGTGCCGGCGTGGTGACGGGGGCCGTCGTAGACATGCGTGTGGAGAGCTTCCGGTGAAGGCGAGAGAGGCCGCATGGCGTGCGCGGCGTCGGTCGGGCGGAAGGCGCGCGTGGGCGGGAGGTCGGAACGCGCTTGTGGCGCACCTTCTACCCTATGCGGCCTGGGCGGGGCCGCCGAATCGGTGTGCTCGCTACGCTGAGGGGCATGGAAACACTCTTCGCCGTGCTGCACGTCGTGACCGCCGTCTTCATCGTCGGTCCGATGGCCATCCTTCCCATGACGGCGATGCGCGCCGTCCGCGCGGGCGACGCCCGTCAGGTCGAGACGCTCGCGAAGTCGACCAACCTGCTGTCGCTGCTGTCCCTGCTGGTCGTGCTGTTCGGGTTCGGCGTCATGGGGCTGGCGGACAAGAAGTACGACCTCAGCGTGACGACGCCGTGGATCCTGTGGTCGATCATCCTCTACGTCGTCGCCCTGGCGCTGACCCTGTTTGTCGTCGTGCCGGCGATGCGCCGCGCCGCCGAGGCGCTGCGCGACGGCACCGCGTCCCGGTACCCGCAGATCGCCGCGGGATCGGGGGTCGCGAGCCTGCTGCTTCTCGCGGTGGTCGTGCTCATGGTCTGGAAGCCGTAGCCGCATCCCCTCGCTGCGCGCTCCGCTCTTGACGCGGGGCGCGCATTCTTCTACTCTCGTATTCAACAGAATGATTGATAAACGAAACGGTTGATCATGCAGGATGAGGACGGTCTCGACCGGGCGTTCGCCGCCCTGGCGGATCCGGTGCGCCGGGCGATCGTCGCCCGCCTCAGCCGGGGTCCGGCGACGGTGAACGAGCTGGCGGAGCCGTTCGACATCACCCTGCAGGCGGTGTCGCGGCACATCGCCGTGCTCGAGGCGGCCGGCCTCGTCTCGCGAACGCGGGAGGCTCAGCGTCGCCCCGTCCATCTCGATGCCGCAGCGCTCGAGCGCCTCACCTCCTGGATCGACCGCTACCGGCTCGAGGCGGAGTCGCGTTACCGCCGCCTCGACGCCGTCCTCACCCACCAGCAGACCAGCAGCACCCCGAACAGGGAGAAGAGATCATGAGCAACCCCGTCGTCATCGAAGCCGTGCCGGGTACGTCGTACGCCGACCTCACCCGGGAGTTCGACGCTCCCGCAGCGGCCGTCTTCCGCGCCCACGCCGACCGCGATTCGTTCGCCGAGTGGATCGGCCCGCGCAGCCTCAGCACCACCATCACCGAGTGGGACTTCCGAACCGGCGGCGCGTACGCCTACGAGCAGCGCGACACCGACGGATCCGTCTACGCGTTCCGCGGCGTGTTCCACAGCGTCGTCGAGAACGAGCTGATCATCCAGACGTTCGAGTACGTCGGGATGCCGGACGAGGTGGCGCTCGAGCGCATGCGCTTCGAGGAGCTGCCGGACGGCCGATCCCGCCTGTCCGCCCGGTCGGTCATGAGCTCGCGCGAAGCGCTCGAGAGCATGATCGAGAACGGGATGGAGTACGGCGTCCGTGAGGGATACGAGAAGCTCGACGAACTGCTGCTCCGGCACGGTGCGTGAGCGGATGAGCGAAGGAAGGGAACGGACCATGGGCACGACCTATCTCCACGCGGTGGCGTCGCTCGACGGCTTCATCGCCGACGACAACGACGATGTCGGACCGCTGCACGACTGGTACTTCAACGGCGACCATCCACTCGACGTGGAAGACCATCCCGAGGTGCACAGTGGTCCGTTCCGAGTCTCCGCGGCCTCGGTCGACTACGTCAGCGGCATATGGTCGCGGCAGAGCGCGCTCGTCATCGGCCGTCGGCTCTTCGATCTCACGAACGGATGGGAGGGGCACCCTCCGGCGAGTGATCACGTGGTGGTCGTCTCGCACCGCCCGAAGCCGGACGGCTGGCATCCGGAGGCGTCGTACCACTTCGTCGACTCGGTGGAGGGCGCCGTGGCGCTCGCCCAGGAGCTCGCCGGCGACGGCGAGGTCGGCGTCACCGCCGGCGACATCGGTGGCCAGGCCCTCGCGCTTGGTCTCATCGACTACGTCGCAATGGATCTGGTGCCCGCCGTGTTCGGAAGCGGCAAGCGCTACTTCGGATCGTTCACGGGCGGACCGCTCGTGCTCGACGATCCGGACGTCGTGATCCAGGGGGAGCGTGTGCTGCACCTGCGTTACCCGGTGCGCCGCGGACCCGCGTCGCCGAACACCGACCAGGAGGCATCATGACGATCGCCAATCCCACCCCGCCCGTCCCCGCCGGGGCGATGATGCTCGAACTGGTGATGCTGCCGGTGACGGACATCGACCGCTCCATCGAGTTCTACCGGGACAGCGTCGGCTTCACGCTGGATGTGGATGTGCGCCCGGCCGACGGCGTCCGCGTCGTCCAGCTGACACCGCCGGGTTCGTACTGCTCGGTCACGATGACGAGCGGGATCGGGCAGGCGCCGTCGAAGCCCGGCTCTGTACGCGGCCTGCATCTCGTCGTCGCCGACATCGGGGCGGCGCGCGCGGCCCTCGTCGAGCGCGGGGTCGACGTGTCGCCGGTCCAGGACATGGGGGGCGTGTTCTATGCCTGGTTCGCCGACCCCGACGGAAACACGTGGGCGCTCCAGCACATGCCCTGGCGGGCATAGACCGGAGCGCCCAGGCGCTTCGTCGTCGCGGTACGCCTCAGGCCCGCAGCGAGCGGAGGGCGACGGCGGTCGCGAGCGCTGCGTGAGCGGCCTCGGCGCCCTTGTCCTCCTTGGAATCCTCGAAGCCGGCGCGATCGAGGCCCTGGGCCTCGTCGTCGAGCGTCAGCACGCCGAATCCGACGGGCTTGCCGGTGTCGATCGCGACCCGGGTGAGGCCGTCGGTCGCGGCGGCCGACACGTACTCGAAGTGCGGGGTGCCGCCCCGGATGATCACGCCGAGCGCGACCACTGCATCCGCGCCCGCTTCCAGCGCGGCCTTGGAGACGACGGGCAGCTCGAAGCTGCCGGGAACACGGACGAGCGTGTGGGTCGCGCCCGACGCATCCAAGGTCCGCTTCGCGCCGGCGATGAGGCCCTCGCTGATCGTCTCGTGCCAGCTGCCGGCGACGACGACGACGTTCAGGCCGCTCCCGTCGATCCGCTCCTCGGCGTTCGGGGCTCCCGCTCCGCTCATCGTGCAGTCCTCTCCGCCGCGAGTCCCGCGGCCGTCTCGGTGGTCGGGGACACCGGGTTGATGTCTCCGATCGCGTGACCCATGCGGTCGCGCTTGGTCTCCAGGTAGCCCTCGTTGAAGGCGCCGACGCCGACGACGAGCGGAACGCGCTCCTCCACCTCGATGCCGTGCTCCTCCAGCTGGCGCACCTTCTCGGGGTTGTTGGTCAGCAGACGCACCGACTCGATGCCGAGATCCTGCAGGATGGCCGTGGCCGCCCCGTAGTCGCGGGCGTCGATCGGGAGGCCGAGGGCGAGGTTGGCGTCGAGCGTGTCGAGCCCCTCCTCCTGCAGCTTGTACGCGCGCAGCTTGTTGATCAGGCCGATGCCGCGGCCCTCGTGCCCGCGCAGGTAGACGACGACGCCGCCCTCCCGCTGGATGGTGTCGAGCGCGGCGTCGAGCTGCGGCCCGCACTCGCACTTCAGCGAGCCGAACGCCTCACCGGTCAGGCACTCCGAGTGGACGCGGATCAGCGTGCCCTCGCGCTGCGGGTTGCCGGCCACGATGGCGACGTGGTCCGCGCCCGTCATGCGGTCGCGGTAGGCGCGCATGCGGAACGGCCCGTGCGTCGTCGGAACGGTGGTCTCGACCTCGAAGATCACCCGGGAGGTCTCGGGGATGGGCGTCACCGTCTCCAGCGGCTGGTCGCAGTGGAACTCCTGCAGGTACGCGATGAGCGCCTCGATCGTGACGACGAGAACTCCCTCGCGCTGACCCAGCTCGATGAGGCCGGGGAGGCGCATCATCTCGCCGTCGTCGGCGACGATCTCGGCGATGGCGCCGACCGGCGTCATCCCCGCGAGCTTGAGCAGATCGACCGCGGCCTCGGTGTGCCCGTCGCGCTCGCGGACTCCGCCTTCCACCGCACGGAGCGGAAGGATGTGACCCGGCCGGTGCAGGCTCGACGGCGTCGAGTCCAGGTCGGCGAGCACGCGGAGGGTGTGCGCGCGGTCGGCCGCGCTGATGCCGGTGGAGAGGCGGTTGGCCGCATCCACGCTGACCGTGTAGTTGGTGCCGCGGTCGTCCTCGTTGTGGGCGACCATCACGGGCAGCTCGAGACGGTCGGCGATCTCGTTCGTCATCGGCGCGCAGATGAAGCCGGACGAGTTCTTCACCGTCCAGGCGATCCACTCCTGGCTCGCCAGCTCGGCGGCGAGCAGGACGTCGCCCTCGTTCTCACGGCTCTCGTTGTCGACGACGATGACCGGCCGGCCGGCGCGCAGCTCCGTGAGGGCCTCGGGGATGGTGGCCAGGCTCATGATGCGCTCCGTTCGCTCAGTGCCGGTTCGAGCGCCAGCATGCGCTCCACATGACGGGCCAGGATGTCCGTCTCGATGTTGACCCTGTCGCCCACGACGCGCTCGCCGAGGGTCGTCGCGGCCAGCGTCTCGGGGATCAGCGAGACCTCGAACCAGCCGTCGTCGCGTCCGCCACCCACGGCGCTGACCGTGAGGGAGACGCCGTCGATCGCGATCGAACCCTTGCGTGCGACCAGCGGCGCGTGCTCGGGGTCGAGGCTCAGCCGCACGACGCGCCAGGCGCTGCCGTCGGTGATCGCCAGCACGGTCGCCGTGCCGTCGATGTGGCCTTGGACGATGTGCCCGCCGAGGCGGTCGCCCACCTGCGCCGCGCGCTCCAGGTTGACCCGGCGGCCCGGCTGGACGCCGTCGAGGGTGCTGATCGCGAGTGTCTCGGCCATCACATCCGCCGTGAACGTCTCGGTGTCCTTGTCGATGACCGTCAGGCAGACGCCGCTGACCGAGATGGAGTCGCCGTGCCGGGCGTCGCTGACGGCCAGCGGTCCGCGCACGGTGACGCGCGCCGCGTCGTCGGTGTGCTCGACGGCGGTGATCTCGCCCAGCTCTTCGATGATTCCTGTGAACATGATCGTCAGCCCTCCTGGCCGGTGGGAATCGGGGGTGTGGGGAAGATGTCGGCGCCGGCCACGTCGACGCGGTCGGCTCGATCTGCGGCGGTGCGGGGTGCGCCGTCCGGGACGGGGACGGCGCGGATGAGAAGGTCGCCGCCGAGCCGCTCGACGTCGATCACGCGCAGGCGCCGCTGGTCGGCGATCGTCTCGACACCGAGGTCGCCGAGGGCGACCCGGGGGCCGCCGAGGAGCGTGGGCGCGAGGTAGATCGCGTACTCGTCGACGAGGCCGGCGGCGACGAAGGCGCTCGCCAGCGTCGGACCGCCCTCGACGTAGACCCGCCGGAAGCCGCGCTGGTGGAGGTCTGCGACCACCTCGTCCAGGTCGTGCGTTCCCTCGAAGATGACCGGGTTGGGGTGACGGAACACCGCAGCGTCCTTCGGGATGGCGCGGGTGCCCACCACGACCGGCGTCGGCTGGGTGCCCATCAGCTCGCCCGCGTCGCCCCGCGCCGTGAGGCTCGGGTCGTCGGCGAGCACTGTCCCGGTGCCGACGACGATGGCGTCGGACGCCTCCCGCTGCTCGTGCACGCGCTGGCGGGCCGCCGCGCCGGTGATCCACTTGCTAGTTCCGTCGGCCGCCGCGGCGCGGCCGTCGAGGCTGCTCGCCCACTTCACGACGATGTACGGCCGGCCGAGCCGGGCGGCGGTCAGCCAGTCGCCCAGGAAGGCGTCGATCTCGTCACGCAGCACGCCGCCGACCACCTCGACACCGGCCTCGCGGAGGCGCTGGGCGCCGCCGCTGGAGTGGTGCCCCGGATCGTCGGTCCCGTAGACCACACGCGCGACGCCCGCCTCGATGAGGGCCTCGGAGCACGGGCCGGTGTGGCCCCAGTGGTTGCACGGCTCGAGCGTGACGACGGCCGTCGCCCCGCGAGCGCCGCCCTCGGGCAGCTGGCTCAGCGCATCCACTTCGGCGTGCGCCGTGCCGACACCGCGGTGCCAGCCCTCGGCGAGCACACGGCCTTCGGCGTCGAGGATGATGCAGCCGACCCGCGGGTTCACGCCCGTGGCGGGACCGTTCGCGGCGAGCTCGAGAGCCGTGCGCATGGGGGCTTCCCACGTCATCCCGTTGCCATCCTGTCTCTCGTCGAGACGTGTCGCCGGGGTCGCGTGGGCGCCAGCCCATACAGGCTGCCCACCGTGCTTCCTCCCATCCGGACTGAGCGAGCGGGCGTTCGCCTGCACGCATTACCGTCGGTGCCGGAATTCCACCGGCTCAGCAGGACGCCTGGGCGTCCCGCTCGCGGACTGTCACCGCCGGTTCGGACTTTCACCGACCCCGGAGCACGTATTTCGTTGTCGAGTCTAGATCAACGCGCCGACGCGCCGTCTATTCCCGGTCGCGTGCGACGTCGCATTACGCGGCGGCGACGGCCGCGGGCTCGGCGGCTGACTCCAACGGGGCGGGCTGCGTCAGCTGTACGAGCGCCCGTGCCGTCCCCTCGTCGACGATCAGATCGGTGATCAGCCCGGCGGCGAGGGCGCCACGGAGGCTGTGGACCTTGGACGGGCCGGAGACGATGCAGACCCGGCGCGGCACGCGCTTGATCAGGTCGATGTCCGGGCCGCTGGCGCGTTCGTTCAGAGGGATGCCGTGGTGGCTGCCGTCCTCGCGGAAGAAGACGGTCGCGACGTCGCCGACCACACCGGACTCGTCGAGCGACGTGTAGTCGGCCTGGTCGAGGTAGCCGCCGGCGTAGACGTGCGAGCGCACCTCCGAGAACGGGGAGCCGAGACCGAACAGGGCGACATCCATGCGCTCCTGGATGTCGAGGATGCGCCGGGTGCTCCGCTCGCGCCACATGGCGATCTTGGTCTGCGGGTCGTCGAAGAGGGCCGGCACCGGGAACTCCTGGATGGTTCCCGAATACGTGTCGCCGAACCGGCGCAGGATCTCGGACGCGTAGAGCACGCCGGTCGTATAGGTGTTGCCCGCCCCGTTGAGCTGCACGAACTCGACATTGTGCAACTCCTTCGGGATGAGGTGCCGGCTCAGGGCGCTCATGGTCGAGCCCCACGCGATCCCCACGGTCTGGTTGGAGTCGATGAACCGGTCGAGAATTCGTGCAGCCGAGATGGCGACGCGCTCCAGACGGTCGACATCGCTGATCGCGCTCGGCATGGGGACGATGTGCGCGGCGATGCCGTATCGCTCGTGGATCGTCTGCTGGATGCGGCTCGCGCCCTCGTGCGGTTCGGCGATCTGGATGGTGACGAGTCCGGACGCGCGCGCGTAGCTCAGCAGCCGGGAGACGCTGGAGCGCGACGTGTGCATCTCGTGCGCGATCGCCTCCATCGTGAGGTCCTGCATGTAGTAGAGGTGGCCGGCCTTGAGGGCGTCGCGGACCTTGTCGGGCAGGTGCTCGGTGTCGGGCTGGGGCATTCGGGGCCTCCTTCTCGTTCGGCACGTTCTCTTCAAGCGGATGGGGGCGGGTGCACGTATGTGCATCGAGCTTGATCGAAGTTGTGCCGGCACGAAAACTATAGCTGCACCACCACCCCACACGAGTAGCAATCAGGAGAAGACCGTGACGACGAAGTCGACCACCCGCACCGAGGTCCAGCGCCTCCGCGAACGCCCCCGAGCACAGGTGCTCGTCGTCGGCGGCGGCATCAACGGACTCGGCACCTTCCGCGACCTCGCCCTGCAGGGCGTCGACGTGATCCTCGTCGAGCGCAACGACTTCGTCTCCGGCGCATCGGCGGCCTCGAGCCACATGATCCACGGCGGCATCCGCTACCTCGAGAACGGCGAGTTCCGCCTGGTTAAGGAGTCGGTGACGGAGCGCAACGGCCTGCTCAAGATCGCGCCGCACTACGTGAAGCCCCTCGAGACCACCATCCCGATCTTCTCCACCTTCTCCGGCATCCTCGCGGCCCCGCTCCGCTTCCTCACCCACAAGCAGGGCAAGCCGAAGGAGCGCGGCGCGTTCCTCATCAAGACCGGCCTGACGATCTACGACTCCTTCTCGCGTGACGGCGGCTCGGTGCCGCGCCACAGGTTCCACGGCCGCAAGAAGTCGCTGGAGACGCTGCCGGCGCTCAACCCGGACCTCAAGTACACCGCCACGTACTTCGACGCCTCGGTGCACGACCCGGAGCGTCTGGCCCTCGACGTCCTGGCTGACGGTCTCGCGGCCGGTCCGCACGCCCGTGCCGTCAACTACGTCGAGGCGATCGGTACGCGCGACGGCGGCGTGCTGGTGCGCGACCGCGAGACCGGCGAGGAGTTCACCATCACGGCGGAGGTCGTCGTCAACGCCTCCGGCCCGTGGACCGACCTGACGAACGAGGCGCTCGGACAGGAGACGAGCTACATGGGCGGCACCAAGGGGTCGCACATCGTGCTCGACAACCCCGAGCTGCTGGAGGCCTGCCAGGGTCGTGAGATGTTCTTCGAGAACAACGACGGCCGCATCGTCCTCATCTACCCTCTCAAGGGTCGCGTCATGGTCGGGACGACCGACATCGACGCCGACATGTCCGGGCGCGCGGTCATCACCGAGGACGAGATCGACTACTTCATCGAACTGGTCTCGCACGTTTTCCCACGCATCCCGGTCACCCGCGACCAGATCGTCTACACCTTCTCCGGCGTCCGCCCGCTGCCGCACCACGACGACACCGCTCCCGGCTTCGTCTCGCGCGACTATCGGATCGTGCCCGGCACGGTCGCGGGCCTCGGCGACACCACGGTGCTCAGCCTGGTCGGCGGCAAGTGGACGACGTTCCGTGCGCTCAGCGAGCACCTCGCCAACGAGACGCTGAAGGCACTCGGCGCGACCCGCACCGTCCAGACCCTCGGACTGCCGATCGGCGGCGGCGCGGGCTTCCCGACCACTCCGCAGGCGGAGCGCGACTGGATCGCCCGCTACGGCGCGGACGTGGGGGATGAGCGGGCGGCCACGCTGCTGCACCGCTACGGCACCAAGGCCACGTATGTCCTCGACGCGATCGCCGGCTGGGATGGGGACGACACCCCGCTCGCCGCAGCGCCCTCGTACTCTCGTGCCGAGATCGACCACGTCGTGCGCAGCGAGCACGTCGTGCACCTCGACGACGTCTTCCTGCGACGCACGAGCCTCGCGTTCACCGGCGCGGTCACTCTCGAGCTCGTGCACGAGATCGCCGAAATAACGGCAAACGCGCTCGGATGGTCGCCAAATCGGCGCGCGGAGGAGGAAGATTCGTTCGTAGCGGACCTCGCCGACGCCCACCGGGTGCAGTTGAAGTCGGGAGACGGGAGCGAAGCCGCGGCGCTTCGATAATGCACGAACGTGCATGACACGGTTCTTGTCACGGTGGGCGTGACCGCAATAGCGTTCAAATGCCCACCCTGACAAGAGCCTCACCAGAACGCACAACAGGGTGCGGGTCAACTGAACAACTGGAAGGTCAACGTGGACAATATCGGTGTAGATTTCCTGTCCGAGCTGGTAGGCACAGCGATGCTGCTCCTGCTCGGTACCGGTGTCGTGGCGAACGTCGCCCTCATCAAGAACAAGGGCTTCAACGGCGGGTTCCTGATGGTCAACTTCGGTTGGGGCCTCGCGGTGTTCGCGGGTGTGATCGTCGCCTACAACTCCGGTGCGCACCTGAACCCGGCTGTGACGCTCGGTCTCGTCGCCAACGGCGCCAAGACGTTCGGATCGGCGGCGGCGCACACGCTGGTGCCGGTGAACTTCATCACGGTGCTGCTGTACATCCTGGCTCAGCTGATCGGTGCCATCATCGGCGCCGTCCTCACCTACCTGGCGTACAAGCGGCACTTCGACGAGGAGCCGGACCCCGCGAACAAGCTCGGCGTCTTCTCGACCGGCCCCGCCATCCGCAGCTACGGCTGGAACCTGGTCACCGAGATCATCGGCACCTTCGTCCTGGTCTTCGTGGTGATCGCCTTCGGCCACCAGCCCGGTCAGGCGGCCGGTCTCGCCGCCCTCGGCGCGCTGCCCGTCGCCCTGCTCGTGGTCGGCATCGGTGCCAGCCTCGGTGGTCCGACCGGGTACGCCATCAACCCTGCCCGTGACCTCGGTCCGCGCATCGCCCACGCCTTCCTCCCGATCAAGGGCAAGGGCTCGAGCGACTGGGCGTACTCGTGGGTCCCGGTCGTCGGGCCGATCATCGGCGGTCTGGCCGCCGGATGGCTCGCGCTGCTGCTCCTCCCCATCCTCAAGTGACATCGGGGGCCGGCCGGGAGTGATCCCGCCGGCCCCTCCCCGTTCCACCCCCAAAGAACAAAGGAGTTACCTATGGCCGACTACGTCGTCGCCATCGATCAGGGCACGACCAGCACCCGGGCGATCATCTTCGACAAGTCCGGGTCGATCGTCTCGACCGGGCAGCTGGAGCACGAGCAGATCTTCCCGAAGGCCGGCTGGGTCGAGCACAACCCGATCGAGATCTGGAACAACACCCGCGAGGTCATCGGCCAGGCGCTCTCCAAGGCCGACCTGACCCGCCACGACATCGCGGCGGTCGGCATCACCAACCAGCGCGAGACCGCGGTGGTCTGGGACAAGAACACCGGCGAGCCGGTCTACAACGCCATCGTCTGGCAGGACACCCGCACACAGCCGATCGTCGACCGCCTGGCGGCCGACGGCGGCACCGAGCGCTTCAAGCAGATCGTCGGCCTTCCGCTGGCGACCTACTTCTCGGGCACGAAGATCGTGTGGATCCTGGAGAACGTCGAGGGCGCCCGCGAGCGCGCCGAGGCGGGAGACCTGCTGTTCGGCACGACCGACACCTGGGTGCTCTGGAACCTCACGGGCGGCCCGGACGGCGGTGTCCACGCCACCGACGTGACCAACGCCTCCCGCACGCTGTTCATGGACCTCGAGACGCTGACCTGGCGTGACGACATCCTCGAGGTGTTCGGCGTTCCGAAGTCGATGCTCCCCGCGATCAAGAGCTCGTCCGAGGTCTACGGTCAGGTCGAGGCGTCCAGCCTCCTCCGCGAGGTGCCGGTCGCGGGCATCCTCGGCGACCAGCAGGCCGCGACGTTCGGCCAGGCCGCGTTCGACACCGGCGAGTCCAAGAACACGTACGGCACCGGCAACTTCCTCATCTTCAACACCGGTGAGGAGATCGTCCACTCGAAGAACGGTCTGCTGACGACCCTCGGCTACAAGCTCGGTGACGCGGCGCCGCACTACGCGCTGGAGGGCTCGATCGCGGTCACCGGCTCGCTGGTGCAGTGGCTGCGCGACAACCTCGGGATCATCTCGAGCGCTCCGGAGATCGAGGAGCTCGCCAAGACGGTCGACGACAACGGCGGTGCGTACTTCGTGCCGGCGTTCTCTGGCCTGTTCGCGCCGTACTGGCGTGCGGATGCGCGCGGTGCGCTCGTCGGCCTCACGCGCTACGTGAACAAGGGCCACATCGCCCGTGCGGTGCTGGAGGCCACGGCCTTCCAGACCCGCGAGGTGCTGGATGCCGTCAACGCGGACTCCGGCGTCGACCTCACGGAGCTCAAGGTCGACGGCGGCATGATCGCCAACAACCTGCTCATGCAGTTCCAGGCCGACATCCTCGGCGTCCCCGTGGTCCGTCCGGTCGTCGCTGAGACGACCGCCCTCGGTGCCGCGTACGCTGCGGGCCTCGCGGTCGGGTTCTGGTCGGACCTCGACGACCTGCGCAAGAACTGGCAGGAGGACAGCCGCTGGACGCCGAACATGGAGCCGGAGGAGCGCGAGCGTCAGCTCCGTCTCTGGAAGAAGGCCGTCACGAAGACCTTCGACTGGGTCGACGACGACGTGCGCAACGCCTGAGCCCGTCCCTCACCACGAAGCGCCGTCCGGCATCCGCCGGGCGGCGCTTCGGCGTTTTGAACTCTGGTCTGGTGTCACATCCGATCACTAACGTTGGAAGCATGCCACATCAGCTCACTCATCAGCTCGTCGAGAACCTCTACGCGGCCCGTCATCGCCAATGGAACAGCGCGAGGACTAGCGTCGAGAACTTCCTGAGCGATCTGTGCCACGAGCTGCTCGAAGGCGAGGACCCGTACAGGTTGAAAGTCACGGGGAGGATCAAGGACGCGCAGCGAGCCTTTGAGAAGGCGCAACGCAAGCTGCCGTCGGGCATGGAACTCGCGAGCATGGACGACGTCACCGACGTCGTCAAGGACATCGTCGGAGTGAAACTGCTGTGCAAGACGTTGCGCGATTCGGACCTGGCAGTCGAAGCGATTACGGCGAGGTGTACCGCGCCGGGAAGTGTCATCCGATTTCACAATCCCGACGAGAACGAGGACTACGTCGCGACACCGAAGCCGAGTGGGTACCGCGCACGCCACCTTCTTCTCGAGCTGGATGTCGCCGGCCGGGACTCGCGGATCGTAGTCGTGGAGGTGCAGGTCAAGACGATGCTGCAGGACGCGTGGGGCGAGCTGACGCACGAAGACCTGTACAAGTCCGGACCGCTCGTCCCGTCGTCCCATCACGGTGACCTGGCCCGCACCATGGCCGGGCTCCTGTGGGAGGTCGACCAGCTGGCCGACATCATCGCCCGCCAGACCGACAGCCGCATGCAGCCGACCCTGGAAGAGACACAGCCGGGTGCGACTGCCGACGCTAACGACCGGATCGTAGAGGTCACCCACACCGGCGCTCGATACGCGCTCGCCACGGACGATCAGGGCCGTCGCGGGCTCATCCCCGCGGTCGTGATCAGGGATCTTGTGGCGCCTAGAAGACACATCAATGTCGACGACTACGTCTCCGTCGGCCAGAGATTGACCGTTCAAGCCGTCGATACCGGTGACGGCTACTACTTCCACCCGCTCAAGCCGGACGAGCTCAGCTCATGAGTGCGTCGCACCGCGGCGTTCAGGCCAGGAGAGGAACGAGCTCGGCGAGGGAGGCGATGGTGCGAACGCCGGCGGTGGCCGCGTCGAGTTCGTCTTCGGGGGACGGCACGGCGTTGCGACGGTTGAGCCAGACGCCGGTGAGACCGGCTCGTGCGCTGGCGATCGCATCCGTGCGGAGCCGGTCGCCGACATACGCGGCCTGATCCGCGCGAACGCCGAAGGCGCCGCACGCGGCGTGGAAGATCGCCGAGTCGGGCTTGGCCACGCCGACCTCGCCGGACGCGATCAGGTGCTCCATGCGAGCGTCGAGTCCGACCGCCTCCACCTTCCGGCCCTGGAAGGCCAGGTCGCCGTTGGTGATGAGGCCGAAGCGCACGCCGGGGAGGGCAGCCTGGAGGGCGTCCAGGGCCGGGAGGGCGTCGTCGTGCAGCGACCAGGCGGCCACGTAGTGCTCGAAGTAGTCGGCGAACCAGGCGCTCGCCTGGGCGTCGTCCAGCTCGACCCCGTGCCGGGCCGCGAAGTCGCGGGCGCGCGCCTGCCGCTGACCCTCGAAGTCGAGGCGGCCGGCGAGGTACGAGTGGTAGTGCTCCTCCTCGAGGTCGTGCCAGAGCGTCACGACCTCGTCCGCTTCGGCGGTGCCGTAGGGCGGTCCGAGGCTCTCGGCATACCGCAGGATGCCGGCCTCGACGGCCGTCCGGTGCGCGAACAGGGTGTCGTCGAGGTCGAACAGGACGACACGGATGTCGCTCACGCCGGAACCTGCACGAACGAGACATCGGGCCAGTCGCCCGCAGGGCGCCCTGCGTCCTGCGGCAGGAGGGTGCCACGCCACTCGTCGAACCGCTCGCCCCGCTGTTCGGCGCCGCCGGGCACGATGCCGTCCCACCGGAAGCCGGCTCGTCGGGCGACGGCGGCGCTGGCGGCGTTCCCGGCGAGAGCGCGCCACACCAGCTTGCGCAGCGCCAAGCCGTTCGGAGCCGGGGCGAAACCGTAGTCGACGACCAGAGCGGTGGCCTCGGACATGATGCCCTTCCCGCGGGCCTCCGGCGCCATCCAGTAGCCGATCTCGCCCTGGTGCTCGCGGATATCGCCGATGCTGATCATGCCGAGCAGCACGTCATCGACACGGACCGCCCACGTGCAGACCCGGCCGCTCGCCCAGCCGTCGGGAACCACGCTCGTCACGAATCCCACGGCGTTCTCACGCGTGTACGGCGACGGCACGGTCGTCCAGCGAGCGATCGCCGGGTCGGCGCAGACGTCGGCGATCCGGTCGACATCCGCGTGCCCGGGCGTCGACAGCGTCACCCGCGCGCCCGTCAGGACGACCGGCGCCGGCATCAGCGGGCTCGCCGGAGGAAGCCGATGCGCTCGTACGCCTTCTCGAGGGTGCCCTCCGCGACCTCGCTCGCGCGCTCGGCGTTGACCGCGAGGATGCGGTCGAGCTCGGCGGGGTCGGCGAGCAGGTCGAGCGCGCGCTGGCGGACGGGAGCGAACTCCTCGACCACCACCTCCACGAGGCCCTTCTTGAAGTCGCCGTAGCCCTTGCCCTCGTACTCCAGCTCGACGGACTCGATCGATCGGCCGCTGAGCGCGGAGAAGATCGAGAGCAGGTTGGAGATGCCCGGCTTGCCCTCGCGGTCGAACGAGACGACGCCGTCGGTGTCGGTGACCGCGCGCATGATCTTCTTGCGGGTCACATCCGGCTCGTCGAGCATCCAGATGATGCCGGCGCCCGACTCGGCGGACTTCGACATCTTCGACTCCGGGTTCTGGAGGTCGTAGATGCGTGCGCTGTCCTTCAGGATCATCGCCTGCGGCACGACGAACGTCTGGCCGAAGCGGCTGTTGAAGCGCTCGGCCAGGTCGCGCGTCAGCTCGACATGCTGGCGCTGGTCGTCGCCCACAGGCACGATCTCGGTGTCGTAGAGCAGGATGTCCGCAGCCATCAGCACCGGGTACGCGAAGAGCCCGACCGAGGTCGCGTCGGCGCCCTGCTTCTGCGACTTGTCCTTGAACTGCGTCATCCGCGACGCCTCGCCGAAGCCGGTGATCGTGTTCAGCACCCAGGCCAGCTGCGCGTGCGCGGGCACGTGGGACTGCACGTAGAGGGTGGAGGCGGACGGGTCGATCCCGGCGGCGATGTACTGCGCCGCCGTTCGGCGCGTCTTCTCGCGCAGTTCGGCGGGATCCTGCGCCACCGTGATGGCGTGCAGGTCGACGACGGAGAAGAACGCGTCGTGCGTGCTCTGCAGCTCCTTCCACTGCAGGAGGGCGCCGATGTAGTTGCCGAGGTGCAGCGAGTCGGCCGATGGCTGCATGCCGGAGTAGAGGCGGGGGAGTGTCGTCATGGTTCTGCTTTCGAAATCTGGAGGGATGCGGAGGCTTCGGGCCGTCAGAGCGCGTAGTCGACGACCACAGGCGTGTGGTCCGACCATCGCTCGTCGTAGGCGGCCGCACGGTCGACCGACCAGCCCGTGACCCGCTCCGCGAGTGCGGGGGTCGCCAGCTGGTAGTCGATGCGCCATCCGGTGTCGTTGTCGAACGCCTTGCCGCGCCACGACCACCATGTGTAGGGCCCCTCGACCTCGCCCGCGTGCTTGCGGACGATGTCGACCCAGCCGAGACCGGCGCCGGCGTTGTACGCCGGGTCTCCTTCGGCGCCGAGGATGCGGTCGAAGTACTCGCGCTCCTCCGGCAGGAAGCCGGCGCGCCTGACGTTGCCCTTCCAGTTGCGGATGTCGAGCGTGCGGTGACCGACGTTGAGGTCGCCCATCACGACCGCGAGCTCGTTGTGCTTCTGCAGCTCGGGGAGCCGCGCCTCCATCGCGTCGAGGAAGCGGTACTTCTCGGTCTGCTTCTCTGTGCCCGCCTCGCCCGAGTGGACATAGGCGCTGACCACGGTGATCACCGTGCCGCCGACCTCGTAGTCGGCCTCCAGCCACCGGCCCGCGCTGTCGAATTCGCTGGGGCCGAGCTCTACCCGGTGGATGGATGCGCGGTGCCTGCTCGCGATCGCGACGCCCGCGCGGCCCTTGGCGGTGGCGGGGTCGTGGACGATGTCCCACTCGTCGCCGAGGAGCTCCTGGAGGTCTTCGGACGAGGCCCGGACCTCCTGGATGGCGAGGACGTCGACGTCGCGCCCATCGAGCCAGGCGCCCATGCCCTTGCGGAAGGCGGCGCGGATGCCGTTGGCGTTGATCGTGGCGATGCGCAAGCGACTCGAGGGCATGCTTCCAGCCTACCGGGGGCGGCCGACACCGGTTCAGCCGACCGGTTGTCCGTCGAGGAGGTCGTTCAGCCGCTGCTCCGCGCGGGCGACGCGACGCTGCGCGGGAAGCCGGGAGAACCAGCGCGCCGTCGCTAGATCGTCCTGCGCCTGCGCCAGCTCCGAGCGGGCGACGAGCACGCGCGCCTCGTGCTCGGCCGCCGCACGCTCCGCGGCCGCCTCCTCCGGCGTGACGGCGCGCGGCGAGAGACCGCTGTCGAACATCCCGATCGCGATCCACGACGCCGACAGCAGGATGACGCGCGAGATGAGGTTGAACCACAGCAGGAGACCGATGAAGACGGCGAAGGTCGCCAGCAGCGGGTTCTTGTACGCGCCGCGGAGCAGCAGACCGCCCAGGGCGCTCAAGCCGGCGAGCACGAGTGCGCCCAGCAGCGCGCCGAAGAAGAGATTGCGCCAGGGGATCGCCACCCGGGACATGACGCGGAACATCGCGCCGAGGGTCACGATGTTGAGCGCGACCGACACCACCAGGCCCGAGAACCGCGCGACGGCGTTGGTCCAGAAGGAGTCGGCCGACAGCCCGGCGAGGTCGAGAAGGAGCGTCAGGGCCTGGGTGCTGATGATGGTGAGCAGCGCCGACAGCACGAACAGCACGCCGAAGATGAGCGCCAGCCCCAGGTCGCGCACCTTCTGGAGCACGTAACTCGTGGTGTCGCGGCTGAGACGGAACACCGCCCGGACCGCCTGTCGCGTGTAGTAGAGCCAGCCGATCGCGGTCCAGATCAGGCCGATGGCGGCGATCACGCCCGTCCAGCCGAAGGAGGAGGCGTTGCGCAGCTGCTCCTGCGGGATGACCCCGACCGTTGCGCTCGTCTCGATCAGCCCGGGAACCGTCCGGTTGATCAGGGCCACGAGCGCGTCGAACACCGCCTCGTTGCCGGCGAGCCAGTAGCTCGCGACGGAGAACCCCACCCACACGGCGGCGAACACGGCGAACAGCGACTGGTAGCCCATCCCGGCGGCGCGCAGATTGCCATCCGAATACGAGTAGTTGATGTACACGCGGTACGGGCGCAAAGCCTTGACCCACTTCGCCCAGACGGAGACGCGCGCCACGGGCCGCTCGAACCGGCGCACCAGGGGGTCGGCACGCTCCACCAGGCGCTCTCGCAGCGACTCGTCGGCCTCCGGCTCCACGTTGCCCGCGGCGCGCTGGAGGTCCGGCTCCGGTGGAGACGGCTCGCCTCGGGACTTCTTGGCCACGCCGTCAGGATAGCGAGCGGCCGTGCCGCTCGGAGATGCACGACGGCAGACGAGCGAGAGGGTCCAAGGCCGGGAGAGGGCGGTTACCGGCCCGCTCAGGTGGCCAAGGAGGGGTCGGCCACGCTCGCAGCGATGCCGATAGCGATGACCACCGCATACAGGAGACCAATGAGGAGGCCCAGCGCGAGGAAGCAGTAGCCGACGATCACGCCGGCCAGTGCGAGTCCGCGGCCGTTCTCGCCGGTGCGTTTGATCTGGCCGAAAGCGATGTGCCCGCAGATCACAGCGGCGATAGGAAACACGAATGCCGTGACGAGCGAGACGACCGCCAGGACGTTGGTCCCCGCCGGTGCGGCGCCATAGGTGTACGGCGGATGTGGCGGGTGAACCGGCCGCGGCGGCTGCTGGGCCTGCTGTCGGTGCTGATCGACAGTGCTCATGGTGTCTCCTAACGGGCGACGCTGACGGCGAGGACGCCGGCGCGCTGTAGTGCCGAGTGGATGGCGTTCGCCGTTTCCTGGAACGCCCTGTTGACCTTGGCCGCTCCGACAGCGCCGCCCTTGAGCGCCCCCGCCGTCATGTCGCGGTTCAGGCGTGCCACCAGGTGGCTCTCTGCGTCCACCATCAACTCGACAAGGAACGTCACCTGAAACTTGCTGCCGGCCAGCGCGCCAAGCAGCAAGGTCATCCCGATGCTCCCGCGCTTCGCGAGAAGTCCGCCTTTCGGCGTGGCTGAGACGGAGAATCCCTGAGCTTCCAGGGCGGAGGCGACCAGACGTCGTCCAGCGTCGTGGTCACCCAGCAGGATGAAGTCGTGTGCAGCGGGCATGGTCTTCCATTCGGGTAGGGTGCGCCAAGGGTCGGCCTCGGCAGTCGTCACTACATATAGACGGCAAAGCACCCCGGATATGACGCGAGCCCCGGACGCAAGTGCGCTCGGGGCTCGGAGTCGGGATGGGTGGCGGTCTACGGACGGCCGCGCATGATCGCCTGCTTCACCTCGGCGATCGCCTGCGTGACCTGGATGCCGCGCGGGCAGGCGTCGGTGCAGTTGAAGGTCGTGCGGCAGCGCCACACGCCCTCCTTGTCGTTGAGGATGTCGAGGCGCACCTGCGAGTTGTCGTCGCGCGAGTCGAAGATGAAGCGGTGCGCGTTGACGATGGCGGCCGGGCCGAAGTACTGGCCGTCGGTCCAGAACACCGGGCAGGACGACGTGCACGCGGCGCAGAGGATGCACTTCGTGGTGTCGTCGAAGCGAGCGCGGTCGGCCACCGACTGGACGCGCTCCTTGCCCTTCTCCGGCTTGGAGTTCGCGACGAGGAACGGCTGCACCTCGCGGTACGACTCGAAGAAGGGCTCCATGTCGACGATGAGGTCCTTCTCGAGCGGCAGGCCCTTGATCGCCTCGACGTAGATCGGCTTCGAGATGTCGAGGTCCTTAATCAGCGTCTTGCAGGCGAGGCGGTTGCGGCCGTTGATGCGCATGGCGTCCGATCCGCAGATGCCGTGCGCGCACGAGCGGCGGAAGGTCAGCGAGCCGTCCTGCTCCCACTTGATCTTGTGGAGGGCGTCGAGGATGCGGTCGGTCGGGTACAGCTCGACGTCGAAGTCCTGCCAGCGCGGTTCCGTGTCCACGTCCGGGTCGAAGCGGCGGATGATGAGCGTGACGGTGAACGACTCGACCGGGGCCTCGGGGGCCGGGGGAGTCTCGAGCACGGCGTTCGACATCAGTACTTCCTCTCCATCGGCTGGTAGCGGGTCACCACGACGGGCTTCCAGTCGAGCGTGATGTGGTCTGCGGCGTCCGACGAGTGCGGGTCGCCGGTGAGATAGGCCATGGTGTGCTTCATGTAGTTCTCGTCGTCGCGCTTCGGGAAGTCGTCGCGCATGTGGCCTCCACGCGACTCCTTGCGGTTGCGCGCGGAGTAGACGACGACCTCGGCGAGGTCGAGCAGGAAGCCGAGCTCGACGGCCTCCAGCAGGTCGGTGTTGTAGCGCTTGCCCTTGTCCTGCACCTGTACGTTGCGGTAGCGGTCGCGCAGCTCATGGATGGTCTGCGTGACCTGGGCGAGCGACTCGTCGGTGCGGAACACCTGGGCGTTCCGGTCCATCTCGTCCTGCAGCTCCTTGCGGATGGCGGCGATGCGCTCCGTGCCGGTCGAAGTACGCAGTTCGTCGATCATGCGGCGGACGGCGCCGGCCGGGTCCTCCGGCAGCGGGACGGCCTCGGCGGTCTTGACGTACTCCACCGCGTTGTTGCCCGCTCGCTTGCCGAAGACGTTGATGTCGAGCAGCGAGTTGGTGCCCAGACGGTTCGAGCCGTGCACGGACACGCAGGCGCACTCGCCTGCGGCGTAGAGGCCCGGGACGACGGTGGTGTTGTCGCGCAGCACCTCGGCGGCGGTGTTCGTCGGGATGCCGCCCATGGCGTAGTGCGCGGTCGGCATCACGGGAACGGGCTCGACCACCGGGTCGACGCCGAGGTAGGTGCGGGCGAACTCGGTGATGTCGGGGAGCTTCGTCTCCAGCACCTCGGCGCCCAGGTGCGTGCAGTCGAGCAGCACGTAGTCCTTGTGCGGACCGGCGCCGCGTCCCTCAGCGACCTCCTGGACCATGCAGCGGGCGACGATGTCGCGCGGCGCGAGGTCCTTGATCGTGGGGGCGTAGCGCTCCATGAACCGCTCGCCGGAGGCGTTGCGGAGGATGGCGCCCTCGCCTCGGGCGCCCTCGGTGAGGAGGATGCCGAGGCCGGCGAGGCCGGTCGGGTGGAACTGGAAGAACTCCATGTCCTCCAGCGGCAGGCCCTTGCGCCAGATGATGCCGACGCCGTCGCCGGTGAGGGTGTGGGCGTTGGAGGTGGTCTTGTAGATCTTGCCGAAGCCGCCGGTGGCGAAGATGATCGCCTTCGAGTGGAAGACGTGCAGCTCACCGGTCGACAGCTCGTAGGCGACGACGCCGGCCGGCTGGGGCACCCCGTCGACCTCGTTCATGATCACGTCGAGCACGTAGAACTCGTTGAAGAAGTTGATGCCGAGCTTGACGCAGTTCTGGAACAGCGTCTGCAGGATCATGTGCCCGGTGCGGTCGGCGGCGTAGCACGCCCGGCGGACCGGAGCCTTGCCGTGATCGCGGGTGTGGCCGCCGAAGCGGCGCTGGTCGATCTTGCCCTCGGGGGTCCGGTTGAACGGCAGGCCCATGTTCTCGAGGTCGATGACCGCGTCGATGGCCTCCTTGGCGAGGATCTCCGCCGCGTCCTGGTCGACGAGGTAGTCGCCGCCCTTGACGGTGTCGAAGGTGTGCCACTCCCAGCTGTCCTCCTCGACGTTCGCCAGGGCTGCGGCCATGCCGCCCTGCGCCGCACCCGTGTGGGAGCGCGTCGGGTAGAGCTTCGAGATCACGGCGGTGCGGGCGTGGGGCCCCGCCTCGATCGCCGCGCGCATCCCGGCGCCGCCGGCGCCGACGATGACGATGTCGAACTCGTGGTAGTGGACGCCGTCGATGACGGTGGATTCAGTAGCTTCTGTTGTCACAGGGTTTCCGTGTCGATTCGTCGCTGGTCGGGAGGCGGGGTCAGCGAGCCGGGCAGAAGGACGGCAGGTCGGCGGCAGCGGCGCCGGCCGGGCACGGGTCGAACGTGAAGATCACGAGCGTTCCGAGCACGATCAGCACGACGACCGCGGCGAGGACGGCCCACTTCAGGATGCGGTTCACGACCCGGTTGTACGCGTAGTCGTTGACGAGCGTCCGCATCCCGTTGCCGCCGTGGATCATGGCGAGCCACAGCATCAGGAGGTCCCAGACCTGCCAGAAGAGCGTCGCGTACTTGCCGGCGACGAAGGCGAAGTCGATCTGCTTGACGCCGTCGCCGAGGACGAGGTTGATCAGCAGGTGGCCGAAGATGAGGATCACGAGCAGGACGCCCGAGAACCGCATGTAGATCCAGCCCCACTTCTCCCAATTCTTGCCGCGGGAGGATCGGGCTGCGGGGGTGCGCGGCGCCTCGATGGTCGTCACGTCAGTTCACCTCCGAGAAGATGTGGACGAGCTGGACGGGCACGAAGCCGGCCATCAGGATCACCCAGAGCGCGATGACGATCCAGAACATGACCTTCTGGTACTTGACGCCCTTGCTCCAGAAGTCGATCAGGATGATGCGGATGCCGTTGAAGGCGTGGAACACGATGGCCGCGACGAGGGCGATCTCGCCGAGTCCCATGATCGGGTTCTTGTAGGTGCCGATCACCGCGTTATAGGCCTCGGGGCTCACGCGGATGAGCGACGTGTCCAGGATGTGGACGAGAAGGAAGAAGAAGATGGCGACGCCGGTGATGCGGTGGAGGACCCACGACCACATCCCCTCACGGCCACGGTACAGAGTTCCGCCGGGCCGGGTCTTGGCCGGCTGCAGGGTCCCTGTCGCTTGGTCTGACACGGACAACCCTCCCTGGTTGCTGATCGCTGATGCGGCGCGGTGAGCGCAGCGCCAGTCTATGCCGGGTGGGGTCCAGCCGCCTCTTAGGGTGACCTCAGTTATCTCGATGTCGAGATAACCCGCCCTGTACGCCGGGATCGGCCGGGCGTACCGTCCACGCCATGACACAGGACGAACCGATCATGCAGGGAAGCACCGACGCGACGGACGAGAGCAAGGTCGCCGGCATCGTCGAGCAGGTCCGGGCGGACATGCAGTTGCGGGGCTCCGAGGACAGCGAGCGGCTGCTGAAGCAGCGTCTCGACGAGACGGGCATCCAGCTTCCGCAGGAGGAGATCTCGCGGCTGGTCGCCGAGATCCAGAACGGCCCGTCGGTCGTCGACTGACCGACCGGCCGACCGGCTAGAGCACGTCGGTGGAACCGGTGATCTTCAGCGCGTCCACCACCGACTTCACCCGCTGGGCGTTCTCGCTGGTGGTGACGAGCAGTGCGTCCGGGGTGTCGACGACGACGATGTCCTTGACGCCGATCAGGCTGATCACCCGCTTGCTCTGACTCACGACGATTCCGCTCGACGAATCGGAGAGCACCCGGGCGTTCTCGCCGAGGATGGCGAGGTCCGACTTGCGGCCCCCGGAGTTGAGCTTCGCGAGCGAGGCGAAGTCGCCCACGTCGTCCCAGTCGAAGTAGCCGGGGATGACGGCAAGTCTGCCTGCGGCGGCCGCGGGCTCCGCGACCGTGTAGTCGATGGCGATCTTCTCGAGCTCGGGCCAGATCCGGTCGACGGCCGGGCCGCGGGTCGCGGGGTCGTCCCAGGCCTCCGCCAGCTCCAGGAGCCCGGCGAGCAGCTTCGGCTTGTTGCGGCCGATCTCCTCCAGGAGCTTGTCGGCGCGCGAGATGAACATGCTCGCGTTCCACAGGTACGAGCCGTTCGCCAGGTAGCGCTCGGCGGTCTGCAGGTCGGGCTTCTCCTTGAAGGAGTCGACCGCCAGCGCGCTCGGGGCGCCGGCGATCTCGAGGCGCTCGCCGTAGTGGATGTAGCCGAACCCGACGGCGGGCTCCGTCGGCTGGATGCCGATGGTCGTGATGTAGCCCGCGCGCGCAGAGGCGGCCGCCTCGCGCACCGCCGACTGGAAGAGCGGCAGGTTGTTGATCACGTGGTCCGCGGCGAACGAGCCGATGATCACGCCGGGCTCCCGGCGCTCCAGGATGGCGGCGGCGAGGCCGATGGCCGCGGTGGAGTCGCGCGGCTCGGACTCCAGCACGACGTTCGGGTCGGTGAGCGACGGCAGCTGCTGCTCGACGGCGGCGCGGTGGGCGCGGCCGGTGACGACCATGATGCGCTGTTCGCCCGAGAGAGGAGCGAGGCGGTCCCAGGTGTCGCGCAGGAGCGTCTGGCCCGAGCCGGTCAGATCGTGCAGGAACTTCGGGGCGTCGGCGCGTGACAGGGGCCACAGCCGCGAACCGATGCCGCCGGCCGGGATCACGCTGTAGAAGCGCTCGATGGGCGGGCCCTGTGTGATCCTGCGCTTCTGAGTCATGCCGAAAGGATAGCGAGCGTCGCCGGACACCGGCTGTTCACGGTGACGACACCGGCGCCGCCTAGCGTTGCGGCATGCGGGTCGCAGTGGTCAGCGAGAGCTTCCTCCCCACCGTCAACGGGGTCACGACGAGTGTGCTGCGGGTCCTCGACCATCTGGCGGCCGAGGGGCACGACGCGATCGTCATCTGTCCGGATGCGGGGGCTCCGGCGGACTACAACGGGTTCCGCATCCACCAGGTGCCGTCGGTCGCGTACCGCCAGTTCCCGGTCGGGCTGCCGAGCCCCCAGGTTCAGCGCATCCTCGCCGGCTTCGGCCCCGACGTGCTGCACGCCGCCTCTCCGTTCTTCCTGGGGGCCCAGGCGATCGCGGCGGCCAACCGGATGGGCGTCCCCTCTGTCGCGATCTACCAGACGGACGTCGCCGGTTTCGCCCGCCGCAACGGGCTGGGCGTCACCTCGGCCATCGCCTGGAAGTACGTCCGCTGGGTGCACGAGGGCGCCGACCTCACGCTGGCGCCGTCGGCGGCGAGCGAGTACGACCTCCGCACGGCCGGCGTCACCCGGGTCGCCCGCTGGGGACGCGGTGTCGACCTCGTGCGGTACCACCCCAATAAGAGGAGGACGCCGGCGGCGGTCGCCCTGCGCGAGCGTCTCTCGCCGGACGGCGAGACGGTCGTCGGCTACGTCGGCCGCATCGCTCCAGAGAAGCAGGTGGAACGGCTGCGCGCACTCCGCGGGATCGGCGGAGTGTCGCTCGCGATCGTCGGGGACGGCCCGTCGCGCGACGCCGTTGCCCGCGAGCTCCGCGGCATCCCGGTGACCTGGCTGGGCCGGCTCGGCGGTGAAGACCTCGCTGCCGCCTACGCCGCCTTCGACGTCTTCGCGCACACCGGCTCCGAGGAGACCTTCGGGCAGACGGTGCAGGAGGCTCACGCGTCGGGACTGCCGGTGGTCGCGCCGCGCGCGGGCGGCCCGATCGACCTCGTCGAGCATGGCGTGGACGGGCTGCTGTTCCGCCCATCCGACGACCGCGCCCTCCGCGCCGCCGTCTCGATGCTCGTCCACGACGGCGCCCTGCGCCGCCGCATGGGGGAGGCCGGACGCCGTGCCGTGCTCGGACGCAGGTGGGATGTCGTGTGCGGCGAGCTGACGCGTCACTACGAGCGCGTCATCCTCGACGCCGTCGCCGCCGTGGATGTCACCCGCGTCCAGCGTCCGGAGGGGTCGCGAGCGTACAGTTAGGTGGCCCCTCGGGCCGTCCTGAACTCGTGTCGACTCGACGTCGTCCGGACCACGGAGGTGACTTATGGCCAACCAGAACCGACGCGGCATCCCGATGCCCTTCGTGACGCGCACCCGCCGGGTCGACCCTCCCTCTCCGGCCGTGGCCGCGCCGCCCGTCGAGACCCACCCGGGGCGGCGCAGCATGGTCGACAGCGCGATCTACGCCGACGGCGTCCGCGTCGCCTCGCCGACCTCCCTCGCCGAGACCTACGCAGCACTCGACCGCACCCCGGGCGGGGTCGCCTGGATCGGCCTCTACCGGCCGAGCGAGCAGGAGCTGCTCTCGCTGTCCGAGGAGTTCAACCTCCACCCGCTGGCGATCGAGGACGCCATCGTCGCCCACCAGCGCCCCAAGCTGGAGCGCTACGACACCGTCCTCTTCGTCGTGCTCAAGGCCGCGAACTACCTGGACGTGCCGGAGGAGGTCGACTTCGGCGAGCTGCACCTCTTCGTCGGACGCAACTTCGTCATCACGGTCCGCCACAGCGAGTCGCCGGACCTCTCGCACGTCCGGCAGAGGATGGAGGGCGAGCCGGAGCTGCTCGCGCTCGGGCCGCAGGCCATCCTCTACGCGATCATCGACGCGGTGGTGGATGCGTACAGCCCGGTCGTCGCGGGTCTCGCCAACGACATCGACGAGATCGAGACGCAGGTGTTCGGCGGAGACGCCTTGGTCTCCCGCCGCATCTACGAGCTGTCCCGGGAGGTCATCGACTTCCAGCGGGCGACGCATCCCCTCTCGGCGGTCATGCTGGCGCTCGAGCGCGGCTCGGCCAAGTACGGCGTGACGCAGGAGCTCGAGCGCCGGCTGCGCGACGTCGCCGACCACCTCACGCAGGTCAATGAGCGGGTGGACGGGTTCCGCTACCTGCTGCGCGACATCCTGACGGTGAACTCGACTCTCGTCTCCGAGAGACAGAACGAAGAGATGACACGGTTGGCGCACTCCAGCAACCGGCAGGGCGAGGAGGTCAAGAAGATCTCCTCATGGGCGGCCATCCTGTTCGCGCCGTCGCTCATCGCCGGCATCTACGGCATGAACTTCACGCACATGCCGGAGTTGTCCTGGCCGTTGGGGTACCCGCTCGCGGTCCTGGCGATGCTCGGGCTGAGCGGTCTGCTGTACTCCATCTTCAAGCGGCGCGGCTGGCTCTGAGCATCCTCCCCGAATGGGGGCCGGGCTGCTCGAATGAGCACGTGCCAACCGGGTGAGCGTTTGTAACGCTTGCATGAAGAACCCGGATTTTCGAACGGAGTGGTTCGTCACATTCGGTAACGTGAACCGCAGAAGCCTGCGATTACCCGCGCGGCTACGCATCTTGGAGGAACAACCTTGTCAATCACAGCCCGAAAGGCCGGACTCCTCGGCCTCGCGGCGGTCGGCGTCATGTCGCTGCTCGCTGCCTGCTCGGCTGCCCCGTCGGACAGCTCGTCCGGTGGCGCCGCCAAGAGCGACTTCCTGCCCTGCATGGTCTCCGACTCCGGTGGATTCGACGACCACTCGTTCAACCAGCTCGGCTACGAGGGTCTGCAGCAGGCCGCGAAGTCGCTCGACGTGAAGTACAAGCAGGCGGAATCGAAGAGCGAGAACGACTTCTCTCCGAACATCCAGAGCATGGTCGACGCCAACTGCAACCTCGTCGTGACGGTCGGCTTCCTTCTCAAGGACGCGACGGAGAAGGCCGCGAAGGCCAACCCGGACGTCGACTTCGCGATCATCGACGACAACGAGATCCAGGCGAAGAACGTCAAGCCGATCATCTTCGACACGGCCCAGGCCGCGTTCCTGGCCGGCTATGCAGCCGCCAGCTACTCGAAGACCGGCATCGTCGGCACCTTCGGCGGAATGCAGATCCCGACGGTCACCATCTTCATGGACGGCTTCGCCGACGGTGTGAAGTACTTCAACGATCAGAAGGGCAAGTCGGTCAAGGTCGTCGGCTGGGACGTCGACAAGCAGAACGGCCTCTTCACGGGTGGCTTCGACGCCAACGAGACCGCGAAGAACACCGCTCAGGGCATCATCGACCAGAACGCCGACGTCATCATGCCGGTCGGCGGCCCGATCTACCAGTCGGCCGCTCAGGCGATCAAGGACTCCGGCAAGCCGATCGCGATGATCGGTGTCGACGCCGACGTCTACGAGTCCGACCCGACCGTGAAGGACCTGCTCCTCACCTCGGTCATGAAGGGCATGAAGCCGGCGACCGACGACGTCGTGACCCAGGCGGCCAAGGACAAGTTCGACAGCAGCCCGTACGTGGGCACGCTGAAGAACGACGGCGTGGGCATCGCCCCGTTCCACGACTTCGAGTCGAAGGTCGACTCGGGTCTGCAGGGTGAGCTCGACAAGATCAAGGCCGGCATCATCGACGGCTCGATCAAGGTCACCTCGCCCTCGTCGCCCAAGCAGTAACAGCGACGAGAACGCTCGACGGGGAGGTCAGCCACGGCTGGCCTCCCCGTTCCGTTCCACCCCCGCCTTCCTTGCTCATCTGAGCACACACTGACATCTGCGCAGGAAGGTAGGGTTGAGGATGCGCGACGAGGCCACCAGCCGTTCCGCGTGCCCCTCCTCACAAAGGCTCTTCGCTCCCCCCGGGCGAGTAGAGAAGGAAACCCACCCGAATGAAGCTCGAACTCCGCGGGATCACCAAACGGTTCGGTCCCCTGGTCGCGAACAACCACATCGATCTGACCGTCGAACCCGGTGAGATCCACTGCCTGCTCGGCGAGAACGGTGCAGGCAAGTCCACCCTCATGAACGTGCTCTACGGGTTCTACCAGCCCGACGAGGGCGAGATCCTGCTCGACGACGTCGTCCAGCACTTCGCCGGCCCGGGCGACGCCATGAAGGCCGGAATCGGCATGGTGCACCAGCACTTCATGCTCATCCCCGTGTTCACCGTCGCGGAGAACGTCATGCTCGGTCACGAGCAGACCAAGTTCGGCGGCCGGCTCGACCTCAACGCCGCCCGGGCGAAGGTCCGGGAGATCTCCGCCCGCTTCGGCTTCGACGTCGACCCGGACGCGCTGGTCGAGGACCTCCCGGTGGGCGTCCAGCAGCGCGTGGAGATCATCAAGGCGCTGTCGCAGGATGCCAAGGTGCTGGTCTTCGACGAGCCGACGGCCGTGCTGACGCCGCAGGAGACCGACGAGCTCATGGCGATCATGCGCCAGCTCAAGGAGCAGGGCACCGCGATCGTCTTCATCACGCACAAGCTGCGCGAGGTCCGCGAGGTGGCCGACCGCATCACGGTCATCCGGCTCGGCAAGGTGATCGGCGAGGCCCAGCCCACCGCCACCAACGTCGAACTCGCGTCGATGATGGTCGGCCGTGCGGTCTCGCTCACGGTGGACAAGAAGCCGGCGAGCCCCGGCGCCCCGGCGCTCGTCGTCAAAGACCTCTCGGTGATCGACCCGATCGGGCAGATCGTCGTGAACAACGTGAGCTTCGAGGTGGCCGCCGGTGAGATCCTCGCGATCGCCGGCGTTCAGGGCAACGGCCAGACCGAGTTGACGGAGGCGATCATCGGCCTCCAGTCGCGTGTGCAGGGCCAGATCCTGCTCGACGGGAAGCCGATCCAGGGCCACAGCGTCCGCAAGGTGCTCGACGAGGGTGTCGGGTTCGTGCCGGAGGACCGCAACGAGGACGGCCTGGTGGGAGAGTTCTCCATCCAGGAGAACCTGATGCTCGACCGCTCGACGAGCGACCCGTTCGTGAAGGCGGGAAACATCCAGTTCTCCTACCTCAAGCAGTTCGCCGAGGAGAAGGTGCGCGAGTTCGACGTGCGCACGCAGTCCATCGACGAGAAGGTTGGCCGGCTCTCCGGCGGCAACGCGCAGAAGGTGGTGCTCGCCCGGGAGCTCAGCCGGGAGCTGCGGCTCTTCGTCGCGGCGCAGCCGACGCGCGGCCTGGACGTCGGCTCGATCGAGTTCGTGCACAAGCGCATCGTCGAGACCCGGGATGCGGGCATCCCCGTGATCGTGGTGTCGACCGAACTCGACGAGGTCGCCGCCCTCGCCGACCGCATCGCGGTGATGTACCGCGGAGGAATCGTAGGAATCGTGCCGGGCGACACACCACGTGACGTGCTCGGCCTCATGATGGCCGGCGAGTCGCCGGAGCAGGCAGGAGCAGCAGCATGACGGGGACGCCCACGTCCGGCCAGCCCGTGGCGCCGGCCCAGCCCGTGGGGCCCGGGAAGCCGGCCCCGGCGGGCGAGGAGCCCTCGCGCTGGAACCAGGCGGTCCGCGAGATCATGAGCGGGCCCGTGGTCATCTCGATCCTCGCGGTCGTCCTCGCTCTGGTCGTCGGCGCCATCCTCATCGCGGTCACCGACCCGGAGGTGCAGCGCGCGGCGGGCTACTTCTTCGCCCGGCCCGGCGACACGTTCGCCGCCATCTGGACGTCGGTCTCCGACGCGTACGTCTCGATGTTCCAGGGTGCGATCTACAACTTCCGCCGACCGTCGTTCAGCGCGGGGATCCGACCGCTGACCGAGACGCTCACCTTCGCCACTCCGCTGATCGTGAGCGGTCTCGGCGTCGCGCTGGCGTTCCGCGTCGGCCTGTTCAACATCGGTGGTCAGGGGCAGATCCTCATCGCCGCCGCCGCATCCGCCTGGGTCGGTTTCTCGTTCGACCTGCCGCCGGTCATCCACCTGGTGCTCGCCGTCGTCGCAGGCATCGTCGGCGGAGCGATCTGGGCGGGCATCGTCGGCCTGCTGAAAGCGCGGACCGGCGCGCACGAGGTGATCGTCACGATCATGCTCAACTACATCGCGTTCTACCTCATCTCGTACATGCTGCGCACGCAGGGGCTTCTGCAGGCACCGGGGTCGAACAACCCGAAGGCGCCGGCGGTGCACGCCAACGCGGTCTTCCCGCCGCTGCTCGGAGCTCAGTACAACCTCACCTGGGCCTTCGTGCTCGTGATCGGCGCGACGGTCTTCGTCTGGTGGCTGATCAACCGGTCGAGCCTCGGCTTCCGCTTCCGCGCGGTGGGTGAGAACCCGAACGCCGCACGGGTCGCGGGCATCAACGTCAAGAACGTGTACGTCTACGCCATGCTCATCGCCGGTGGACTGATCGGCATCACCGGCGCCAGCCAGGCGCTCGGGGTCTTCCCGCAGGGCATCAGCTCCGGTGTGGATGCGGGCATCGGCTTCGACGCGATCACGGTCGCGCTGCTCGGTCGGTCGCGGCCGTGGGGTGTGTTCATCGCCGGCCTCCTCTTCGGAGCCCTCAAGGCCGGTGGGTACACCATCCAGGCGGCGAACGACATCCCGATCGACATCGTGCTGATCCTGCAGTCCCTCATCGTCCTCTTCGTCGCCGCGCCGCCGCTCGTGCGCGCGATCTTCCGCCTGCCCGCTCCGGGGAGCACTCCCCGGAGACAGCGCCCCATCGTCACGAAGGAGGTGGCGGCCAAGTGAGCACCACCGCCCCCGTCGTTCCCGATTCCTCGCCGATCGTCCTGGAGAAGGCGGAGATCCGATCCTGGAAGGCGCCGATCGCGTTCGGCATCTTCGTGCTGGTCAGCCTCATCCTGTTCTTCGGGTTCTCCCGGCACGGCGAGAGCACGTTCCGCTTCTCGGAGAAGTCGGATGCCGTCCGGCTGCCCACGCTGACGGTCGACAGCTTCGTCACCACCACGGTCGTGACCATCTTGCTGATCGTGCTCACCCTGTGGAGCGCGTACCTCTCCTATCGCGCACGCAGGACGCCGATCTGGGTCGTCATCGTCTTCTCGCTGCTGTTCATGTTCGGCTTCCTGACCTGGGCCGACTCGGGCAGCCCGTACCCGGTTCCGGTGACGGGCCTCCTGCTCGGCACGATCAGCCTCGCGGTCCCGCTGGTGTTCGGCGCGCTCGGCGGCGTCGTCTCCGAGCGCGGCGGCGTGGTGAACGTGGCCATCGAGGGCCAGCTGCTCGCCGGCGCATTCGTCTCCGCGATGACGGCGACGCTCACCGGAAGCTGGGTCGTCGGTCTCATCGCCGCGATGGTCGCCGGTGTGCTGGTGTCGTTCCTCCTCGGTGCGTTCGGGATCAAGTACCTCGTCGACCAGGTGATCGTCGGCGTCGTGCTCAACGTCCTCGTCGTCGGCATCACGAGCTTCCTCTACTCGAAGGTGCTCGCGGGCGACCCGCAGCTGCTCAACCACCCGCCGCGCCTGCCGAACTGGCCGATCCCCGTGCTCAGCGAGATCCCGATCGTCGGCAAGGTGCTGTTCGACCAGTCGATCATCGAGTACCTCATGTACATCGCCGTGTTCCTGGTCTGGTTCGGCCTGTTCAAGACGCGCTGGGGGCTCCGGCTCCGTTCGGTCGGCGAGCACCCTGAGGCGGCGGACACGGTCGGCATCAAGGTCAACAGCACCCGGTTCTGGAACGTCTCGCTCGCGGGCGCCATCGCGGGCCTGGGTGGCGCGTACTACACGCTCGGCTCGGTCGGCGCCTTCTCGAAGGAGATGACCGCCGGTCAGGGCTTCATCGCCCTCGCCGCCGTGATCTTCGGGCGCTGGGACCCGATCAAGGCCACCCTCGCCGCCCTGCTGTTCGGCTTCGCCACGAACCTGCAGAACGTGCTCAGCACCATCGGATCGCCGGTGCCGAGCGAGTTCATGCTGATGCTCCCGTACGTCGTGACGATCCTCGCCGTGGCCGGTCTCGTCGGCATCTCGCGCGCCCCCGCGGCGGACGGAAAGCCGTACATCAAGTCATGAGCACCGTGGATCAGGACCCCGATTCGATCGACTGGGATGCGCTGCGCTCCGCCGCGACGGAGGCCATGTCGCACGCGTACGTCCCGTACTCGAAGTTCCCGGTCGGCGCGGCCGCGCTCGTGGACGACGGCCGGATCGTGAGCGGCTGCAACGTCGAGAACGCCAGTTACGGCGTGACGCTGTGCGCCGAATGCGGGCTCGTCTCGTCGCTCGCGATGACCGGCGGCGGCCACCTCGTCGCGTTCACGTGCGTGAACGGAGACGGCGACATCCTGATGCCGTGCGGCCGCTGCCGCCAGTTGCTCTACGAGCACTCGGCGGAGGGGATGCTGCTCGAGACGGTCTCCGGCATCCGCACCATCGACCAGGTGCTGCCCGACGCTTTCGGGCCGCGCCAGCTCGCCGCCTACGCGGCCGAGCACGACAACGACTGAACAGAGGAACACCTTCGTGACCGACCGTGCAGGAGAGGTCGAGGCGTTCGACGCCGTCGACCTGATCAGGACCAAGCGCGACCGCGGCGAGCTGAGCACCGCCGAGATCGACTGGCTCGTCGACGCGTACACCCGCGGCTATGTCGGCGACGAGCAGATGTCGGCGATGACCATGGCGATCTTCCTCAACGGGATGACGCGCCGCGAGATCAAGGACCTCACGCTCGCGATGATCGCGTCGGGCGAGCGGATGGACTTCTCGGGACTCGGCAAGCCGACCGCTGACAAGCACTCCACCGGCGGCGTCGGCGACAAGATCACGCTGCCGCTCATGCCGCTCGTCGCGACGTTCGGCGTCGCCGTGCCGCAGCTGTCCGGACGTGGTCTCGGTCACACCGGCGGCACCCTCGACAAGCTCGAGAGCATCCCCGGCTGGCGGGCGAACCTCAGCAACGAGGAGATGTTCGCCCAGCTGCGCAACGAGGGCGGCGTCATCTGCGCGGCCGGGTCGGGGCTCGCTCCGGCGGACGGCAAGCTCTACGCGCTGCGCGACATCACCGGGACGGTCGAAGCCATCCCGCTGATCGCGTCCTCGATCATGTCGAAGAAGATCGCCGAGGGCACCGGTGCCCTGGTGCTCGACGTGAAGTTCGGCTCCGGTGCGTTCCTCAAGGACATCGAGCGCTCGCGCGAGCTCGCCCGCACGATGGTCGAGCTCGGCCGGGATGCCGGCGTCGCCACCTCCGCTCTGCTCACGGACATGAACGTCCCGCTCGGTCTCGCGATCGGCAACGCGAACGAGGTCCGCGAGTCGGTGGAGGTGCTCGCCGGCGGCGGCCCCGCCGACATCGTCGAGCTGACCGTCGCGCTCGCCCGCGAGATGCTGACCCTCGCCGGACGCCCGGACGAGGACGTCGAGGCGGCACTGAAGGACGGCCGCGCCATGGACAAATGGCGCGAGGTCATCCGTGCTCAGGGCGGCGATCCGGATGCCGCGCTGCCCGTTGCGAAGGAGACGCACACCGTCGTCGCCGAGCAGGACGGCATCCTGGTCGAGCAGCAGGCGCTGCCCTTCGGCATCGCCGCCTGGCGGCTCGGCGCCGGACGCGCGCGCAAACAGGACCCGGTGCAGCACGCGGCGGGGATCGACCTTCACGCGAAGCCCGGCGACGAGGTCCGGGCCGGTCAGCCGCTGTTCACCCTGTCGGCGGACGAGCCCGCCCGGTTCGAGCGCGCACTCGAGGCTCTGGAGGGCGCCTACCGGATCGCCGCCCCCGGCACCGCGTACGAGCGCGGCCCGCTGATCGCCGACCGCATCGCCTAGGGTTGGACTCATGAGCGACGCCTGGAACGAGTACACGCTGGCCGACGGCACGGAGATCCGCCCGCTGCCGAAGGTCTCCCTCCACGACCACCTCGACGGCGGACTCCGGCCCGCCACGGTGATCGAGCTGGGCCAGGAGATCGGGCTGGAGCTGCCGGCGCAGGATGCGACCGAGCTGGGCCGCTGGTTCGGCGAGAAGTCGAACTCGGGCTCGCTCGTCGAGTACCTGAAGACCTTCGACCTGACGACCGCCGTGATGCAGACCCGTGAGGGCCTGGTCCGGGTCGCCCGGGAGTCGGTGCAGGATCTGGGCGCCGACGGCGTCGTGTACGGCGAGCTCCGCTGGGCTCCCGAGCAGCACCTCGCCGGCGGTCTCAGCCTGGACGAGACCGTCGAGGCCGTTCAGGAGGGCATCGAGCAGGGCATCGACGACGTCCGCGGTGCCGGGGGACGCATCCGCATCGGTCAGCTCGTCACCGCCATGCGCCACAACGACCGCGGCCTCGAGATCGCCGAGCTCGCCGTACGCCACCGCGACCGTGGCGTGGTCGGCTTCGACATCGCCGGCGCCGAGGCGGGTTTCCCCGCCTCCAACCACCGCGCCGCCTTCGACTACCTGGCGTCGCAGTTCTTCCCGGCGACCGTCCACGCGGGCGAAGCCGACGGCCTCGACAGCATCCGCAGCGCACTCCTCGACGGCCGCGCGCTGCGCCTCGGCCACGGCGTGCGCCTGGCAGAGGACATCACGGTGGAGCGCCAGGACGACGAGAACACGTACGTGACCCTCGGCACGCTCTCGCAGTGGGTCAAGGACCGCGAGATCGCCCTCGAGACGAGCCCGACGTCGAACCTCCAGACCGGCGCCATCGCCGCGTGGGGTGACGACATCCTGGATCACCCGTTCGACCTGCTCTACCAGCTGGGCTTCCGCGTCACCGTCAACACCGACAACCGCCTGATGAGCGGCACGACGCTGACCCGCGAGCTGAGCATCCTCGCCGACGCGTTCGCCTACGACCGCACCGACCTGGAGATCTTCCAGCTCAACGCCGCGGCCGCATCCTTCCTGCCTCTGGAGGAGCGCGAAGAGCTCTCAGAGATCATCACAGCGGGTTTCGAGGGTTCGTAACCCCTCGGGCGTTACGCTGAAGATATGTCACTGCCACCGCTGCCTGATTCCGCCATCACCGTCGGCGCGCACGCCGCCGACTGGCGTGAGGCGGTCGAGCTGGCAGGGCAGGCGCTGGCGCGCTCCGGTGCGACGGAACAGGGCTACGCGCAGCGGATGATCCAGGTCATCGAGGAGTTCGGCGCCTACATCGTCATCGCTCCGGGCCTCGCTCTCGCGCACGCGCGGCCGGGGCCGGACGTGAACGCGGACGGGCTCTCCGTCGTCACACTCGACGAGCCGGTGGTCTTCGGGCACCCCCACAACGACCCGGTCTCCGTCGTCCTCGGGCTGGCCGTCTCGACGCCGGAGGCTCATGTGACGAGCGTCGCCGAGCTTGCGAATGTGTTCAACGACCCGGAGGCGATCCCGGCTCTGGCCGCGGCGACCGACGTGGCCGACGTGCAGCGCATCCTCACGGTCAGCGAGGAGGCCTCGCGGTGAAGATCGTCGCCATCTGCGGCGTCGGCGTCGGCACGTCCGGCATCCTCAAGGTCAACGCCGAACGCGTGCTCGACCGGCTGGGCATCGACGCGGACGTCACGGCGTCCGACGCGGCCAACATCGCCGAGGCAGCCTCCGACGCGCAGGTCGTGCTCACCTCGCCGGAGCTCGTCGACCGCATCGGTCGCACGAACGCCGATGTGATCGTGGTGGAGAACTACTTCGATCTGGACGAGCTGGAGCGCAAGCTCGACGAAGCGCTCGGCTGACTCAGCCCTGCAGCAGGGCCTCGACGAGCCCGGGGAAGCGCTCGTCCAGCTCGTCCCGGCGCAGCTGGATCTCGTGCGTGCGGCCGGAGACGATGGTGCGCGTGACGCCGGCTTCGCGCAGCGTCTTGAAGTGATGCGCCATGGTCGACTTCTGGACGTCGACGCCCCATTCGGTCATGGACTTGGGATGCGGGCGGCCGTCCGCGAGGACCCGGACGATCTGCAGCCGGATGGGGTCGGCGAGGGCGCGCAGCACATCCACGAGCTGCACATCCGCCATGGCGGGCGCGGGGTAATCGGTCATCTCACCACAATTGTTTGACAAGCATCGAACAATAGTCGTACCGTAACGGTATGACGTTCATCGAACAATCGTACCGCAGGACGCTCCCCGCTCTGCTGGTGCTCGCCCTCGCCCTGTTCGTCGTCGGCACGAACGCGTTCGTGATCGCGGGCCTCCTGCCGCGCGTCGGCGCGAGCATTGGCGCGACGGCGACCCAGGTCAGCTGGTCGATCACCACCTACTCGCTGGTCGTGGCGGTCGCCGCACCGGCCGTCTCCATCCTCCTTCCGCGCGTGCCGCGCGCGACTCTCATGGCCGCCGGACTCGCGGTCTTCGCGATCGGGACGGCCGCCTCGGCGCTCGCCCCCGACCTCCCGGTGTTCATCGCCGGACGCACCTTCTCCGGCCTCGGGGGTGCCGCCCTGGTACCGACGGCCACCGCCGCTGCCGCCTCGCTCGCCCGGCCGGGCAAGCGTGGACAGGCCCTCGCGATCGTGGGAGCCGGTTTCACGCTGGCCACGGCGGTCGGGTCGCCGCTCGGCACCGCCCTCGGCGGCGTCGCGGGCTGGCGCTTCGCGCTCTGGTGCATCGTCGGGATCGCCGTGGTGCTCGTCGTGGCCATCCCGCTCGTCGTTCGCGGCGTGCCCGTCCCCGCCGCCGTCAGCCTGCGCCGCCGGCTCGCGCCCCTGGCCGACCTCCGTATCGTCGCGCCGCTCGGGACCACGCTGCTCATGGTCGCCGGCTTCAACGTCGTCTACATCTTCTCGGCGGCCGTGACCCGCGCCTCCACCGGCGGCTCGGGGGCGCTTCTCGCCATCCTGCTTCTCGCTTACGGGGTCGCCGGGGTGGCAGGCAATTCGTTCGCCGGTCCGCTCACCGACCGCTTCGGCAGCAGGATCGTCGCGATCGTCGCCCTCGCCGGTCAAGCCGTGATGCTGGTGGTCCTCGCGTTCGCGGAAGCCTCCTTCGTGGCCTCCGTGATCGTGTTCGCCCTCTGGGGCGTCGCGGCGTTCGCCATCGCCATCCCGGTGCAGCACCGCCTCGTCCACGTCGACCCGGAGAGCTCGGCTCTCGCGCTGTCGTGGTACTCGACGGCGATGTACGTGGGGATCGCGATCGCCCCACCGATCGGAGCGTTCGCCTTGGCCGCGGGAGGGGCCGTGGCCGTCCCCTTGGCCGGTGCCCTGGTCACTCTGGGAGCGCTCGGCGTCTTCGTCGTCGGCTACCTGGCTCGGGCTCCGCGCGCTGTGACCGTCTGAGGCGGCCCGAACGAGTCTGGCGCGGCCCTGTCGATACAGGACCGCGCCAGAGCGTCGTCGGCGGACGCCGGGATCAGGCGACGAGCGAGCGCATCGCCTCGGCCAGTGCGGCGACCCGGGCGGTCGCGGTCCGCCGGCGCTCCTCGACCGTGCCCTCGTCGCTCGAGGCGTCGATGTAGATCTTGAGCTTGGGCTCAGTTCCGCTGGGGCGGACCATGACACGGGAGCCGTCCTCCAGCAGGATGCGCAGCACGTCGCTCGGAGGCAGACCGCCGAAGCCGTCGCGCAGGTCGTCGATCTGCGTCACGCGCACCTCACCCAGGTGGCTGGGCGGTGTGGAGCGCAGCGCCGCCATGATCTCGCCGATCCGCGAGAGATCCGTCACCCGGAGCGAGATCTGGTCGCTCGCGAAGAAACCGAACCGCTCGGCGAAGGCCTCCAGGCGTCCGGCGATCGTGACGCCGTCCGCGGCGAGCCCGTTCGCCAGATCGAGCAGGGCGACGGCGGCCGAGATGCCGTCCTTGTCGCGGACGGTATCCGGGTTCACCAGATACCCCAGCGCCTCCTCGTAGCCGTAGACGAGGCCGGGAGCGCGGGAGACCCACTTGAAGCCGGTGAGGGTGTCCGCGAAGTCGAGCCGGTACGCGTGTGCGACCGCGGCCAGGGCGGGCGACGAGACGACCGAGCAGGCCAGCGTCCCGAAGGCGCCGCGCTCATCCGCTCGCTCGACAGCGATCTCGGCGGCGCGCCAGCCGAGCAGCGCGCCGACCTCATTGCCGGAGAGCCGCCGGTACCCGTCGGGAGTAGAGGGGTCGGGAACGGCGACGGCGAGCCGGTCGGCGTCCGGGTCGTTGGCGATCACCAGGTCGGCCCCGGCCTCGCGGGCGGTCTGGAACGACAGGTCCATCGCCCCGGGCTCCTCGGGGTTCGGGAACGCGACGGTCGGGAAGGCGGGATCCGGATCGATCTGCGCCGACACTGGGGTGGGGGAGGCGAACCCGGCCCGCGCGAACACCTCGCGCGCGGTGCGCCAGCCGACGCCGTGCATCGCGGTGTAGACGAACGACACCGCATCGCGCGGGGTCTCGGTGACCGCCACCGCGACGGTCGCGTCGATGTAGGCCTGCTCGACGTCGTCGGGGGCGATCTCGTAGCGGTCGGAGCGCGGCAGGTCGGCCACGCTGCCCCGGGCGACATCGAGAATGTGGGCGGCGATCTCGGCGTCGACCGGCGAGACGATCTGCGAGCCGTTGTCCTCGCCGCCGAGATAGACCTTGTAGCCGTTGTCGTTCGGCGGGTTGTGGCTGGCGGTCACCATGACGCCGGCGCTCACATCCAGATGCCGGACCGCGAACGCGAGCACCGGTGTCGGCAGGAGGCGGGGGAGCAGCACGGCACGGATGCCCGCACCGGCCATCAGCTCGGCGGTGTCGCGGGCGAAGACATCCGAGTTCTTGCGTCCGTCGTAGCCGATCACGACCGACGGCGTTCCGCCCTCGGCGTGCTCCAGCAGCCAGCGTGCGAAGCCCGCGGCCGCCTGGGCCACGAGCACGCGGTTCATGCGGTTGGGGCCGGCGGCGATGGCGCCGCGCAGACCGGCCGTTCCGAACGCGAGCCGCTCGTCGAACCGCGAGTGCAGGTCGGCGATCGCCTCGGCCGAGCCGGCCTCGGCGGCGACGATGAGCGCATCCAGCTCGTCGCGGGTCTCCGGGTCGGGGTCCTGGGCCATCCAGGCACGGGCCTCGGCGAGGAGCTCCGGGGTGTCCTTCTTGGTGGACGTCGCGTTGTCGGTCACAGGGCCTCCACGATCTGGGCGAGAAGGGCGCTGATCACCGGCTCCGCGGCACGACCGGCGTCGATGACCTCCTGGTGGCTGAGCGGTGTCTTCTGGATGCCGGCCGCCAGGTTGGTGATGAGCGACATGCCCAGGATCTCCATGCCCGCCTGCCGGGCGGCGATCGCCTCGAGTGCTGTCGACATCCCGACGATGTGACCGCCGATGGTCTTGGCCATCTGGACCTCGGCCGGCGTCTCGTAGTGCGGACCGCGGAACTGCGTGTACACGCCCTCGTCGAGGGTGGGATCGATGTTCCGGGCGAGAGCGCGAAGACGCGGAGAGTAGAGGTCGGTGAGGTCGATGAAGGTCGCGCCCTCGAGCGGGGAGTCCGCCGTGAGGTTGATGTGGTCGGAGATGAGGACGGGCGTGCCCGGCTTCCAGTGCTCCTTGATGCCGCCCGCTCCGTTGGTGAGCACCATCGTGGTCGCTCCGGCGGCCGCTGCGGTGCGGACGCTGTGGACGACCCGGCGCACGCCGTGCCCTTCGTAGTAGTGGGTGCGCGCGCCGATGACCAGCGCGTGCTTGCCGTTCGGCAGGCGGATGGAGCGCAGCGTTCCGACGTGGCCCTCGAGTGCCGGCTTGCTGAAGCCGACGATCTCGGTGGCGGGGACGGTGGCGACGGTCTCGCCGATCAGATCGGCGGCACGGCCCCAGCCGCTGCCCAGCGTGAGCGCGATGTCGTGGCGCTCGACGCCCGTCTTCTCGGCGAGCTGGCCCGCGGCCTCCCGCGCGACCTCGAACGGGTCGGCAGAGGGGTCGTCGAGCGGGTTCGTGATGGATTCCAGCATGGACCAACTCTACTGAGCGGCCGGCTTTCCACAGGCTCGTCGCCGAATGCGCATCGGTGCACCCCATACGGAAGAATGGAGCGCATGGCGTACGAATTCGAGCGGAAACAGCGCATCGCGGTCCTCGGCGGCGGTCCCGGCGGTTACGAGGCGGCACTCGCGGGCGCACAACTCGGCGCCGACGTGACCCTGGTCGAGCGTTCGGGGGTCGGCGGGTCCGCCGTCATCACCGACGTGGTTCCCTCGAAGAGCCTCATCGCCACCGCCGAGGCGACCAATTCGCTCGCCGAGGCGGCCGACCTCGGCGTCCAGTTCTTCTCCCGCGGTGAGACGGGCAAGCCGGTGCGCCCCGAGATCGCCGTCAACCTCGCCGCGGTCAACAAGCGGTTGATGGGCCTCGCCCGCCAGCAGTCGGAGGACATGCGCGCCGAGCTCGTGCGCGCGGGCGTCCGCATCGTGACCGGAGAGGGCCGGCTCGACGGCTCGAGCGCGATCATCGTCTCCACCTCCAAGGATTCCGGCACCGACTTCGACCGGGTGGAGGCCGACACGATCGTCGTCGCCGTCGGCGCCCGTCCCCGGGTGCTGCCCTCCGCGGTGCCGGACGGGGAGCGCATCCTCACCTGGACCCAGCTGTACGACCTGCAGACGGTGCCCTCGCATCTCATCGTCGTGGGCTCTGGTGTCACCGGCGCCGAGTTCGCGTCGGCGTACACGGCGCTCGGGTCCAAGGTGACGCTTATCTCTTCGCGCGATCAGGTGCTCCCGGGCGAGGACGCGGATGCGGCGCACGTCATCGAGAACGTCTTCAAGCGCAACGGCATGCAGGTCCTCTCGAAGTCGCGTGCCGAGTCCGTCGTCCGCACCGAGGACGGCGTCGTCGCCACACTCACCGACGGGCGCACGATCGAGGGGTCGCACTGCCTCATGGCCGTGGGCTCCGTTCCCAACACCTCGGGCATCGGGCTCGAGGAGGCCGGAGTGCAGGTGACCAACTCGGGGAACATCCGGGTCAACCGGGTCGCGCGCACCTCCATCCCGAACATCTACGCCGCCGGCGACTGCTCCGACTCCCTCCCGCTCGCCTCGGTCGCGTCGATGCAGGGCCGCACTGCCGTGTTCCACGCGATGGGCGACGCGGTCAATCCGATCGAGCTGCGCAACGTCAGCTCCAACATCTTCACCCAGCCCGAGATCGCGACGGTCGGCTGGAGCCAGAAGCAGATCGAGGAGGGCATCGCGCAGGGCGACATCTACAAGCTGCCCCTCAAGTCCAACCCGCGCGCCAAGATGCTCGGCATCCGCGACGGTTTCGTGAAGCTCTTCGCCCGCACCGGATCCGGCACCGTGATCGGCGGCGTCATCGTCGCCCCGCGGGCGTCGGAGCTGATCTTCCCCCTCGCTCTCGCCGTGGAGCAGCGTCTGACGGTGGATCAGGTGGCGCGTGCGTTCACGGTGTACCCGTCCCTCTCCGGCTCTATCACCGACGCAGCGCGCGCGATGCACATCGTGCTCTGACGGGAGGGCCGGGGGATGGAGGTCGGGCTCGTCATCGGAGTGCTCGCGGTGCTCACCATCGCGGCGGCGACGACCTTCGGGCCGCGGTTCGGCGTCGCTTCGCCGTTGATCCTGGTGGTCATCGGCATCCTCGTGAGCCTGCTGCCGTTCGTCCCGGCGATCGAGCTCGAGCCCGAGTGGATCCTCGCCGGGGTGCTCCCACCACTGCTGTACTCGGCGTCCGTGTCCATGCCGGCCATGAACTTCCGGCGCGAGTTCGGGGCGATCGGCGGGCTCTCCGTCCTGCTGGTGATCGTGAGTTCCGTCCTGCTCGGGCTGTTCTTCGCGTGGGTCATCCCGGGGCTGGGGCTCGGCTGGGGTATCGCCCTCGGTGCCATCGTCAGCCCCACCGACGCCGTCGCCACCGGGATCGTCAAACGGGCGGGCGTCTCGCCGCGCGTCGTCGCCATCCTCGAGGGCGAGAGCCTGCTGAACGACGCGACCGCGCTGGTGCTGCTGCGCGCCGCGGTGGCCGCGGCCGGTGCGTCGTTCACCCTCGGCGCGGTGACGCTGTCCTTCGTGTACTCGGTGCTCGTCGCCGTCGTCTTCGGCGGGGTCGTCGGCTGGCTGAACCTGATCGTCCGCGCCCGGGTGAAGGACGCGACGGTCAACACGGTCATCTCGTTCACCGTGCCGTTCCTCGCCTCGATCCCGGCCGAGGCGCTCGGGGCGTCGGGCCTCGTGGCCGCCGTCGTCGCCGGGCTCGTGACCGGCAGCCGCGCGCCGCGCGTGCTCTCGCCGGAGCACCGGTTGTCGGACGCGCAGAACTGGCGCACGGTCGAGCTCATCCTCGAGGGGCTCATCTTCCTGACGATGGGCTTGGAGCTGTTCGGCATCGTGCAGGACGTGCAGGACGACCACTCCGGCGTGGGCCCTGCCATCGGTGTCGCCGCGGGCGCGCTCGTGCTCACCATCCTGGTGCGCGCGGCGTTCGTCGCGCCGCTGCTCGCTCTGCTCGCCCGTCGCAGTAAGCGGGGGCAACGGATCCGGCCACGCCTGGAGCAATTGCAGGAGCACCTGACCGATCCGGAAGCGGTGCGGCGCGGCATCGCCGAGCGCCTTGCCAAGCCGGGGGAGCAGCGGGCGCTCGCCGCCGGCCCGTCGGCGTTCGACGGGGATGCGGGCGACGTCGGAGACGAGTCCGGCGCGGGATCGGGTGCCGACGTGCCGGCGGATGCTGCGCCCGACGCTGCCGCCGTTGCGTCGTCTGCGGTCCCGGCGACCGTGGTCCCCGATCCGGCGTTTCCGGACCCGGCCTTCCCGGACCCGGCCTTCCCGGACCGCGCCTTCGGCGACTCCGAGGGCCGTCGCCCGATCTCGCCCAAGCAGGCCGAACGGCGTCGTCGCCGGCTCGCGCGTCGCGGCATCCCGACGGTCGAGAACCTGACGCGCTTCGGCACACGCCTCCGACGGCTTCTCGCCGACATCGAGTACTTCACGGGTGCGCCGCTCGGCTGGCGCGAGGGCACCATCGTGGTGTGGGCGGGGATGCGCGGCGCGGTAACCGTCGCGGCCGCACAGTCGCTGCCCGGCGAGACCCCGGGGCGATCGGTCCTCGTGCTCATCGCCTTCCTCGTGGCTGCCGGCTCCCTGCTGCTCCAGGGCGGCACTCTCGGCCTCGTGCTCAAGGCCGTGAAGCCCGCGGCGGCTGACCCGGAGGCCGAGCGGCTGGAACGGCGCAAGCTGATGGAGCTCCTCTACGAGGCGGCGAAGACCGTCCCGGTGCCGAAGACCACCGAGCGCACGCCGGAGGCGTTCGCCGAGCACAAGAAGGCGCGCCTCGCCCAGCTGCGTGCCCAGCGCGACGCCCTCCTCGACGCGCGCGACGACGGCGCCTTCAGCGCCGACGTCCTCGCCGGCGCTCTGAGCAACCTCGACGCCGACGAGATCAGCATCGACCTGAAGGGCGACCCCACGGAGGCCACCGGCTGACGCGTGCCGCTGGCCGGCCCGCGAAACGGAGGTGTTTCCGCCGGTTTCCCCTTCCGATCTCCTCCGGTCGTGGCGTTCCGGCGGCGTGTCGGCTCCGATCTCCTCCCTTCCGTCCTCCGGGACGCGAGGTGTCCACAGTCGACACCCGAGGGGATCTCTCCACAGATCGCCCCCGTCCGTCCTGACGGCAGGCGCCCTTCCGCAGGATGGGGATATGGATTGGATGACGGAACTCACTCGCCTCGGCGGCGCAGCGTCGCTCGGCCAACTGAAGGAGGCCGGGGCACGAGGGCACATCCTGTCCGCCGCCGTCCGCGAGGGTCGCCTGGTGCGGCCGCGGAACGGCCGCTATGCCCTTCCCGGAATCGGTGAGGCCGCGCTCACGGCGCTGCGGACCGGTGGCCGCCTGGCGTGCGTCACCGCCGCGCGCACATACGGTCTGTGGGGCGGAAGGGACGAGCGGACGCATCTGCTGATCCCTCCGCATGCGGGGCGCTCAGCGGCCGTCGATGATCGGACAGTCCGTCATTGGCGTCCCGCGGAACGGCACCACGAAGTGTGGCGGGTCTCACTGGCCGATTGTCTCCGCAGCGTCGTGCGGTGCGCAGACGAAGAGACCGCCGTCGCCGTGCTCGATACGGCGATTTCGAGTGGCCAGATGACCCGGCATCGGCTGCGACGGATCTTCGCGGATGAACCGCTGCAATCCAGGAACATCGCCAAACGCGCACGGCCAGGGTCCGACTCGGGTGTCGAATCCGTGCTGCGTCAGCGTCTCACCGCCCGCGGACATATCGTCGAGCAGCAACTGGCCGTCGACGGAGTAGGTCGGGTGGACGCCCGCGTGGATGGCGTGCTCTATCTGGAGATCGACGGCTTCGAGTTCCACGCCGATCGCGAAGCGTTCGAGCGCGATCGCCGCCGCGATGTGGTCATGACGCTGAGGGGTCTGCCGAGATTGCGGCTGACGGCGCGTCAGGTGCTTCGGAGCCCGGAGGCGACGGTGGCGACCGTCGAGGAGTTGCTCGGGTCGCTGGAAAGGGAGGAGTTCCGTCGTGCGGCGGCGGGATGACGCGCGAAAGGGAGGAGCTTCCGGCCGGGTGTCGGCGGTGCTCCTCCCTTTCGGAAGGTGGTTGGCGGCGGGCCGGGCGCGCGTGATGGCGCGGCTCGGGAGACGGACGCCGGTGTCAGACGACGCGGTGGTGTTCGACGATGCGGTGGTGTTCGACGATGCGGTGGTGTCAGACGATGTTGAGCAGCAGGTGGCCCGACGAGACCGTCTCGCCGACGCTCGCGTTGATGCCGGAGACGGTGCCGTCCTTGTGGGCGGTCAGCGGCTGCTCCATCTTCATGGCCTCGAGCACGAGCACCAGGTCGCCCTTGACGACCAGGTCGCCGTCGGCGACGGCGACCTTCACCACGGTCGCCTGCATGGGAGCGGTGACGGAGTCGCCGGTGGCCGTGTCGACCGCGTGCGCGGCGCCGCGGCGGCGCGGAGCGGGCGCTCCGGACGGCTCGCCGGCACCACCACTGAGGAGCCGAGCAGGGAGGGAGACCTCGATGCGCTTGCCCTCGACCTCGACGACGACGTTGCTGCGACGCTCAGCGGCGGGCTGGTCGCCGAGCTCGCCCGACCACGGCTCGATCTCGTTGACCCACTCGGTCTCGATCCAGCGGGTGTAGACGGAGAACGGCTCGCCGTCCTGAGGTGCGAAGGCCGGGTCGCGCACGATGGCGCGGTGGAAGGGGAGGACGGTCGGGAGGCCCGCCACCTCGAACTCGTCCAGCGCGCGACGGGAGCGCTCGAGGGCCTCCTCGCGGCTGGCACCGGTCACGATGAGCTTGGCCAGCATGGAGTCGAACGAGCCACTGATCACGTCGCCCGCCTGGATGCCGCTGTCGACGCGGACGCCGGGGCCGCTGGGGGCCTTGAACACGTGGACGGGCCCAGGGGAGGGGATGAAGCCGCGGCCGGCGTCCTCACCGTTGATGCGGAACTCGAACGAGTGGCCGCGGGGGGCCGGGTCGTCGTAGTCGAGCTCGCCGCCCTCGGCGAGTCGGAACTGCTCGCGGACGAGATCGATGCCGGTGACCTCTTCGGAGACGCAGTGCTCGACCTGAAGGCGGGTGTTCACCTCGAGGAAGGAGACGGTGCCGTCCTTGCCGATGAGGAACTCGCACGTCCCGGCGCCCTGGTAGCCGACCTCTTTGAGGATGGCCTTGGACGACGAGTAGAGCTTCTCGGTCTGCTCGGGGGTCAGGAACGGCGCGGGCGCCTCCTCGACGAGCTTCTGGTGGCGGCGCTGCAGCGAGCAGTCGCGGGTGGAGACGACGACGACGTTGCCGTAGGCGTCCGCGAGGCACTGGGTCTCGACGTGACGCGGCTGGTCGAGGTACTTCTCGACGAAGCACTCGCCCCGGCCGAAGGCGGCGATCGCCTCACGCGTGGCCGACTCGAACAGCTCCGCTACTTCCTCACGGGCGCGGGCGACCTTCAGGCCGCGGCCGCCGCCGCCGAACGCCGCCTTGATGGCGACGGGGAGGCCGTAGACGTCGACGAAGTCGAGCACCTCAGCGGCGTCCTTGACCGGATTGAGGGTTCCGGGGGCCAGCGGCGCGCCCACCTTCTCGGCGACGTGACGCGCCGAGACCTTGTCGCCCAGGCGCTCGATGGCGTCAGGGGAGGGGCCGATCCAGGTCAGCCCGGCATCGATGACGGCGCGGGCGAAGTCTGCGTTCTCGGCAAGGAAGCCGTAACCCGGGTGCACGGCGTCCGCGCCGGAGCGGCGCGCGACCGACAGGAGCTTGTCGATGACGAGGTACGTCTCGGCGCTCGTGGTCCCGTCCAGCGCGTACGCCTCGTCAGCGAGGCGGACGTGGAGGGCGTCCCGGTCCTGGTCCGCGTATACGGCGACGGAGGCGATCCCGCTGTCCTTCGCCGCACGGATGACGCGGACGGCGATCTCGCCGCGGTTGGCGATCAAAACCTTGGTGATACGTGGCACAGTTCCCTAGCCTATTGCTCGAAATCGGAGTCGATTTGGGCGATCCCCACAAAAATGGGCGACCGAAGACTCCGGCAGCCTACAACGCCTTGCGTCAGTGGCCGCGGTTCCAGAGCGAAGTCCACGACACGCCCAGCTCGCGAACGAGCTCCCGCAGCGTCGAGAGGGAGAGCCCCACCACGGTGCTCGGATCGCCGTCCACCCGCGTGATGAAGGGACCACCGAGGCTGTCGATCGTGAACGATCCCGCAACCTCGAGCGGCTCGCCGCTCGCCACGTAGGCGTCGATCTCGTCGTCGGTGACGTCCGCGAACGTGACGGAGGCGACGGCGGTCGCGCCGGCCGCGGCGTTCTCCCGCCCGTCGCGGTGGTCGATGAGCCAGTGGCCGGAATGGAGCGTCCCCGTGCGTCCGCGTTGCTGCATCCACCGCTCGCGGGCGACCTCGGGCAGGTGGGGCTTGCCGTGGATGGCGCCGTCGATCGCGAAGGCCGAGTCGCCGCCCAGGATCAGGCCGTCGATCGGCTCACCGTCCAGGGTGCCGCGCACCGCCTCCGCCTTCAGCCGAGCGAGGAACTGGACCATCGCGTCGGCGCTCAGCGGGCCGTGCTCGGCCTCCGCTGCGGCGACGGCCGCCGGTTCGTCGACGTGCGAAGGGACGACCACCGGCTCGACGCCGGCGGCGCGCAGCAACGCGAGGCGGGCGGGCGAGGTGGAGGCGAGGTAGAGGCGCATGGTCACCTGTGGGATGCTCGAAGGATGCCCCAGAAGGACGAGGTCGAACTCGACATTACCAACGTGGCCCACGGCGGGGTGTTCGTCGCACGCCATGAAGGCCGGGTCGTCTTCGTGCCCGACACGATGCCGGACGAGCGGGTGCGCGTCCGCATCGCGGACACCAGCCACGAGCGGTTCTGGCGCGGAGAGGTCGTGGAGGTCGTCGAGCCCGCACCGGAACGGCAACCGCACGTGTGGGGAGCCGCTGCCATCGAGCGCCGTCCCGCCGATCGTGCGGGCGGCGCCGAGTTCGGGCACATCCGCCTCGAGCACCAGCGTGAGCTGAAGCGCCGCGTGATCGAAGACGCGCTGCAACGCACCGCCAAGCTGTCCGCCGACGCCATCGCCACGGCAGGGGTGGACGGAGAACGGGTCCGGGTGGAGGCGGTGGACGGCGAGACGGTCGACGGCACCGGATGGCGCACCCGCGTCCGCCTGCAGGTCGACGGCACCGGCCGCCTCGGTCCGTACGCTCAGCGCTCCCACACCGTCATCCCCGTCACCGACCTGCCCCTCGCGACCGACGCCGTCCAAGAGGCCACCCCGTTCGGGCAGCTGTTCCCCGGAGCCGAGTCGGTCGATGTCGTCGCCACCGGGCTCGGCGCCTCGCATGTGCTCGTCAACGACAAGCCCGTACGCTCCGGCCGCCGGAACGTCCGCCCGCGGCGCCGCCCCGTCCCCATCCGCGAGCGCGTCGGAGACCGCGAGTTCCGCCTGGACGCACGCGGCTTCTGGCAGGTGCACCGCGGCGCGGCGCAGACCCTGACGAGCGCGGTGCAGTCCGCTGTCGACGAGGCGCTCTTCGACCCCCGCGCGGCGAACCTCGACCTGTACGGCGGCGTCGGCCTCCTCGCGGCCGCTCTGGGCGACCGCTTCGGCTCGACGCTCCGCATCACCTCCGTCGAGAGCGACGAGGCCGCAACCGACGACGCGGCCGAGAACCTCGCCGACTGGGTCGGCGCCTCGGCGATCACCGACCGTGTCGAGCGTTACGTCACCCGGCTCGCGGGCGAGGCATCGGCGGCCGAGCGCGCCCGGCTCCGTGCCGCGACGGTCGTGCTCGACCCGCCCCGCTCCGGGGCCGGTCGCGAGGTCGTCGACGCGATCGCCTCCCTCTCGCCCGCCCAGGTGGTCTACGTCGCCTGCGATCCCGTCGCGCTGGCCCGCGACCTCGCCTTCTTCGCGGGGCGCGGCTACGACCTGCGCGGGATGCGCGCCTTCGACCTCTTCCCGAACACCCACCACGTCGAAGCCGTCGCCACCCTCACCCGCTGACGCGCTGACCCGCTGACCCGGCGACCCGCTGACCGACTGGCGCGCGGGCGCGCCGTCGCGCGTCGACGACCGAGCCCGCGCACCCGGACGCGCTGGCGCCCGGACGACCGTCCGCATGCATTCACCCCCTACGATGGTCAACATGGTGCGGGTGGCAATCGTCGATGATCACGAGTCCGTGCGTCTCGGGCTGAAGGCGGCCTGCCAGGACGCCGGGTACGACGTGATCGTCACCGCGCCCACGGTGGACGACTTCGTCGCCCAGCTCGGCTCGCAGGAATGCGACGTGGTCGTCCTCGACCTGTCCCTGGGCGACGGCTCGAAGGTGACCGACAACGTCAAGCGGGCCCAGGCGACCGGGGCCGCTGTGCTGGTGCACAGCATCGCCGACCGCGTCGCGAGCGTTCGCGAGGCGCTCGCCGCCGGAGCTGCAGGCGTCATCCCGAAGTCATCGCCCACCACCACCGTCATCAGCGCCATCGCCACCGTCGCCCGCGGCGACGTCCTGAACAACCTCGAGTGGGCGACGGCGATCGACGCCGACAGCGACTTCGCCAAAGCGCAGCTCGGGCGTCGCGAGCGCGACGTCCTCCACCTATACGCCTCCGGACTCCCCCTGAAGGCGGTCGCCGCCCAGCTGGGAATCGCGAACTCCACCGCCCGCGAATACCTCGACCGCATCCGCGTGAAATACGTGGAGGTCGGCCGGCCGGCGCCGACGAAGGTGGACCTCCTCCGACGCGCCGTGGAGGACGGCATCCTTCCCGGGCTCGACCCCGAGACGGGCAATGAGCGCTCCTAGCGGGGTTCGCCCCGGGGCGCCGCTCGAACCGGCCAAGCCCCGCAACCCCCTCAGCCGGGCGCGGATCGAGCGCATCTCCGACCGGACCGTGTCGGCCTTCGGGCTCGTCTTCGGCCTGCAGACCCTGCCGACGGCCCTCGGTCAGCTCAGCGCCCTCCGCGAACCGTGGGGTGCCGTCTGGATGATCGTCGTGTTCGGCGGCCTCGCCCTCACCGTGATCCTGGCGATCGTGCAGCGCGGGGTGAAGATCGCGATGGGCGTCCTGTCCATCCTGTACCTCGCCGCCATCGTCACGTGGCCGCTGCTCGTCCGCGACCCGAGCGCGTTCAGTTCGGACAAGCCGTGGCTGTGGTTCCTCTGCTCGGTGTTCACCGCGTTCGCCGCGGTCGCCTACCCGCTCTGGCTCGCGATCGTGTACACCTTCGTCGCCCCCATCGCCTACGGCGTCGTCCGGGCCCTGCCCGCCGGCGGCGGCGTCGGGTTCGAGCTGGCGGCGCTCGACACCATCTACGCCGTCATCCTGGGCGGTGTCATCCTCGCGATCATCGCCATGATGCGGCAGGCGTCCAGCGCCGTGGACGCGGCCCAGAGCCAGGCTCTCGCGCGCTACGCCACGGCTGTCCGCCAGCACGCCACCGAGGTGGAGCGCGTGCAGGTCGACGCCATCGTCCACGACAGCGTTCTGACGACCCTCCTCTCGGCCGCGTCCGCCCGGTCGCCGGAGCAGAAGGAGCTCGCCGCCGCGATGGCCGCCGATGCGATCGGGCACCTCCACGCGGCCGAGGCGTCGACTCCGGAGGACCAGTCCCTCGTCGGCCTCAGCCAGCTCGCTGAGCGGCTGGCGACCTCCGCCAACGCCTTCTCGTCGCCGTTCGCCGTCGAGGTGCGCGACGTCGAGGTGCACATGCTGCCCGTGAATGTCGCGGAGGCGGTCTACTCGGCTGCCGTCCAGGCGATGGTGAACAGCATGCAGCACGCCGGCGGCCCGGAGGTGCACCGCAGCCTGTCGATCCGCGGGGGCGGCCCCGCGGCCACCGTCGAGATCATCGTCGGCGACGACGGACGCGGGTTCACCGAGGCGGAGGTCCCGGCGGAGCGGCTCGGCCTGCGGATCAGCATCCGCGACCGTCTGGCCAAGGTGGGTGGCCGTGCGAACATCCGCTCGGAGCCGGGTGAGGGAACGACGGTCACGATCCTCTGGCCCTCAGCCGAGCCGCAGCCCGTCGGTGCGCAGGCGCCCGGAGCAGCGCGCTCCGACCAGCAGGGGTCCTTCGCCCCGCGTGAGCCCCGCGAGACGGAGGCGGCGGAGTGATCACCCTCAACCGCGTCCTCTTCCTGATTCTCGGCGCGCTCTTCTCCGCCTATCATCTGTTCCTCGCGCTGTCGTCGTTGTGGATGCCGCGCTCCGCCGGTCCGATCGTCGTCGCGATGGTGCTCTACGGCGTCGCGACGGTGATGAGCCTGTGGCCGACCAGCCCGACGAAGATGCCGCTCTGGCTCGCCGCGTTCGACCTCGCTGTGTGCGTCGTCATCCCGATCCTCGTGACGAGCCAGCTGGACGCGTCGAAGGACAACGGGTACGCCACGTGGTACGTCGCCGCGGTCGGAACGCTGATGACCATCTGCGCGGTCCGTCGGCAGCAGATCGTCGCGTGGGCCGGGGTCGCCTTCCTCGCCGTGCAGACGGTCGTCTGGGCCGGTCTCGGCGCACTCGCCGGGTTGGGCGTCATCGGGTCGGTCGTGTGGGTCGGTGTGGCCGTCGTGATCTCCGGCTCGCTCGCGAAGGCCGGCCGGGACGCCCTCCAGTTCGCTCGAGCAGAGCGCGAGGCGACCGAATGGCAGGCCGCGCAGGAGGCGCACGTCATGGAGCGCCAGCTGCGCCTCCGGCAGACGTATCGCGTCGCCGCCCCGATGCTCGCAGAGATCGTGCGTCGCGGGGGAGACCTCACCGAGGCGGAGCGCCGCGAGTGCCGCTACCTGGAGGGTGCGATCCGCGACGAGATCCGCGGACGCCGCCTGCTCAATGACGACGTCAGGCGCGAGGTGATGGACGCCCGTCGCCGCGGTGTCGTCGTTAGCCTGCTCGACGAGGGCGGTATCGACGACCTCGACCAGCGCGGCCTCGAGACCGTGCTGCGGCGACTGGCGGACGCCATTCGCGGGACGACCACGGACAAGCTGATCATCCGGACCGTCCCCCGGTCGTCGAAGACCGCGGTGACGGTGGTCGGCCTGCGGATGTCGGACGACGGCGCGGCGAACGCGCTCGGCGCGGAGTCGGAGGACGACGAGGTCGACCTCTGGCTGGAGATCCCCCGGCCGGTCGGCTGACCCTTCCGAGAACGGAACACGCCTCTTAACGAGGAGAAAGGGGCCGACACCCGAATTGTCGGCCCCTTTTCAAACCCCGAGTCAGGGCGACAACCCGAATATCGCCCTGACTCGCCCCCAAAGCACTCGCCCGCTTACCCTAGTCGGCGAGTGATTGGCGGTGTGACTCACGAGGAGAGACACCTAGCAATATCTATAGTGGCTTCGCTCTCAGAAAATACATAGTCGTCATTTTGGAGGACACCTGGGGGACATTTCACGACCCCCGTTCGTGGCACACGCCGAAGAATCCGCGTGTCCCTTACTTGGGGGACGCCCCGATCGGGGTACATCTCAGCCCGAGAACGACCGCCAGGCACCCGCGCCGGGCCGGAGCTCGCCGCGGAGGCTGCGCTGCGTGCGTGCCCAGGCATCCGGGCCCCGCTCGGCCCTGGCCTTCCGACCGGCGGCCGCCTGCTCGGCGGCGGCAGCGGTCAGGACGGCGGTCACGGCGGCGATCTCCTCCGCGGTCACACCGCGGGTGACGAAGCGCAGCTGCGACGGATCGAGCGGCGCGCCGCCCTGGGCGTCGTTGCCGCTCACAGCGGGATGTTCCCGTGCTTCTTCGGGGGCAGCGTCGCCCGCTTGGTGCGCAGCGCGCGCAGCGCCTTGATGACCGACACGCGCGTCGCCGCCGGCTCGATCACGCCGTCGAGCTCTCCGCGTTCGGCGGCGAGGAACGGGCTCGCGACGTTGTAGGTGTACTCGTTGGCGAGCTTCGTGCGGACGGCCGCCACATCCTCGCCGGCCTCCTCCGCCCGTTTGATCTCACCGCGGTAGAGGATGTTCACCGCGCCCTGGCCGCCCATCACCGCGATCTCGGCGGTGGGCCACGCGAGGTTCATGTCGGCGCCGAGCTGCTTGGAGCCCATGACGATGTAGGCGCCGCCGTACGCCTTGCGGGTGATGATGGTCACCAGCGGCACGGTCGCCTCGGCGTACGCGTACAGCAGCTTCGCGCCGCGCCGGATCACGCCCGTCCACTCCTGGTCGGTGCCAGGCAGGTAGCCGGGCACATCCACCAGGGTGAGGATCGGGATGCTGAAGGCGTCGCAGAAGCGGACGAACCGGGAGGCCTTCTCGCCCGCGTCGATGTTCAGCGTTCCCGCCATCGCGCTCGGCTGGTTTGCGACGATGCCCACCGACCGGCCCTCGACACGGGCGAACCCGATGACGATGTTGGGCGCGAACAGCGGCTGGATCTCGAGGAACTCGCCGTCGTCGACAACGCCCTCGATGATCGTCTTCACGTCGTAGGGCTGGTTCGGGGAGTCGGGGATGATCGTGTTCAGCCGACGGTCGGCGTCGGTGATCTCGAGCTCCGGCTCGGACTGGAACGTCGGGAGCTCGGCCAGGTTGTTCTGCGGCAGGTAGCTGAGCAGGGTCCGCGCGTAGTCGAGCGCGTCCTCCTCGTCGGAGGCGAGGTAGTGGGCGACGCCGGAGACCTTGTTGTGGGTCAGCGCGCCGCCGAGCTCCTCGAAGCCGACGTCCTCGCCGGTGACCGTCTTGATGACGTCCGGGCCGGTGACGAACATGTGGCTCGACTTGTCGACCATGATGACGAAGTCGGTGAGGGCGGGGGAGTACACGGCGCCGCCGGCGGCCGGGCCCATGACGATGGAGATCTGCGGGATGACGCCGGAGGCCGCGGTGTTGCGCCGGAAGATCTCGCCGTACTTGCCGAGGGCGACGACGCCCTCCTGGATGCGGGCGCCGCCGGAGTCGAGGATGCCGATCATCGGAACGCCCGTCTTGAGCGCGTGATCCATGACCTTGATGATCTTCTCGCCGGCGACCTCGCCCAGGGAGCCGCCGAAGATGGTGAAGTCCTGGCTGAACACCGCGACGTTGCGGCCGTGAATGGTGCCGACGCCGGTGACGACCGCGTCGCCGTAGGGACGCTTGGCCTCCATGCCGAAGGCGTGGGTGCGGTGGCGGACGAACTCGTCGAACTCCACGAAGGAGCCCTGGTCGAGCAGGAGGTCGATGCGCTCGCGGGCGGTCAGCTTGCCCTTGGCGTGCTGCTTCTCGATCGCCGCCTGACCGCTCGCGGTGACGGCCTCGTGGAACCGTTCCTTCAGGTCGGCGAGCTTGCCGGCGGTGGTGGTCAGGTCGGGGAGCTGATCGGTCTGACGAGGTTCGGTGTCGGTCACGTCGTTCACTCTACCGGCCAGCCGAATGGCCGTGCCGTTGACGAAACCCTACAAATCCACCGCCCCGCGCTGGCAGACTGGTCCAGTGCGAGAGACTGACCCCGTCGACTTCCGACGCAGCCGAACCATCGTCCCCGTGCTCGAGGTGCTCCCCGAGGCCGGTTCCACCAACGATGTCCTGAGCGCCCGTGCCGGCGACCTCCCGGACCTCGCGGTGATCGTCACGGGCAATCAGACCGGTGGTCGCGGCCGGCTCGGCCGGGTCTGGGTGACGCCGCCGGGACGGGCCCTGGCGATCTCCGTGCTGCTCAAGCCGGTCGGCCTGCCGCCCGAGTCGTTCGGCTGGTTCCCGCTGCTCGGCGGGCTGGCGATGAGCCGCGCGCTCGGCCGGTTCGTCCCCGGCGGGGTGCAGGTGAAGTGGCCCAATGACGTCCTCATCGAGGGCGACAAGGTGTGCGGCATCCTCGCCGAGCTGCTGCCGGGGATGTCGGGACTGGTCATCGGCGCCGGCGTCAACCTCACGCAGACGCGTGACGAGCTCCCGACCGAGACGTCGACCTCCTTGGCTCTCGCGGGCGCGCACGATGTCGACGCGGATGCGGTGCTCTCGGCCTACCTCATCCAGCTGACGACGCTGTACCGCGAGTTCCTGGCCGCCGGGGGCGATCCGCTCCGCAGCGCGCTGCGCGACGAGGTCGCGGAGGCCTGCCACACGATCGGCCGGCCGGTCCGTGTGCAGCTGCCGTCCGGCAACGACCTTCTCGGCACCGCCGTCGGCATCGACGAGAGCGGTCGGCTGATCGTGGAGTCGGATGCGGGCCGCACCGCAGTGGCGGCGGGCGACGTGACGCACCTGCGGTATTAATGGAGCATGAGCAGCAGCCCGGACGGGATACCCGCCCAGCCGCCCGAGCGCGTGGTGGCCCGGCTGCGTTCGAACGCCCGCCGGCTGTTCTTCCCGAGCCTCGTGCTGATCGCGACCGCCGGCGCGGTCGGATACCTCGCGGGCCGGGTCGGTGAGGTCTGGGAGATCGTCCTGCTGTGGTCCGCGGCGGCCGCTGTCGTGCTTCTTCTCTTCCTCCTGCCGCTCGCTGCCTGGCTGAGCCGCCGCTACACGATCACCAATCGCCGTCTGATCATCCGGCACGGGTTCTTCGTACGCGTCCGTCAGGAGCTGCTGCACAGCCGCGGCTACGACGTGAGCGTGCGGCGGACCTGGCTGCAGAGCCTGTTCCGGTCCGGCGACGTGCTGATCAACTCGGGCCTCGACCATCCCGTCGTCCTGAAGGATGTGCCGAAGGCAGACCAGGTCCAGCGCGCGCTGTCCGAGCTCATGGACCACTCGCAGACCGTCGTGGCCGTGCGGCGTCAGCAGTCGCAGTCAGTCTCCGACGAGACCACGGTCTGGGGCGCTCGCTAGGGTCGAGCCGGTGATCGGCGCCTTCTCGCGGCCGAGTGACGGCACGTGCGGCCGCGCCGAAACCGGTGCGCGACGGCCGGCGCGTGCGACCGCGCGGTCGGGCGAGAACACCCACCAGCGGTAGAACGCGAACCGGAACACCGTGCCGAGCGCGAGACCGACCACGTTGTTGGAGATGTTGTCGGCAAGCAGGCTCTGGTAGCCGAGCAGGTAATGCGACACCCAGACGCAGAGGAGGGGGATCGCCATGCCCGCCAGGCTCACGATGAAGAACTCGATGCCCTCGCGCGTGGCGTTCTCGTTGCGGTTGCCGGAGAACGCCCAGTACCGGTTGCCGATCCAGTTGGTGCCGATGGCGACCAGCGTCGCGATCGCCGTCGAGAAGAGGGTCTTGTGCGGCACGTTCACGAGGACGAAGACCATCAGCACGTTGAACACGAGCAGATTGACCACGAAACCGACGGCTCCGACCGCGCCGAACTTGATCAGTTGCGGAAGGAGCCGCGCTCGGCGCGCCGGTGTGCTGGTCTCGGTCGTCATGCCCCTGCTCTGAGATGCGGGAAGATGGTCAATGCGTTCGTCACAGTACGCGGACCAGGTTTCGCGTTCCTGTGAGTTCCCCCCGGCCAGCATGAAAAGTATCAGAGGAGCGGATGGTCCATGGCTAGTCACATCGTCGGAGTAATCGGCGGAGGTCAGCTGGCACGGATGATGATTCCCCCGGCGATCGAGCTCGGGGTCGACATCCGTGTGCTGGAGGAGGCGGAGGGCATGAGCGCCGACATCGCCGCGTCGGGCGTCGGCGACTACCGTGATCTCGACACGGTGCTCGCGTTCGCCGAGACCGTGGATGTGGTCACCTTCGACCACGAGCACGTGCCGCAGGCGATCCTCCGGGAGCTGGTGTCCCGCGGCATCCCCGTGCATCCGGGACCCGACGCGCTGCTGTACGCGCAGGACAAGCTGCAGATGCGGGCCAAGCTCAGCGAGCTGGGGCTGCCGGTGCCGGACTGGGCCGCGGTGGAGTCCGCGGACGAGCTGGGCGCCTTCCTCGCCGACCACGGCGGCCGGGCGGTCGTGAAGACCGCGCGCGGCGGCTACGACGGCAAGGGCGTCCGCGTGGTGTCCGACGCGAGCGGGGCCGACGACTGGTTCCTGGCGCTCGCCGAGGACGGCCGTGGTGGCGCGCTCCTGGTCGAGGAGCTCGTGCCGTTCCAGCGGGAACTCGCACAGCTCGTCGCGCGCCGTCCGTCGGGGGAGATCGCGGCGTGGCCGGTCGTCGAGACCGTGCAGCGCGACGGCGTCTGCGCCGAAGTGCTCGCGCCGGCCCCGGGAGCGGCAGGCCGGGTCGCGGAGGCGGCCGCCGACATCGCGCGCAGCGTGGCGGCGGGACTCGGGGTCACCGGGGTCCTCGCCGTCGAGCTGTTCGAGACGACGGATGGGCGGGTGCTGATCAACGAGCTGGCGATGCGCCCGCACAACAGCGGCCACTGGTCGATCGAGGGCGCCGTGACGAGCCAGTTCGAGCAGCACCTGCGCGCCGTTCTCGACCTGCCGCTGGGGTCGACCGAGCCGCGCGCCGACTGGTCGGTCATGGTGAACATCCTCGGCGGCCCGTCGGAGGGCAGCCTCCAGGACCGTTACCCGGCCGCGCTCGCTGCGCATCCCGAGGCCAAGTTCCACGGCTACGGCAAGGAGCCGCGGCCCGGCCGCAAGGTCGGTCACGTGACGGTCGTGGGCGGGGAGGATGTCGAGGACGTCGTGTACCGCGCTCGCGCGGCGGCCGCCTTCTTCGAGGGCTGACCTGGGCTGGCCGAGTCGAGCCGAAGGGCGGCCGGCTGCCGGTCAGCTCCCCTTCGGCTTCGCCGTGGCGGGGTTGACCGCCTGGCGCACCAGCTCCTGGATCTGCGCGTAGTCCGGCTCGGTCGGGTTGACCGTCGGCGGCACCAGTTCCAGCTGCTGCACGGGCAGCTTGCGCGTCTTCATGCCCAGGTCGACGAAGTAGCCGAGCATCGACTGCGGGATGTCGGTCTTCATCACCTGCGCGCCGGCCGTCGCGATGCCCTGGAACTTCGACACCACGTTGACCGGGTTGACCTGTTTCAGGATGGCGTCCTGCAGCTGCCGCTGACGGGCCATGCGGTCGTAGTCGCTGGAACCATGGCGGGCGCGGGCGTACCACTGGGCGTGGTAGCCGTCGAGATGGCGCTTGCCCGGCTCGATCCACTCGGCGACGCCGTTGAGGTTCTCGTCGCCCCCGATCGGCACACGGTCGGTGACGGTGACGTCGACACCGCCGAGCGCGTCGATGAGGTCGGCGAAACCCTGCATGTCGATGAGGACGTAGTACTGGATCTTCAAGCCGGTCGCGCCTTCGAGGGCGTCGCGCATGGCCTCGATGCCCGGCTCGCTCTTGTTCTTCTTCGCGTTGGGGTACAGGTCCGGCTTGTACAGCTCCACCTCGGTATAGATGGAGTTCAGCTGGCAGACGTCCACGTCGCAGCGGTCGTTGTAGCCGTAGCCGTCCGGGTACTCCTCGTGCAGCGGCGACGAGGCCGGGAAGGGCACGGGGTCGAGGTCGCGTGGCAGGCCGACGGTGACGGCCTGACCCGTGTTCGCATCGATGCTGACGATGGACATGCTGTCCGGGCGCAGCCCGTCGCGGTCGGGGCCGGCGTCGCCGCCGAGCAGCATGATGTTGTACCGGCCGTCGACGGGAGGCTGTGACGGCCCGGCCGAGAAGATGTCGCCGAGCGCGCCCCGGGCGGACCCGGCGACGACCGACGCATAGCCGGCCGTGCATGAGAGCCCGACGAGGACGAGCACCGAGAACGCGGCGATCCAGCCGCGGGCGTTCGGCGCGGTTCGGATGAGGCGCACCAGGCGCAGGGTGTCGAGCGTGAGCACGACCCACAGCACCGTGTAGACGATCAGCAGGGTCTGGACGAGGGTCAGGCTCCCCGCCTGCGTGAAGAGCGTGTAGATCGACGACGGCGAGACCAGGTAGACGACCAGCGTCACGATGCCGAGCAGCCAGAGCAGGAGCGTGGCCAGCACGCCGACCCGGCCGAGGAGGCGGTTCCCGGCGACGACCTGGGCGGAGCCGGGCAGCAGGATGTTCATGGTGACCAGCCACCAGCCCCGCTTCGTCATCGTCTGGGACGAGGAGGCGTCGGGGTGGCGCAGCGGCGTGGCGATCGTCATCGGGCGGTTCTCACAGCTGGGCTTGCAGGGCCTGGTTCTTCTGCTCGACGCTCGCCTCGAGGTCGGCGGCGAAGCGCGCGAGAGCGTCGGCGAGGGCGTCGTCGGAGGTGGCCAGGATCTTGACGGCGAGGAGGCCCGCGTTGCGTGCGCCGCCGATGGAGACGGTCGCGACCGGCACTCCGGCGGGCATCTGGACGATGGAGAGCAGGGAGTCGAGTCCGTCGAGGCGGGCGAGCGGCACCGGGACGCCGACGACGGGGAGGGTCGTGACCGCGGCCAGCATGCCGGGAAGATGCGCTGCGCCGCCCGCTCCGGCGATGATCACCCGGACGCCGCGTCCGGCCGCCTCCTTGCCGAAGGCGATCATCTTCTCCGGGGTGCGGTGGGCCGAGACGACCTCGACCTCGTGCGCGACGCCGAACTCGGTGAGCAGGCGCGAAGCCTCCTGCATGACCGTCCAGTCGGAGTCCGATCCCATGACGACGGAGACCAGCGGTGACGTGGATGCAGGCATAGCGAACATGGTAGGTGCCGCCTGCCATGTGGCCGTGCCGCCACGCGGATGGCCGCTCTCTCGCATCCAGCTGACCCCTGAACGGGTCACAGGAACTGCCCAGGGCCGATGGGTACCGTCGCCCGCCTATGACGGGTACAGGTGTAACGGTGGCAGACAAGACGAAACAGACGACGGGCGGCCGTTTGGCCGCGCTGGACGGTCTGCGCGGCATCGCCGCGGTGGTCGTCCTGCTGCACCATGCCATGTACACGAACCCGGACTTCCCGGGCGCTCCGGGCACCGGGTCCGCGCCGACCGGATCTGCGATGTGGTGGATCAGCTACACGCCGCTGAAGCTCGCGACCGCCGGTGTCGAGTCGGTCATCGTCTTCTTCGTGCTCTCCGGCCTGGTGGTCACGCTTCCCGTGATCCGCCACCGCGGTTTCGACTGGGTCGCCTACTTCCCTCGCCGCGCCGTCCGGCTGCTGGTCCCGGTCATGGCGTCCGTCCTGCTGGCCGCCGTCTGGGTGATGGCCATCCCGCAGGTGTCCACCCAGCCGAAGGGCACCTGGCTGAGCAGCTCCTCCACGCCGAACTTCAGCTGGGAGTACATCGTCAAGGCCTGGGACCTCCTGGGCGGCGACGGGCAAATCAACAACCCGCTGTGGTCGCTCCGCTGGGAGCTGCTGTTCTCGCTCGCCCTGCCGATCTTCGCGGTGGCGGCCCTCGCCGTGCGGAAGTGGTGGATGGGCGCCCTGGCCGCCGCGTGCGCCTTCACCTACCTGGGCGTGCACGCCGATTCCGGTGCGCTGCAGTACCTGCCGGCGTTCTTCGTCGGCGCGGTCATCGCGGTCCGCCTCGAGGCGGTGCGCAACGTCGCCGACCGCATCAACACGCACTGGTACCGCCACCCGCTGTGGGCAGCGCTCACCGTGGCCAGCATGCTGCTGCTGATCGCCCCCTGGCTGGTCGGGCCGAACGTCGGCGAGATCCCCGAGCTCGAGCCGGTGCTGAAGGGACTGGTGCCGCTCGCCGCGGCCGGGCTCGTGGTGGCAGCGCTCGGCTGGAAGCCGCTCCGCGCCGTGCTCGACACGCGCCCGGTGCAGTTCACCGGGACGATCTCGTTCAGCCTCTACCTCGTGCACGTGCCGATCCTGATCTTCAGCACCTACCTGTTCGCGGACGAGCCCTGGTACGTGCCTCTGCTCTTCGGCATCCCGGTCGCGGTCGTTGTGGCCGTCGGCTTCACCTGGCTGATCGAGAAGCGCAGCCACGGCTGGTCGAAGGCCGTCGGCAACTGGGCGTCCGACCGGTACCGCACCTGGTTCGGCCGTGACGACGAGACCGACGAGCGAGCGTCGGGGGCGACGGCCGACGAGCGCACTGCGCAGGAGGCGGGTCAGAGGTCGGCGTGAAGCTGCCAGACCCGCTCGGCGGAGTCACGCCAGCTGAACGCGCGCGCACGGTCGGAGGCGAGCACCCGGAGACGGGCGCTCAACTCGGCGTCTGACAGCACGCGGCCGATGGCGGCTGCGAGACGCTCGGCATACGGTTCGTCGTCCTCACCCGGAGCGGGACGCTCGACCAGCACGCTCGCGCCTGCGGCGACCTCGACGAGGGCGGCGTCATCCGAGTGGATGACGGGCAGACCGAACTTGAATGCCTCCACGATGGGGAGGCCGAACCCTTCGGCGACGCTCGGGTACACGAAGAGCGTCGCACGGTCGAGGGCGACGGCCAGGTCTCCGTCGTCGAGGCGGCCGAGCGGGCGCACACGATCCTCCGGAAGTCCGGCGGCCGCGGCGACCCCCGTCGCGGAGCTTTCGCCGACGCGGTCGCGTCCCGCGATCAGCAGGGGAATGCCCTGCGCCTCGGGGCGCGCGATCGCGCGGATCAGGGGCGCGATGCCCTTCCGCGGCTCGACCGTGCCGAGCGTGAACGCGTACCGCTCGGGGAGATCCAGGCGCGCCGCGCGCTCGTCGGCGTCGGCCGGCAGGCGCAGGGCGGTGGCGGGAGCCCCGCCGATCACGCGGATGCGGTCGCCGAAGTCGAGGTACTCGCCGAGCCGGTCGGCGACGGCGTGGGTCGGCACGACGATCGCGTCGGCGTGCTTCCTGGCACGCTTCGCCATCGTCTTCGTCCAGATCGTCGCCGCGGACCCGAGCGATTCGGGATGCGTCCACGCGAGAGTGTCGTGGATGGTGACCGCGATCTGCTGCGGGGTGTCCAGCTGCACGTGCTTCTTCAGCGGTGCGAGAAGGGTCGGAGCGTGCAGCATCCCGGGCGGGCCGCCGACCGACAGACCCGACTGCCAGGCCAGGGCCAGCTCCCGCCGGGCGAGCGGCAGGCGGGTGACAGCAGCGACACCCGGAAGGCGGTCGCGGACCGCCTGCACCTGCTCGTCGCTCACGTGCGAGACGATCGCCTCGACATAGCAGTCTCGCGGCGCCGTGGCGATGAGCTGACGGGTGAGCTCCTCCGTGTACCGGCGCGCGCCGCCGGGCTCGTCTCCGACGAGCTCGTCGACGATCACACGGAGAGTGGTCATTCCGCGAAGAGGCCTTCCGCCGTCGCCGCGGCGAGGGCGTCCTCCCACGGACGCAGGGGAGCGAGGCCGGCACGGGCCCAGCCGTCGTGGCCCAGCACCGAGTACGAGGGGCGCGGAGCCGGCCGGACGAAGGTCGAGCTGTCGGTGGGCTTCACGCGCTCCGGGTCGAGCCCGGCCTGCGCGAAGACCGCACGGGCGAACCCGTACCAGCTCGTCTGACCCGAGTTCGTGCCGTGGTACACCCCGGCCGGGGCATCGCTGTCGAGCAGCGCGACGATCTGCGCGGCGAGGTCGCCCGTCCACGTCGGCTGGCCGAGCTGGTCGTCGACCACGCTGACGCTCTCGTGGCTGCCCGCGAGCTTCACCATCGTCTTGGCGAAGTTCGGGCCGCCCGCGCCGTAGAGCCAGGCGGTGCGCACGACGAACGTGCCGTCGGGATGCGCCGCGAGCGCGAGCTCCTCGCCCGCGGCCTTCGTGCGGCCGTAGGCGTTGATCGGGTCGCGCGGGGTGTCTTCCGCGTACGGCTCCGTCGCGTGGCCGTCGAAGACGTAGTCGGTCGAGACCGTCACGAACCGTGCGCCGTTGCGTGCGGCGGCGATCGCGAGGTTCTCGGTGCCGAGCGCGTTGATGGCGTAGGCGTCGTCCTCGTGCGTCTCGGCGTCGTCGACCTTGGTGTAGGCCGAGGCGTTGACGATCACGTCGTGGCCGGCGGCGGCCGCGAGCACGGCGTCACGGTCGGTGACGTCGAGGTCGGCACGGGAGAGCGCCGTGACGTCGCGGTCGGCCAGCGCCTTCTGCAGGTCCTGGCCGAGCATCCCGGCCGCGCCGGCGATGAGGATGCGCATCAGTTGTCGAGCGCGGCGCGGGCCTTCAGCGGCTCCCACCACGCGCGGTTGTCGCGGTACCACTGCACCACATCGGCGAGGCCCTGCTGGAACGGCACCAGCGGCTCGTAGCCCAGCTCGGACTGGATCTTCGAGATGTCGACCGAGTAGCGGAGGTCGTGGCCGAGCCGGTCGGCGACGCGGTCGACGTACGACCAGTCCTTGCCGGTGGCGTCGAGCAGCAGCTGGGTGAGCTCCTTGTTGGTGAGCTCGGTGCCGCCGCCGATGTTGTAGATCTCGCCCGCGCGGCCGTTCACGAGCACCATCGCGATGCCGCGGGTGTGGTCGTCGACGTGGAGCCAGTCGCGGATGTTGTTGCCCTCGCCGTACAGCGGGACGTGCTTGTCGTCGATCAGGTTCGTGACGAACAGCGGGATGACCTTCTCGGGGAAGTGGTACGGCCCGTAGTTGTTGGAGCACCGCGTGATCGAGAGGTTGAGCCCGTGCGTGCGGAAGTAGCTGCGCGCGAGCAGGTCGCTTCCGGCCTTCGACGCCGAGTACGGCGAGTTGGGCTCGAGCGGGCGGTCCTCCGCCCACGAGCCCTCGGCGATCGAGCCGTAGACCTCGTCGGTCGAGACGTGCACGAAGCGCTTGAGGTTGTTGCGCAGCGCGGCGTCGAGCAGCTGCTGCGTGCCGAGGACGTTGGTCTCGACGAAGATGGAGGCGTCGCGCACGGAGCGGTCGACGTGCGACTCCGCCGCGAAGTGGACAACCGCATCCACCGTGGGGAACAGCTCGTCGAGCAGGCCGCCGTCGCGGATGTCGCCCTTCACGAAGGTGTAGCGAGGCGAGTCGGCCACCGGCGCCAGGTTGGCGAGGTTTCCGGAGTACGTGAGCGCGTCGAGCACGACCACCTCGGCGCCCTCCAGGCCCGGGTAGGCATCCTGCAGGGTGCGACGGACGAAGTTGGAGCCGATGAAACCGGCGCCGCCGGTGACGAGAATCTTCATGGGGATGTTGGGTGCCTTCTCCTACGATGGTCGCGAGCAATCCTAGCGAAAGTGTTCCCGGGCCACCTGAGACTCTGCAGCGCACCCCACGACGACTTGGAGACCGATGACCCGCCGCGTCGACCTGATGGACATGCTCGCGCTCTCGCGCGACTTCCTGCGCGACCCCGCGAAGCGCCAGGCGCTGCGGGCCGCCGCCGCCGCGTATGACGCGCAGCGAGGTGCTGAGAGCGCCCCCGCGCCCGCCGACGTCGTCGAGCAGACGCCGGCCGCTCCCGTCCGCCCGTCGTCGCCGTATCGCGGGCTGACGCCGTTCTCGGAGTCGTTCCTGCACTGCACCATCGCCGACGCGGACGCCGCGCTCGACCTGGTGCTGCCCGAGCTGCATCCCGACGGCATCTTCGCCGGGGTGAAGACGGCGCTCGAGTTCGCGGCGGGGCTCGGCCGACGTCTCGGCCTGCCGGTCCGGATCGTCCTCCTCAAGCCGACGGACCAGGCCGACGCGATCCGCGCGCGCCTCGAAGCGTTCGGGATCGGCGACGCCGCCATCGTCTCCGGCGACGAGATCGACTCCGCGACGTTCTCGCGGTCCGATCTCTGGGTCGCGACGCACTGGTGGACTGCGCACGCCCTGGATGTCGCCGCGCGCACCGGCCGGATCGACGCGTCCGACGTCGTGTACCTCATCCAGGACTACGAGCCGGGATTCGTCGGCTGGTCGACGGACTCCGCGGTGGCCGAGTCGACGTACCGCGCTGGCTTCACCCCCGTGGTGAACTCCACGCCGGTCGCCGCCTACCTGGCCCGCAGCGGAGCGCCCGAGGTGGACCCGGACTTCGTGTTCGCGCCCTCCTTCGACCTCGACGCCCTGCGGGAGACGGCCGAGGCGCGTCGCCGGGCGGACACGGTGCGCATCTTCTTCTACGGTCGCACCGCGCGTCCGCGCAACATGTACGGGCTGGGGCTCGCGGCCCTGCGGTACGCCTCGCGCCGGCTGGCCGCCGAGGGCATCCCGGCGTCGTTCGTCATGGCCGGTGAGGACGGCCCTGATGTCGACCTCGACGGCGCCGTGCTGGTCAACCGCGGCGTGCTGACGCGCGACGACTACTTCGCCCTGCTCTCGGAGGTGGATGTCGGCCTGAGCCTGCAGGCCAGCCCGCACCCGAGCCACCCGCCGTTCGACCTGGCGATCTCGGGGGCCGTCTCGGTGACCAACGACGTGGACGGCGCTCGCGGCGGCCTCCACGAGCGCCTGCGCGCGGTCGAGGCGCGACCGGACGTGCTCGGGGAGGCGCTCGTCGCCGCCGCCCGGCAGGCGCTCACCGAGGATCCGGGGGAGTGGGCGGCGCCCGCCGCCCTCGGCCGCCCCTTCGCCGAGGTCGTCGACGCTGTCGCCGCGGCGCTCGGCGATCGTCTCGGCCGAAGCGCCCGGCCCGTCGATGTCGCGGCGCCGGTGCCTGCGCGCGAGTCCGTCCCGTACAGGCCGGCGGCCGATTCCGGCGATCGGACCGACGGTTCGACCACCCTGACCGTCGACCCGAGCCGGGGAGTCGGCGACTCGTGGGCGTCGGAGGCGAACCGCCTGCTCTCCAGGGTGTCCACGCGCCACGCGCTCCTCCTCGACCCCGCCGTGCGGCTGGACGACGACGCGGCCGCCGAACTGCTGCGCGTCGCCGTCTCGACCGGTGCCGCGTTCGTCCAGCCCGTGATCGTGCGGGAGTCGGGGACCGTCGTGGACGCCGGGGCCGTCTTCGCCTCCCGCGGCGCCCCGCCCCTCCGGCTGTTCGAAGGGCACCTCCCCGCCGACCTGCCGGCGGGGGAGTCGCTCCCCGCTCGCGTCGTCGTCTCCCCAGCGGTCCTCGTCGACCTCGCCGTGTTCGACGGATTCGCCCCCGGAGAGCCGGCGGACGTCGCGCTCGCCCGGGCCAGCGTCGGGAGCGGCGCCGTCGTCGCCCTGCGCGCACGCGCCGAGGTCGCCGACGCCCACAGCCGCCGGCTGGTCGCCTCGCCTTCCAGCCGCACGGCCTGGAGCGGGCTGCCGAGCGAGAGCCTGGTCGAGCCCACCCCGTCGGCGGTGTACGGGCACGCCGGGCTCGCCCTGGTCGGACTGGCGGGCGATCCGGTGCCGGACCTGCGCCGCCGCATCGTGCGCAACGACTTCGACGACGTGGCGCGTCGCGCCCGGCCGATCCTGGTGCGCGAGGCCGAGCAGGGCCCGGCCGACGCATCCCGCGCGCTGCGCTGGTCGATCCGCAGCGGCGCTCCGCTCGGCCCGGAGGGGCGGGTCTGGGGCGACACCTACTTCGCGGAGGACCTCGCCGCGGCCCTGCGCGAGCGCGGCCAGCAGGTCGTCATCGACACCCGGGAGTCGATGGTGCGGCCGGACTCCGACCACCTCGACGACGTGTCGATCGCGCTGCGCGGGCTCTACCGCCTGCCGACCAATCCGGCGGCCGTCAACATCCTCTGGGTCATCAGCCACCCCGAGCTCGTGACGCTCGACGAGATCGAGAGCTACGACCTGGTCTTCGCGGCCGGGCCGCGGTGGGCGGAGCGGATGGATGCGCTGTCGGCGGTCCCCGTGCGTCCTCTGCTGCAGGCCACCTCGCCGGCACGCTTCAGTCCTGAGAGGTCGGATCCGGCGCTGGCCTCCGACGTGCTCTTCGTCGGGAAGACGCGCAACGTGTTCCGTCCCGTCGTGCGCGACGCCGTCGAGGCGGGAGCCGACCTGGCGGTGTACGGCGACGGATGGGAGCGGTTCATCGACCCGGCGCACATCCGGGCCGAGTTCCTGGACAACGACCGGGCCTCCGCCGCCTACGCCAGCGCACGGATCGTGCTCAACGACCACTGGCACGACATGGCGGCGGAGGGATTCCTCTCCAACCGGCTGTTCGACGCGGTCGCAAGCGGGGCGCGCGTCGTCACGGACCCGATCGACGGTCTCGAGATCTTCGGAGGTGCGGCCCGCGCCTACGCCTCGGTGGACGAGCTGCGCGAACTGATCAGCTCGGAGGCCGGCTGGCCCGACGGGCAGGCGATGGCGGCCATCGTCGAGAGCATCCGGCAGCAGCACTCGTTCGGCGCCCGCGCGGACGTCCTGATCGAGGCCGCGCGCGAGACGGCGCGGCTGCTCAGGAGGCCCTTGCTAGACTCCTCGGGTGCAAATCCGCGAGCTCTCCATCCCTGACGCCTACGAAGTGACGCCGCAGCAGCATGCGGACGACCGCGGCGTCTTCTTCGAGTGGTACCGCTTCGACCGGCTGGAGGAGGCGGTCGGGCACCCCCTGAACCTGCGCCAGGCCAACAGCTCGGTCTCCAAGCGCGGTTCGGTGCGCGGCATCCACTTCGCGGACATCCCGCCGAGCCAGGCCAAGTACGTCACCGCCCCCAAGGGTGCGGTCCTCGACTTCGTCATCGACATCCGCGTCGGGTCGCCGACGTTCGGGAAGTGGGACAGCGTTCTGCTCGACGACGTCGACCGCCGCGCTATCTACGTGGCCGAGGGCCTCGGGCACTGCTTCGTCGCACTCACGGAGGGCGCGACCGTCAGCTACCTCGTCACCGACACGTACAACCCGACCCGCGAGCACGGCATCAACCCGCTCGACGCGGACATCGCCCTGCGCTTCCCGGACGAGGCGGGCGAGCCCCTGCTCTCCCCGAAGGACACCGACGCACCCGGCCTGCACGAGGCCGCCGAGGCGGGGCTCCTCCCGACGTGGGAGGCCGCACGCGCCTTCTACGCGTCACTCGACCAGGCAGCGAACCAGGGAGGCAAGTAACCCATGCGCGGAATCATCCTGGCCGGCGGATCCGGCACGCGGCTCTGGCCGATCACCAAGGGCATCTCGAAGCAGCTGATGCCGATCTACGACAAGCCGATGATCTACTACCCGCTGTCGACGCTGATGATGGCGGGCATACGCGAGATCCTCATCATCACGACGCCGGAGTACAACGAGCAGTTCCAGGCGCTGCTCGGCGACGGATCGTCGCTCGGCATCCGGCTCGAGTACGCGGTCCAGCCGTCGCCCGACGGCCTGGCACAGGCCTTCATCATCGGCGAGGAGTTCATCGGCGACGAGTCCGTCGCGCTGGTGCTCGGCGACAACATCTTCCACGGCGCCGGCCTCGGCTCGTCGCTGCGCAACCACAACGACATCGATGGCGCGCTGATCTTCGCGTACCACGTCAGCAACCCGACGGCGTACGGCGTCGTCGAGTTCGACGACAGCTTCACCGCGCTCTCGATCGAGGAGAAGCCGACCACTCCGAAGAGCAACTACGCGGTCCCGGGCCTCTACTTCTACGACAACTCGGTGGTCGAGATCGCCAAGACGATCACGCCGAGTGCGCGCGGTGAGCTGGAGATCTCGACCGTCAACGAGCGCTACCTCAACGCCTCGAAGCTGCAGGTGCAGGTGCTCGACCGCGGTACGGCGTGGCTCGACACCGGCACATTCGAGTCGATGATGCAGGCGTCCGAGTACGTGCGCGTGATCGAGGATCGCCAGGGCTTCAAGGTCGGCTGCATCGAGGAGATCGCCTGGCGCGCCGGGTGGATCGATGACGAGCAGCTCGCCGAGCTGGCCAAGCCGCTCGTGAAGAGCGGCTACGGCACGTACATCATGGCGCTGCTCGCAGCCGAGTCCTGAGGCTGCTCAGACCGTAGCGGCCCGACCGGCTTATTCGATCGGCTCGGCCTATTCGGGCCGTTCGGGCGCCCGCCCACGGAGGCGGGCGACCCACTCGCCGGCCAGGCGCAGTGGGGCGGTGACCCGCCACGACGAGCTCGACTCCATGCCCGCGATGCGCTTCCGCAGGTCGGCGGTGATCTGGTTGCGCTGCGAGATGACCCCGCGGACGCGGTCCGCCGCCGGGTAGGGCGCCCGCACGTAGCGCACCAGCGGTTCCAGGGTGGTCGACCAGTGCATCCGCCCGGCGAATGCCCGCACGTTCTCGCGGATCCGCCCACGCTCCGCATCGTCGAACAGCAGCTCGCCGAGCGCGGCCTCCAGCGCCTCCACGTCCTGCGGCGGCACGACGCGTCCGAGTCCGTTGTCGCGGATGAGCGGCGCGAAGGTGTCGCCATCGGTGGCGACGACCGGCAGGCCCGCCCACCAGTAGTCGAGCACCCGGGTGCGGAAGCTGTAGGCCGTCTCGATGTGCTCGAGGTGGGTGCTCACGCCCAGGTCGGCGTCCAGCAGGAAGTCGGCGCGCTGGTCGTAGGGAACCCAGGTCTCATTGAAGAAGACCACGGAGTCGGTCAGTCCCAGCTCGTCGGAGAGGCGGCGCGCGGCGCGCTCCATCTCCATCTGCGGCACGTCCGGGTTGGGGTGCTTCACGCCCAGGAAGAACAGCCGGACCTCCGGGTGCTCCTTCGCCAGCCGGCCGACCGCTGAGATCAGCGTGAGCGGGTCGAACCAGTTGTAGACACCGCCGCCCCACAGGATGACCTTGTCGTCCGGTCCGATGCCGTCGACGACGCCGCGGATGCCGTGGGCCTTCTGCACGGGCGGGGCGTCCTGTATTCCGAACGGCGCCACATCCAGCAGGTTGCGGAGCGTGGGGTCGGCCGCGTAGGTGGCCGGGTTCACCCGGGTCATCGCCGCGAGCTGACCGAGCCAGAAGTCGCGCTGCTTCTCCGAGGCGCACACCATGAAGTCGGCGCGCTCGATCTGGTCGTTCATGACTTCGACGGAGTCGACGGAGGATGCGTAGTAGTCGGCCTCGGGGAGGTCGCGGCCCTGCTCCAGCCACTCCAGGTGCACGGGGTCGTAGATGTCCGCGACGATGAGCACATCCATCGCCTTGAGCCACGTGTGCGTGCGGAGGATGTGGCCCTGGATGATCACGACATCCGCCCACTCCGCGTGGGGCTTCAAAGCGTCCTGCCCGGCGTGGACGATGGTGAACTCCGGCGAGGTGACGGTCGCGCCGACCGTGGAGGCGAGCCGCACCTCTCCGACGGCACTGAGCGCCTGGGCGACGTGCCACGCCCGGATGGCCGGGCCCGCCATCCGCTCGCCGATCGTGTCGGGTGTCACGATGAGGATGCGTTTCGCGCGATTCTCCATCAGTCGGTCGTTCCTCTCATCGGGTGACCCACCACTGCCGCACGCGCAGGCCGACCCACAGGACCACGCGGACGGGCAGCAGGTACCAGCCGGTGTATTTGCGCGACAGATAGCGGTACGCGCTCTCGTGATGGACGGCCTCCATGCGCCGGGAGGCGGTGCTCGTCGAGTGCGCTCCGGTGTGCACGACGCTCGCGGTCGGCGCGTAGAGGTTGGCCCAGGCGGCCTTGCTGAGGCGGGCGCCGAGGTCGACGTCCTCGAAGTACATGAAGTACGAGGTGTCGAAGCCGCCGATCTGCTCGTAGGCGTCGCGACGCACGACCAGGCACGCACCGGACAGCCAGCCGACCGGACGGACGGCGTCGCTCTCGTAGTCGACCCCGCGGTAGCGTCTCGTCCACGGGTTGCCGGGCCAGATGCGGCCGAAGATCGCGTGACCGACCCCCGTGCGGAGCGAGGGGAGGCTGCGGGCGGACGGATACACCGTTCCGTCGACGTTCAGGATGCGCGGCCCGGCGGAGCCCGCGGCCGGCCGTTCGCGCAGCACGCGCACCAGCTCGTCCACCGATCCGGGGGAGAACTCGACGTCCGGATTGGCGATGACCAGGAACTCCGCGTCGGACGATCCGTGCCGGACGCCCTCCTCGATCCCACCGCCGTAGCCCAGGTTCTCGTCGAGGGCGAGGAACTCCGCACCGAACTCGGCGCACGCCTCCCGCTCCACGGTCGTGTCGGCCGAGGCGTTGTCGACAACGACGATCTGGGCCGGCTGGGCCGTCGCGGTCCGTGCTGAGCGCAGGAAGGCGCGCAGCACCTCGCCGGTGTTGTGGGTGACGGTGACGATCAGGACGGAGGGGGAGTCGGCTCCGGGCATCTCAGCGCAGGGCCTCAGTCGTCGACGATCGAGAAGGTCGGCTTGGCGTACAGCATCCCCACCGTCGACGGATCCTGGGCGACATCGAAGCTGGTCGCCTGGGGGAGGTCGGCGAAGTGGCGGCCCGTCGGGTCCATCAGGGACACGTTGACGAAGTACTTGCCCGGGCCGAACTGCGGCCGCTGCAACCGCAGCTGCAGGGTCTGCGGCCCGGTCGACGCGGGCAGGTCCGTCCCGGCGCGCGGCGTCGAGGTGCCCAGGACGACCTGACCCATGGCGTTGTCGATCTGGACGCCGCAGGTCCAGCCCTCGACGGGCTGGTAGTGATCGATCTGCATGGTGATGAGGAGGTCGTCGTCGCGCTCCAACGGGGAACCGACGGTCTTGCCGTCCGGCTTCGCGGAGACCACGTTGATGCGGGCCTCGCGCTCCGGGGCGGTCAGACGGCCGTTGGCGTCGACCTCCGTCACGCGGCGCTCCTCGAGGATGTCGCGGAACTGCGACACCGCGTCACGCGGCTCCCCGTCGAACACGATCTCGCCCTGGTTGAGGAGGATGGCGCGGTCGCACAACTCGATCACCTGGCTGAGGGTGTGCGTCACCAGGATGATGGTGCGCCCCTCCTCCTGGAACGAGCGGATCTTGTCGAGGCACTTGCGCTGGAACGCCTCGTCGCCGACAGCGAGGACCTCGTCGACGAGCAGCAGGTCGGGGTCGGTGTGGACGGCAACGGCGAAGGCCAGACGCACGTACATGCCGGAGGAGTAGAACTTCACCTGGGTGTCGATGAAGTCGCCGATGCCCGAGAACGCCACGATGTCGTCGAACCGGGCCTCGGTCTCGGCGCGGCTCAGCCCCATGATCGAGGCATTGAGGTAGACGTTCTCGCGACCGGTCAGGTCGGGGTGGAACCCGGCCCCCAGCTCCAGCAGCGCCGCGATGCGGCCGCGTCGGCTGACGGTGCCGCTCGTCGGGTCGACGATGCCGCCGATGACCTTGAGCAGCGTCGACTTGCCGGAGCCGTTGTGACCGATCAGGGCGACGGTGTGACCGGCGGTGATGGTCGCCGAGACGTTCCGCAGCGCCCAGAACTCCTCGCGATGCTTCCGGCCGCGGCCGAAGGCGACGAGGCGCTCCTTGAGGGAGTTGTCCTTGCGCAGCACGAAGCGCTTCGAGACATCGTCGATGACGACGATCTCCGGCGAGCTCTCCGCGGTGCGGGTCTCCGGGCGGGTGGTGAGTTTGTCCGTCATACCGTGCTTCCTAGAGAGCCTGCGCGAAGTTGCCCTGGAGGCGCTGGAAGACGCGCTGGAAGGACACCAGCAGCACCAGACCGATGACGAAGGCGATGCCGAGGCGCAGAGCGAGGCCGGCGGGGTACTCCGCGGTGGCCTGGCCGCCCATCCAGAACGCCTTCTGGAAGCCGAGGACCGCCAGCGTGATCGGGTTGTCGGTGTAGATCTCGAGCGCGAGGCTCGGGCCGAGGATGTCCTTGACCATGCTCCACGAGTAGACGATGGGGGAGGCCCAGAGCAGGAGGAGCAGCAGCACCTCCACCAGATACTGGATGTCGCGCAGGTAGACGTTGAGTGCCGAGAGCAGCAGGGCGAAGGCAGTGCCGTAGACCAGCAGCACCAGCAGTGCCGGGAAGAAGTAGAAGAAGTCCGGCGACCACGGAAAGGAGCCGAGGATCGCTGTGAAGATCAGCAGGATCCCGAGCTGGATGGCGAAGTTGAACAGTGCCGATCCGACGCTCGCCAGCGGGAACACCTCGCGGGGGAGGTACACCTTCTTGATCAGTCCGGCGTTGCCCACGATCGAGGCGGTACCGCCGCCGATGATCTCGCTGAGCAGGCCGTAGGCCGTCAGACCGGTGAAGACGTACACCGCGAACTCGGGGATGCCGCGCTCGGCGGACAGGAACTTGCCGATGACGATGTAATAGATGAACAGCTGCGTCAGCGGCCGGATCAGTGTCCAGACGAAGCCGAGGGCGCTGTCCTTGTAGCGGGACTTCAGGTCGCGCCGGACGAGCAGCGAGAGCATCTCGCGGTGCGAGAAGATCTCCTTCAACGCGGCGATCGACCGTCGGCCGGTGGGCGAGGCGGCTCCGACCGGCGCCAGTTTCTGGCGGGAGAGAGCCTCGAATCGCGCCTGGGCTGACATGCACTTCTTTTCGTCGGGGGCGGGGGACCTCGCAAGTATAGTCGGCCGCTCCCGGACCCGGCCGTGCGCCGCCTGAGTGCCCTGGGAGGCGGAATCAGGCGTGGTCGCGGCGGCCGGAGCGCTGCCGGACGACCCGGGCGACCTTGGCGGAGAGCCGTTCGTCGGCGCGCTGCCGTGCCTCCGTCAACGCGGCGGAGAGTTCGGCGATGTGCGCGTTGAGGGCTCCGACCTGATCGCTCAGTTCGAAGATCATGTCGCGCTCGCGCACGCCCTGCCGCTCCAGCTCCCGGATGCGCAGCTCCATCGCGCCGAGCTCCCGGCCGTACGCGTACTCCTGCGCGTACGCCTGCTCGTCCACGAGCTCGTCGGGGACGGGCGACGGCCAGCGGTCGGCGATCCGCCGCTCCAGCCGGAAGGAGCCGTCGGCGAGCCCGCGCTCAAGCTCTTCGGAGGTCGGATTGCGCACCAGGTAGGACGCCAGCAGGGAGCCGGCGCGGAGCCGGCGGTAGTCGCGCATCCCGTGATGGTTGGGGCTCGGCGTGAGCTCGGGGTTGCTCTCGTAGGCGCGGCCGGCGTTCTCGACCTTGTGGGCGAACTGCCGCCACGAGCGCCACGGGAAGTGGAGCACCTCCACCGCGTAGGCGGGGTCCGGCTCGCCCGTGCTCTCGAGGTTGACGAAGTGGTTGCCCTGCGCGACCTCGATCTCGGGGTCGCCGACGTGTACGGCGTCCGGCGTGGAGTGGGCGTGCAGTCCGACCGCGTTCAACTGCTCGACCGACCGCTCGTCGCGGTAGATCAGTCGCTGCAGACCGGTGCCGGCCAGGGCGGCCGGCCCCGTCATGTCCACGACCGGGACGGTGAACGCACGGAGCGCCGGGTCGATGTGCTCGAACGCCTGCTTGAGCGTGAGCGCCGGGTCGCGGGTGACCCAGAACTCGTCGGCGTCGGCGTTGACGACCCAGTCCGCTCCGTACCGGGTGGCGGCGTCGCGCGCCATCCCCGTGACGACGGAGCTCTGCTGCTTGCGCTGCACGGGATCGTGGCGCAGGTCGATCAGGCCGCGCTCGGCGAACTCGCCGAGGATCTCCGCGGTGCCGTCGACGGAGCCGTTGTCCGTCACGATCAGGATGTCGACCCCCTGATCGAGATGGTGCTCGATCATCGGCCGGATGATGTCCGCCTCATCGCGGACCATCACCGTCATAGCGAGTTTCACGGGTTTCCTTACCTGAGGAGCGCATCCTTCACGGCGAGCAGGAACGTCCGGCCGAAGCGCTGCGACGGTTCGAGCACAGCAGACTCCGCCCACTCGTTCCACGCGTTCACGAAGACGATGCGATGTTCGGGTTCACGGTCGGCGACGGCGGAGATGGCCGAGTTCAACCAACGCCGGAACGTGTACGGATTGGAACCATACCAGAGGTCGGGTCGCCATTGGCGGCGCGCCGTGTTGTCGAAATTGACCATCACGCCGGGGTAGCGTTCGTCCTCCACGGGCTCGCGGAGGACGAGCTCCGAGGTGACCGCCATCTCGGGATAGCTGAGCACGTGCCCCTCGAAGCGCGGGTCGAAACGGTCGAGCTTCTCGAGGTCGACGGTGGTCCAGCGGCGATTGTGCGGAGCGAACTCGAGGAAGGCGTCGATCCCGTAGTCCGAGAGGGCGCCGTCGATGCCGTCCATCTCCCGCCCCACGTCGACCGTGGCGATGTGGAGGCCGGGCAGGCCCTCCTCGACGGCGCGCTCCCGCCAGCGCTGCAGCGTCTGCGGGAAGTCGGGCAGCTGGGCGATCTTGTACACGGCGACCAGCGGCTTGCCGTCGACGCGGATGTACCGCGGATCGAGGAGCAGGTGCATGACGTCCTCGATGAACTGCTCCGCCGGCACCTGGTCGTAGTCCTGGGCGATGAGGATGCTGGACTCGCTGCCGTCCCAGCGCCGCGACCAGTTCTCGTTGGCCCACATCAGACAGAACGGCTGGTCCCCATCGGCGGCGTGCAGCCGCTCCACGGGCAGGTCCATGAGCTTCTTGCCGGAGAACCAGTAGTAGTAGTACATGAAGCCCTCGATGCCGGCGGACCGGGCGAGGTCGTACTGCCGATCCCGCACACCCTCCACCGAGAGGTCGTAGAAGCCCAGTTCCGAGGGGAGCAGCGGCTGGTTGTGCCCTTCGAAGATGGGCCGTGCCGCCGTGACGTTCGACCACTCGGTGAACCCCGGTCCCCACCACTGGTCGTTCTCGGGGAAGGTGTGGAACTGCGGCAGGTAGAAGGGGATGACGCGGGCGCGCGCCGTGCGGTCGGCGTCCAGCTCGAAGTGCCGCCAGCTGTCGTCGGCGGGGGCCTCGATGGTCCCGCGGCCGGCGATCCGGTAGCCCGCCTCGAGCGTCACCAGCCCGAGCGCGCGCTCGACCGCGTGCGCGGTCGTCCCGTCGACCTGACCGGCCTCCGGCTCGAAGTCCTCCGCGTCCATGGCGAACGCCCGGAGTCCCTGAAGCAGGAAGCCGCGGATCCAGTACACGGAGCCCGAGGCGAAGCGGAGGTCGTGCTCGCTGACCGAGAGCTGCAGGCGGCGCATGAGGGCTCGCGTCCGCTCCAGGTCGCCGCCCCAGAACTCCGTGCCGACGATGTCCTCGTCCGCGGTGACGATCCCGACGCTCGGGTCTTCCGCGAAAGCGCCGAGCACGGTCTGCACGTTGTCCGCCGAGCCGAGCACGGTGCCGTAGAGAGAGGAGCGCCAGTCGTCGCCCGTGCCGGACAGTTCCGCGTGCTCCTCCCGCCAGGTGCTCTTCTTCGTGTGCACCTTGAGGACGAGCTCGTACGGGTCGAGCAGCCCGGCGTTGACGACCTCGACCATCGGCAGGATGTCGCGGCCGTGATTCGCGACGGGCAGCACCGCGACGTGTCCGGCCAGCGGGACGCCATCCAGAGGGAGGTCCAGCTCCTCGCCGCTCGCGTTCGTGACGATGAGGTCGAACGGCACCGGGATGTTCCGCAGCTGTTCGCACAGCTCGGCCACCAGATCCGTGTAGAAGACGTGCATCAGCACGCCGATCCGGGCGGGTGCCGCCGGGTACTCGTACCGCGACGCCCACGCGTCCGGCAGCGTCGGCCGGAGCTTCCCGGTGCGACGATCCACCCAGGCCGCGTGGTCCGCCGGGTGGGGCTGCGGCGGGATGACCGTCTCGCGCGGAGCGATGCCGCTCGCCGCGATCTGGAACGCTGCGCTGATGTTGCGGCGGATCTGCCGTCCTCTGGATGCCACGGGCGCTCCTTCCTGGCCGCTCACAGCCACTCGTCGACGTCGGCGCCGAACCGCTCGCGGATGATCTCGGGGGCCAGACGGGCGTCCGGCGTGACGGAGGGGTCACGCACCAGTTCCCGCTTGACGAACGGGAAGCCGAGCTCGACCAGTCGCCGCCACCCGGTGATGACCGGGTTGTCGGTGGGCGACACGACACGCTCCGAGTCGAACCACGCGCGCGACGTCAGGCCCTCTGCGCGCAGGAGGCGGCTGAAGCCCAGCTCGTAATCGCCGATGATGCTGGTCTTGTCGTCGAGGTGCTTGATATTGCGCCAGAACTGACGGATCGCGGGATCGGCGAGCACGCCCCCGTGGAAGCCCAGCAGGTAGCTCTGCAGGTGCGGCACGATCTGCCGCGTGTTCGTGGCGCCCCAGACGTCGGCGGCGGTCCCCTCGAAGGAGTCGATCATCCCGTCGAGCGGTGCGAACGGGCCGAGCATGGAGTCGTTGACGAGGATCACATTGCGGCGCTTCGCGACGGAGCGGAACCGGTCGAGGCCGACGGCCCAGGAACCGAAGTCGTAACCGATGTTGGGCTTGCGCACGACGATCGTCGACTCGGGCAGGGGAGTCGGCCAGCGCAGCGGCGAGCGGTCGTCCGATGCGCGGACCACGATGGACGGGTAGCCGGCCGCATCGAGGGCGCCGACCAGCTCGCCGAGCGAGCGGCTCACCTGGTTGTCGGTTCCCCAGCTGGCGACGATGGCGATGCGGTCGCCGGCGGGCGGCCGGGCCGGTCCGCGCTCGACCGTGACATCGCGGCGGACGAGATCGAGGACGCGCTCGGAGGCGCGGTGCGGGGCCACCCGTCAGCCCCGGCGCGCGAGCATGCGGAGCGGCTTGGTGATGCGCCACGACATCGACGAGCGCATGGCGGTGACCTGCTTCCTGTAGCGCTCCGCCTGCTCCTCGGCCGCCGTCACCTGACGCCGGAGGTCGTCGATCGTCGGCGCGTTGGACGCGAGCTCGGCGCGCAGCGCGCGGATCTCGCGCCGGGCGGCGGCCAGCTCGTCGTCCGTGGATGGACGGGAAGGGGTGGAAGCCATCGGAACCGTTCTCTCTGCCGTGCGTGTGCCCCTGCCATCTTACGAGGGCCGCCTCCGTGCCCCTCAAAGAGGGGCAGTCAGAGGAGCGCGACAGCCCGCTCAAATGCTGGGAAAGCGCCGAGAGCTGACGTACTCTGATGGCGGATGCGCCCGCCGACCCGGTGCATCCGGGCCGCCCGGCGCCGCGAGAGTGCGCTGGGGAGTGCTCCCGCCGACCAGGGAACCCCCAACCATGAAGCGAGTCCTCTCCATCCTCGGGACGCTGCTGCTCGCCGTCGCCGTGCTCGTTCCGGTGACCCAGCTGCTGCCGGCTCCGTCGGCAGAGGCGGCGAGCGGAAGCGACTTCCAGCCGGGCTACATCATCAGCGACGAGAACTTCTACGATCCGGCCGCGATGACGACCGCCGAGATCCAGTCGTTCCTCAACTCGCGCGTGCCGAGCTGCCAGTCGGGGTACACCTGTCTGAAGAGCTTCACACAGAGCACCTACAGCCGGGGCGCGGACCCGATGTGCCGCGCGTACAGCGGGGCGTCGAACGAGTCGGCCGCTCAGATCATCTTCAAGGTCCAGCAGGCGTGCAGCATCAGCGCCAAGGCGATCCTGGTCACGCTCGAGAAGGAGCAGGGGCTCGTCTCCTCGACCGCCCCGACCGCATCCCGCTACCAGATCGCGATGGGCTACGCCTGCCCCGACACCGCACCGTGCGACTCGGAGTACTTCGGCTTCTACAACCAGGTCTACAAGGCGGCGTGGCAGTTCAAGCGCTACGGCAACCCGGCGGGCACCAGCAACTTCTTCACCTGGATCCCGGTCGGCGGCGTCGCGAACATCCAGTACAGCCCGAACGCGGCCTGCGGCACCAAGGCGGTGCAGATCCAGAACGCCGCCACCGCGGCGCTCTACTACTACACGCCGTACACGCCCAATCCGGCGGCCCTCGCCAATCTCTACGGCACGGGCGACGGATGCTCGGCGTACGGAAACCGCAACTTCTTCCGCATGTACACCGACTGGTTCGGCTCGACCACCGCGCCGCACTACGGCTCGTTCGACAGCGCAGCGGGCGCCTACAAAGGCATCCAGATCAGCGGGTGGTCCTACGACCCGAGCACGGCGGCGTCGTCGTACATCTGGGTGAACGTGGACGGCCAGGGCGGCCCGTACAAGGCAGACAAGCCACTGAGCTGGTTCAACAACATGTTCCCGAACTACGGGGCGAATCACGGATTCTCGGAGCTGATTCCCGCGTCGCCGGGCGATCACCAGGTCTGCGTCTACAACGTCCGCGGCTCCAACAACTCGCTTCTCGGGTGCAAGTACGTGACCGTCCCGTATGGTTCGGGGAGCCTCGACACTGCGGCGGGCACCTGGGGTGGCGTCCGCCTGACGGGCTGGGCTGTCGACTTCGCGACGACGGCGCCCGCCTACATCTGGGTCAACGTCGACGGTCAGGGCGGTCCGTACAAGGCGGGCAACCCGACCAGCTGGCTGAACAACTACTACCCGGGCTCGGGCGTCAGTCACGGCTTCGACGTCACCGTCCCCGCCTCACCAGGGGCGCACAAGATCGACGTCTACGGCGTCTACGGAACCCAGAACGTCCTGATCAAGAGTGTGACCCTCGCGGTGCCGCGCGGGACGGGATCGTTCGACTCGGTGACGGCTGTGCCGGGCGGAGTGCAGATCGCGGGCTGGTCGGCGGACTACACCTCGCCGGCGCAGTCCTACGTCTGGGTGAACGTCGACGGCGCCGGCGGCGCCTACAAGACCAACAAGGCGCTGAGCTGGCTGCCCAACCTCCTCCCCGGCATCGGACAGGGCAACGGGTTCGACCTGTTCATCCCGGCGGTGAAGGGGACGCACCAGATCTGCGTCTACGGCGTCGGCGGCACCACCCTGCTGAGCTGCAAGAACGTCACCGTGACCCAGTCGGATGCGGCGGCGCTCGACGGCGTCGAAGCGGTCGCCGGCGGTATCCGGGTCCACGGCTGGGCGGTCGACCTCACCCAGCGGAGCGCTTCGTCGTACGTCTGGATCAACGTCAATGGCGTGGGCGGACCGGCCAAGGCCAACCTGCCGGTCAGCTGGTTCAACGGCCTCTATCCCGGGGCCGGGATCTACCACGGCTATGACGTGACCCTTCCGCGGCCTCCGGGCACCTACTCGGTCTGCGTGCAGACGAGCACCGGATACACACAACTCGGCTGCCGCTCCGTGACCGTGCGCTGACGGTCGCGGCGCAGCCGTCGCCGGGGGGCCGATTGCTAAGATCGGTTTCCGCAAGCGAACAGGAAGGCCTCTATGCCGAACCTCCGTCCCGGCGTCGTCTCCGTCGTTCTCGTGAACTTCCGCGGGACCGACGACACCCTCCAGGCGATCCGTCATCTGCGTGAGCAGGACTGGCCCGCCGAGCGTCTCGAGATCGTCGTCGTCGAGAACGGTTCGGGGGACGACAGCGCCGAGCGGCTGCGCGCGATCGAGGGGATCACGCTGATCGTCTCGAAGAAGAACCTCGGGTTCGCCGGCGGCTGCAACCTCGGTGTGCGGTCGTCCTCCGGCGACATCGTCGCCTTCCTGAACAACGACGCCCGTCCGGATGCGCGGTGGATCGCGGCCGCCGTCGAGCGCTTCGGCGAGAGCAGCGCGATCGGTGCGGTCGCCAGCAAGGTGCTCGACTGGGACGGCGAGCTGGTCGACTACATCGGCTCGGCGCTGACCTGGTTCGGTCAGGGCTACAAGCCGCTCACCGCCCAGCCCGTCCCCTCCAGCGCCGACGAGCCGGCCGACGTGCTGTTCGGCACCGGGTCGGCGATGTTCGTCCGCCGCGACGTCTACGACGCACTGGGCGGTTTCGACGAGCGCTACTTCATGTTCTTCGAGGACGTCGACCTCGGCTGGCGTCTCAACCTCCGCGGCTGGCGCTACGTCTACGAGCCGCGTTCGCTGGCGTACCACAAGCACCACGCCTCGATGAGCAAGTTCGGGGCGTTCAAAGAGACCTACCTGCTGGAGCGCAACGCGCTGTACACGCAGTACAAGAACCTCGGGGATGAGGCGCTCGCCGACGCGCTGCCGGCCACCCTCGCGCTCGCCGTCCGACGCGCGGTGGCCAAGGGCGACCTCGACTCCGCCTCCTTCGACCTCCGCAAGGGCGGCGACGACGCGCCGACGCAAGAGGTGTCGCGCGAGACCCTGGCCGGTGTCTTCGCCATCGACCAGTTCGTCGAGAACCTGCCGTCGCTGGCCGAGTCGCGGCGCGAGATCCAGGCATCCCGGGTCGTCTCGGACGCGCGGCTGTGGTCGCTGTTCGGCCAGACGGATGCGCCCTCGTTCCAGAACGATCACTATCTCGAGGGCTACGACAAGCTGGCGACCGCGTTCGCCGTCACCGAGCCGCCCCAGGTGACCCGCGTGCTCATCATCACCGGCGACCCCATCGGCGAGAAGATGGCCGGCCCCGCCATCCGCGCCTGGCACATGGCCGAGGCGCTCTCCGCCGACAACGAGGTCACCCTCGTCTCGCTCGCGGGCGTCGAGCCGGTCTCCGCGCCGTTCCGCGTCGCGCATGTCCGGCCCGGAGACGACCGTGCGATGAAGCCGTTCGAGCGCGAGGCCGACGTCATCGTCTTCCAGGGCCTGGCGATGGCGCTGTTCGACAGCATCCGCACCACCGACAAGATCATCGTCGCCGACATCTACGACCCGATGCACCTCGAGCAGCTGGAGCAGGGCCGCGAGCTCGGAGCCGCTCAATGGAAGAAGCAGGTCGGCGACGCGACGGACGTCCTCAACGAGCAGCTGGAGCGCGGCGACTTCTTCCTGTGCGCGTCGGAGCGCCAGCGTCACTTCTACCTCGGTCAGCTGGCGGCCCTCGGCCGCGTGAACCCGTCGGTGTACGAGACCGACCCGGACCTCGAGCGGCTGATCGACGTCGTACCGTTCGGGCTCTCCAGCACCCCGCCGCGGCACGAGCGCGAGGTGCTCAAGGGCGTCCGGCCGGGCATCGGCGTCGAGGACAAGGTGCTGCTGTGGAGCGGCGGGCTCTACAACTGGTTCGACCCGACATCCCTCATCCGGGCCGTCGCCGCGCTGAACGAGACGCACCCCGACGTCCGGCTGTTCTTCCAGGGCACCAAGCACCCGCATCCCGGTGTCCCGGAGATGGGCATCGTCGCGGAGTCGCGGGCGCTCGCCCGCGAACTCGGCGTGCTCGACAGTGCTGTGTTCTTCAACGACTCGTGGGTCGACTACGCCGACCGGCAGAACTACCTCACCGAGGCGGATGCGGGCGTCAGCACGCACTTCGCCCACATCGAGACCACCTTCTCGTTCCGGACCCGCATCCTCGACTACCTGTGGGCCGAGCTGCCCATGGTGGTCACCGAGGGCGACCACTTCGCCGATCTGGTGCGCGAGGAGAAGCTCGGCATCGTGGTCCCGTCCGGCGATGTCGCCGCCCTGCGCGACGCGCTGGAGAAGATCCTCTACGACGAGGCGTTCGTGAAGGCCGCGAAGCGCAACATCCGTCGCGTGCGCGAGCGGTACTTCTGGGAGAACGTCCTGCGCCCGCTCACCGCGTTCGTCGCCGACGCCCGGCACGCGCCGGACCTCGTCGAGAGCGGCGCCGTGCGGTCGTCGCGTCCGGTCGCCGGGCGGGCCGTGCGCCGCAAGAAGCACGGCATCCGCCATGACGTCGGGCTGTTCTTCCACTACCTGAGCAACGGCGGCCCGAAGGTCGTCGCCAAGAAGATCACCAGCCGGGTCAAGCGGTCGCTGTGACCCGTCCGTCGGTCTCGGTCGCGCTGTGCACGTACAACGGCGCGGCCTTCCTCGACACCCAGCTGCGGTCCATCCGGGCTCAGACGCGGCCGCCTGCGGAGATCGTGGTCTCCGACGACGGCTCGGCCGACACGACGGTGGCGGTCGCGGAGACCGCGCTCGCCGGGTTCGCCGACGCCCGCATCCTCCGCAACGAGGTCGCTCTGGGGGTGGTCCGCAACTTCGAGCAGGCGGTCACGGCCACCCACGGAGACCTGATCGCACTCAGCGACCAGGACGACGTGTGGATGCCGGACAAGCTCGAGCGGATGGCCGCGCGCTTCGCCGACGATCCGTCGCTCCTGTTCCTCCACACCGACGCGCGGCTGATCGACGGCGTCGGACGGCCGGCGGGGGCGACCCTGTTCCAGTCGCTCGAGGTGTCGCGCGCCGACCGCGACAGCATCCACGCCGGTGACGCCTTCCGGGTCTACCTGCGCCGCAACCTGGCGACAGGCGCGACGGTCGTCTTCCGCCGGTCCCTCCTGGAGGCCGCCCTGCCGTTCCCGGACGAGTGGGTGCACGACGAATGGCTGGCGATCATCGCGGCGGCTCTCTCGGGCGCCGACGTGCTCGAGGACCCGCTGACCGACTACCGTCGCCACGGCTCGAACCAGATCGGGGTCGCCGACCCGACGCTCCGGGGCAAGGCGGCGCGGGTCCTGCAGGCTCGCGGCGACCGCAACCGCGGGCTGGCGCGACGGGCCGACCTGCTGGTCGCCCGTCTCGAAGCACTGGGGGAGCGCATCCCCACCTCGTCGATGGCGCTGGCCAGGCGGAAGCGGGAGTTCGAGACCGCACGCGCCGCCATGCCGCCCGCGCGGATCCTCCGGGTAGCGGCCGTAGCTCGGCTGGCCGCGCGCGGCGACTACGCGCGCTTCGCCAGCAGGGGCAACGCGGACATCGTCCGCGACCTGCTGCAGCCGGCCTGACCGAGCGCTGCGCTCCGAGTCAGCGGGACTCGACCGCTCCTGCTTCCGTCGGCGTGGATTCCGGCGAGGCGTCCACCGGGTCCGCGAACATGCGCGGCAACGCACGCCACAACGCGACCGTCGCTGGGATCAGGACAGCCGCCATGATGACGACCAGCCCGATCGTCCCGCCGGGCGGCAGCCAACTCGGCCGGAACAGCGCGTGGAGCCAATTCGAGTCGACGACGGCGTAGCGACGAACCACGGCGGCAAGGGCGACGAACTGGCCGACGGACACCAGAACCAGGATCGCCCGGAGGACACTCACCGTTCGGCGCGGCCCACCGAGCCGCGCGGTGTCGAGCGCCAGTCCGCCGGTGATCGCGAGCATCAGGAGGACAGCGAGGACGTACCGGCCCTGCCAGACATCGCCGACCTGTCGCCAGAGGGCGACCTGTGTCACAACCGGGATGACCACCATCGCGCCCACGAGCCCCAGCGTCACCCACCTCTCGCGGCCGCGGCCGAGCACGACGGGGAGCAGGCAGAGCGCGAAGATGAGGCAGGTCCACAACGCCGGCACGAATTGCGGCATCCCGTAGTCGACGGCGCCCTGGCCGGCCATCTGCTGCCAGTACCGCACCGTCTCCTCGAGCATGTTCTGCGCGACGATCAGCCTGTTCCCGGCCACGGGTGCCCCTGCCCCGGGGCGTACGGCGTTCTCCGGCCGTGTGAACCAGAGCAACGCGCCGACGCAGATCACCGCGAGAAGAACGGCCACGATCCACGTCGACCTGCGGCGGAGGAGCTCACGCCAGTCGCTCCTGTTCATCACCGCGATGACCGCCGCGGCGGCGAGCACGACCCACAGCAGTGCCAGGCTGCGGCCGCCGGTCACGAACAGGGTCGAGATCACCGCGCTGGCTCCCGCGAGGCCCAGCAGCCATCCCGTGGGCCTGAGCCGTGCGAGCACGAACAACGACACGAGGAGAGCGCCCGCCGAGGCGACCTCCATGCCATTCGGATTGACCGAACCGCCGAGGAAGAGGACCTCGGGATTGATCACGGCGAGGCCGAGCAGCCATGCCCAGCGGCGGCCGGGGAACGCCGCGAGCAAGGCAGCCGTGACGGCGAAGGTCAGCGCCGTCAGCGCGGCGGAGAGGATGCGCATCCCATAGATGGCGGGCAGACCCTCGGACACCAAGGTGGGCAAGCCGACGGCCAGGTAGTAGATCGGGCTGTTCGTGTCGGCGGTGCTCCACAGGCTGCGCGTCTCGTCTCCGCCGGCGGGATCGCTCGTGCATGCCGGAGTGCGGTCCATACGGCCGGCGTAGCACGAGAGCACTCCCGTGTTCTGCGCACCGGGGATCTTCAGGTAGGCGGGAACCTGGAAGTTCGAGTCCGTTCCGACGATCTCGCCGCGCACCGCCGCGGCCGCCCGGATGGAGTGCGACGCCTCGTCCGGAACGGCGTACAACGGGGTGGCCAGCGCCCACACGGTCATCAGCCCGAAGAGGACCACGAAGACGGCGGAGAAGAGGCGCCACGGGAAGCGGGCGAGGGCGGCTACGGGGCTCATGATGGAGAACTTTCGGTCGCCCCGTTGTCGGTTGGGGACGCACCATTCTACCAATCAGGCCGACGATCGTCCTGACTTACGACACCCCGGAGGCCGTGGTGACGAGGGCAGGCGGGCGTGTCACCGACCGTGCCAGAAGGATGACCCCGGCGACGGTCCCGATGGCGAACACGACCGTCACGGGCAGCCATCCGCCCGGCGGTTGCCAGTGCGGTGAACGGACCAGGTCGAGCCATGTGGTGTTCCAGGACAGGCCGATCACGTAGCGGCGGAGCACCCAGATGAACGCTGCCAGCTGCCCGATCGCCACCGCACTGAGGGAGATCCACACGACCCGACGGCCGACACCCGACATCGATGCACCCGGAAGGCCGTCGTCCAGGCTCCTGCCCGCGACCATCACCAACAGGACGGCGAGAGCCAGTGTGTACCGGCCCTGCCAGATGTATCCAGCGTCGTGGACGACGGCGGCCTGCGAGAACGGTGGAACCAGGACGAGCACGAGGGCGATCATCCCGAGCGCGAGACCCGTCCGCCGACGTGTCACCGCGGCGCCGAAGAGGAGCGCCGCCCCGCCGACCGCCGCCACGACGGCGACGGTGAGGGCCGGCGCCGGCGACTCCAGCCACCCGAACTGCCCGATCCACCCGACCATGAACGAGAACGTCTGGTCGAGGGTCGTCGAGAAACCCTGCGACCAGCTGCTGCCCCCGCCGACCGGCTGGTACGAGGGCGTGAGCGCACGAGGGCGCAGGTAGTAGAGGGCCGCTCCTGCCGCGATGAGCGCGACGAGTACCGCCGCGGCGACCACCCACCAGACCCGCACCACCGCGCGCAAGGCTCCGGGCGACGCGATCAGCAGAGCGGCGACGAGAGCCACGAGCAGCCAGAGGATGGCGATGCTCCTGGTGAAGATCAGAAGGGCCCCGATGACGACGACGGCGCCGACGACGAGCGGGGTGAAGAGTGACGGCGGACGCGAGAACAGCAGCGTCAGCAGGGCGAAGGAGGCGACGGTGGCGGCGATCTCCAGACCGTTCGGGTTGAGTGTGCCTGACAGGAACAGCGCCATGGGCGTGAGACCGACACCGAGGGCTGCCGCGGTCCAGCGCCAGCGTGGCAGTGCGCGCACCGCG